>NZ_PHQT01000004.1:0-265514 GCF_004332415.1 Synechococcus sp. BS55D
TTTGGGGGGTAGCCCCCTGAGAAAATAGCTCGATGCCAGGTAAAACAATTCTCAAAATCAACGTTTAGCGAATGGAGAACCATTGCAACGTTGCAGGAAAGCCACCCGTAAGGGTGGCTTTTTTGTTGGCAGACTCCCCCACGCGCTACCGTTTGGTCACTGGACCCATGGCTTGGATGCGGCGTTGGTTGGCCTGGAAGCGCTTGATCCGAAGCCTATGGCAGGCCTATGCGCGTTGGTCGCGCTGTGATTGTGTTGATCTCAGTGCTGCCTTTGCCTATTACACGCTTCAATCCATTTTCCCTTTGTTGCTGATAGCTCTTTCGGTTGCTTCTTGGTTTCTTGGACGCCAAGAAGGGCTGGATCAGCAGATCATTGATTACACCGCCGGCGTACTCCCCCCTTCCGCTGTAGCGCTTGTTCAAGTTACTCTTGAAAAGCTTGTGCGGCAGGGCTTTGGTGCTGGCCTTCTTGGTGCAGGTGTCCTGCTTGTCACCGCCGGGAATGTTTATTTGACTTTGCAGCGAGGTGCTGATCGGATTTGGTTTGACTATTTCCCAGATTCACCTGCTGATGCGAACTGGTATCAGCAAGTTGTTCAGTTTCTCCGGGTCCGGCTTGAAGCATTCTTTGTGGTGATCTTTGTTGGGCTTCTGATTGTTCTTGATCAAATCAGCGCCAATCTACGCATGATTCATGCAGCGGCACTCGATGATTCGTTGCGCTCTTTGCCTTGGCTTGAGTCTTTTTTCGCACATATTCCCGTGCTGACGTTTGGTCGTTATTTGATTCCTTGTCTTGGTTTTGCTGGCATGGCCCTTCTGCTCCAGTTCCTGCTGCCTAGCCGGCGCGTCCCTCTGCGTCCCCTCATTCCAGGGGCCGTTTTGATCGGTGTGCTGCTCACCATTCTCAATCTTGCCGTGAGTCGCAGCATCCTCTCCCTCGGCGTTCGCTTCCAGGCCTATGGAGTGATTGGCAGCGTTCTGGTGCTCACTCTCTGGGTGTGGATGGTTGGTGTTGTGATCTATTTCGGCCAGTGTTGGAGTGTGGTGCTGGCGAAACGACGCCTCAGCCTCGGTGTGGATCAGCGACACTGAGATCCGGTCTTCCTGGTTTGGCCTGTGCCCCGTTCTTCCTCCCTGCTTTGGATCGGACTGCTGCTGCTGATCTTGCTGCCAACTGCAGCAGGTCGGGTGCTGCTCGATGTGGCAGGGGGGCTGCTGTTGGTGCTGCTTGCCCTCCCGTTGATTCTTGGTGGAGCTGGTTGGTTGGGCTGGCGATTGCTTCAGAGTCGGATGCAGGCCTGCCCAGCCTGCGGGGCGATGAACCTCTCGAGCGGAGAGAGTTGTTCGGTTTGCGGGTCTCCGCTAACCGTTGCTGATCCGAGCACTGATTCGGCACCTGCCAGTGCCATGACCATTGATGTGCAAGCCCAGGATGTGGACTCCTGATCAGGTTTGAGTGTTGATCAGCCTCAGGACTGCTCAGCGTCTGCCAGTTCGGCAAGGCGTCGTTCGCGCAGATGGAGAAACAGGGGCGCACCGCATGCAAAGGAGATCATGACGCAGGCAATCAACGTGATCCACCAGCCCTTCATCTGCAAGCGACGCCCTTCCACCGCGATCCAGATGGTGATGGCACTGGCTCCAATCAGCAGATCCCGGCTGAGCGAGCGGGCGGCGTCGTTGGCGTTGGCATCTTGAATGAATTGCATCAAGGCCATAGGGTCGCCGCTGGCCTGCATGAATTCCAGATTCGCTTGCCAGGGAAGGATCGCTCCTGCAACAGCCAGCAGCAGATAGATCCAGCGCAGAAGTTCAGGGCGATGCATCAGCTGCTTTCTTGTCGTGTGTTTGAGGCATCATCGTCTCCGGATCTAGCTCCTGGACGGATTGTTCCACCTGTGCCAGCAGTGACTGGCAATGTTCGAGATAGATCTGGCCCCGTCGATGGGCTCGTTCCAGTTCAGACAGAGGCAGGGTGTCGTTCTGAAGGTGGCTGAGGAGGAGATCGGCTGCCTGAAGAGCTTCTTCGTAGCTCAGGTGATCGGCATCCTTCCGCCAAGTCTCCTCCTCCTGCTGGGGATCGATGCTGCCGTTGCTGGCTCGGCTTGCTTTGCTTTTTGCAGCCATGGTGTGCGCGGAGTGGGGACAGTGCGGTTTGGAGAGTTCAGCGTTGTGATCCTGGTTTCACGGCTTTGGCTTCGACCACAACTTGGCCGTCGCTGAGCCTGACCAGAAGCTCTTGTGGGGGCTGCACCTCCGTGATGCTGCGCAAGGGGCGCCCATCGGCCGTTTCAAGAATGGCAAAGCCGCGGGCCAACCAGCGTTCTGGAGCGAGCGCAGAGAGGAGCTTCATCCGTTGATTGAGCTGCACCCTCATGCGTTCGAGCAGTCGACGGGGGTGGTGCAGCGACCAGTTTTCAAAGCGTTGGTTCAGTTTCTGGCGTTCTCGCTTCAGAGCCCATGCCTGTTGATCTCGCCAGTGGCGTTGGCGCTGATGTACGTCTGCGAGGGCGTGCTCTCTCGACGGAAGCAGCTGAACGATTGCTGCCGTGGGCGTCGCGGCTCGGTGATCGGCCACGAGGTCGGCGACGGTGAGGTCGTCTTCGTGGCCGATTCCAGTGATCAGAGGCACTGGGCTCATGGCGAGCTGTCGACAGACGTCGGCGTCATCGAAAACCATCAGATCTTCACGGCTGCCACCGCCCCGAGCCAGAACGATGGCATCGAGAGCCAGTCTTGGCTGGGCCTCGGCAAGGCGTTGCAATCGCTGCACGATCTGCTGCGCTACGTCACCCTGCACTGGGATCGGTAGTAGCAGCAGACTGGTCAAGGGCCAGCGCTCCCTCGCGGTTCGCAGCATGTCTGCGAGTGCTGAACTGGGACTGCTCGTGAGCAGCGCGACGCGCCGGGGGTAGCGGGGAAGAGCTCGTTGCCGACTCGGATCGATCAGGCCTTCTTGCAGCAATTGCTCGCGCACTTCCTCAAAACGGCGCATCACGGTGGTGAGACTGGGCCTCAGGTCGAGCACCTGCACCGCCAAGCTCGCCCGAGCGGCCCAGAAGTTGAGCTTGCCCACCACCACAACGCCATCGCCGTCGCCTGGAACGAAGTTGAGTTGCTGAAGCTTGGAGGCCCAAACCACAGCTGTGATGCTGGCGTTTCCGTCCGTGAGAGTCAGCCAGAGATGGCCTTTTTTGATCTGAGGCCTTGATGCCGTCGCTTGAACGAGAAACCGCGGGGCGAACCCCCGTTCCAGCAAGCTGCCGATCGCGGCATTGAGTTCAGCAACCGAATAGGTGGGGGGAGCGTCAGTGGTCAAGGTGCCGATAGGCCATGCCCCAGTAGAGACAGAGGGCGCTGAAAATGAGGGTCAGGGTGAGGCCCCAGGGGCTTTGGATTTGGGTGGCGCAGATGGCGAGAAGCACGAGGGCGCTACTCAACAACCGGGCTCCGTCCCGGCGGTTGCTGGCGAAAAGACGCGGCACAAACGATCGAAGCAATCCAGATACTCTCTCGCAGCACCGGTTGGGATGCGCTTTGACATGAAAAAGGCCCCGCCGTGGCGGGGCCTTGAACGACGCATGCAGCGTCTGGGTTCGATCAGCCCAGGCCGATCTGGGTGAGGATGCCCTGGCCGGTCAGCAGTTCGGTGCCGAGGCCGATCACGAAGCCGAGCATGGCGAGACGTCCGTTCCAGGTCTCAGCGAAGTTCACGAAACCGAAGCGGGCTTGTGCGTTGTCAGACATGGCGAAGAAAAAGGGACCTGCCCAATCAATGTAACAAAGGTTTGAGTTTTGTTGACTGTCTTGAGCGGCACATCGGGGCCGCTTTGGGTGCGGATCCCCCCTCTTGCTTCGCGGTTAACGGCGCTTGTTCGTCCCAGCGGTTGCGATCGCGGTGGTGGGGTCATCAGGCCAGGGATGTTTGGGGTAACGGCCACGCATGTCCCGGCGAACATCGTGGTAGCTGCCCCTCCAGAAGCCCTCCAGATCCTGGGTTCTCTGTAAGGGGCGCCCCGCTGGCGAGAGCAGCTCGAGCGTCACAGGGAGACGTCCCTCCAGCACCCTTGGGGTCTCCAGGCAGCCAAACATCTCCTGCAGCTTGACGGCCAGGCAGACCTCTCCGTCTCGGTAGTCGAGCCTGGCCTGACGACCGGACGGGATCAGAAGCGACTCCGGCAATAGTTGGTTCAGTGACTGTCGTTGCTGCCAGGACACCTCTCCCCAGAGAGCCTCGATCAGCTGGTCTTCTCTGAAGTCGCCCAAGCCTGTGCAGCCCAGTAACGAGGGGCCGAGCCACTCCGGCAGGTCCCTGGCCAAAGACTCCCAGTCGCGTGCGGGCCAGGGGAGACCTCTGTGCTGATGCAGAAGCGCGAGTCGTTCACGCAGCTGTTGGCTGCGCGGGCCCCAGGGGAGCGTCTCCAGGCCCGCATGGCCTAGGTGATCGAGGAGTAGAGAGCAAGCCAGTTCAGGATCGGGCCTCTGTTGGGGCAAAGACTGGAGGGTGAGGGCTCCCAGTTGAAGGTTCCGCCGCGATCGGACCCGTCCCTCATCCAAAGCCACCGTTTCCTGCCATTCACCCTCGCGCCTGGCCAGGTCTTCAAGCCAGGAGATGGGGAGGGGCAGGGCGAGCCGGATCCGGGCATTGACCCGCCCGAGGTCGAGACGCGCTACTGCGAGGGCCGCTGACGCCTGCAGGGGGTCCTCCGCTGTCAGCACTGCCCCCCGGCCCTGGCGCAGCTGATAGCTGCTCGATCGTTCGGCGCGCTGTAAAGCCACCCACTCCGGGAATGCCGTTGCCAGCAGTAAGGCCGCCACCAGCTCATCACTGCAATCAGCCGCGGGTGGCTGTCCAGCATGGGGGAGCGCCTGCGCCCGCAGGGCTGGCAGCGCTTCCAGTTGTTGATAGAGCTGCCGGCTGAGTTGTCGGATGCTGTGGATCCGGTCGTTCCGGCCCTTCTTCAGCAGCTGCAGCCTGGCCCCAAGGTCGCTGCCATGCTCGTTGGAAGTGAGGGGGTCCCGCTCGCTCAGCAGAGCGGCAAGGTCGGCCCCCAGTCGAGAGCGCTTCCACGCGCGGGCATGGAGTAAGAGCATCCCCAGACGGGGGTGGGTCCCGATGCCTGCCAGTTGCCGACCGGCATCGCTTGGAAGGCCTTCTGGGGTCAAGGCCCCCAGCCCGACGAGATGGTGCAATCCCTCCTGGAGGGAGGGCCGGGGCGGAGGATCCAGCCAGTGCAGCTGCTCTCCGAGACCGGCTCCCCAGAGCGCCAGGTCAAGCACCAGAGGCTGAGGATCGCAGCGCAGCAACTCAGGTGTGTCGTGCTCCGGGCGTCGCTGTTGCTCCGCTGGTGACCAGAGGCGGACGCATTGACCAGGAGCCTGGCGCCCTGCTCTCCCTCGCCGTTGATCAGCACTAGCGAGGCAGGTCGGCACGGTTTCCAGGCCTTCCATGCCCGTTTCAGGGTCGTATCGACTGCGTCGACTGAGGCCGCTGTCGATCACCAGCCTCACCCCATGAAGGGTGAGGGAGCTTTCGGCAATGGCCGTGGCCAGCACAATCCGTCCGTGCCATTCGCTGCTACAGGCAGTCAGAGCACGGGTCTGAACCTCCAGGGGCTGCTGGCCATGGAGGCTGCATAGCTGCCATCCCTCCAGGCTCGAGCATTCCTGGATCGCTCGCTCACATTGGTCGATCTCGTTAAGGCCGGGCAGAAACACCAGCGCGGTCGGTGGTTGGTGGCGGCTCCCTAACTCGGTAGCGCCGAGGGGCAGGGCATGCTGTTCCAGAGCCCGGATCACCGTGCTGCTCAGATGTTCCCCCGCCCGCGGAGGTAGGTGATGGGTGGTGACGGGATACGAGCGCCCCGCGCTCGTGAGCACCTTGGCGTCGGACAACTCCGCCACCAGAGATTCCAGATTGAGCGTGGCTGACATCAGCAACAGGCGCAGATCCGGCCTCAGGTGATGGCGGACATCCCGCACGAGAGCGAGGGCTAGATCGTTGTCCCGGCCCCGTTCGTGGAATTCATCGAAAATCACGCAGCCAATGCCACTGAGTTCCGGGTCGCTTTGAAGGCGTCGAAGGAACAGTCCCGTGGTCACCACCTCGCATTCGGTGATTGACGAGGACCGCTGCTCATGACGGACGGCGTAGCCAATTCGCTCGCCAGGGGATTCCCCGAGTGCCTCAGCTAATCGGCAGGCAGCGGCACGGGTGGCAAGCCGCCGTGGCTCCAGCATCAGGATGCCCCTGCCCATGGGCGGGCATCCGTTGAGCACGCCAAGCAAGGCCAGGGGCACACGGGTGGTCTTTCCCGCCCCAGGTGGAGCCTGCAGGAGCACAGTGGATCCTTCCGTCAGCGAGCTGCAGAGCTCTGGAAGCAGCGGGTCGATCGGAAACTCGGGAGAACCGGTCGTGGGCAAAGAGGATTAGCCGAGGAAGTTGAGCAGTCCCAGGAGCAGGAGGCTGCTGAGAGCTCCCATTGCTGCCAGGAGTTTCACCAGCGGACTGAGAGAAAAGCGAAGCGTGGCCATGAAGAAAACCTTAAAGGCCGTAGTCCCTTCGGTCTAGCTCTTCTTGGGGTGAGGCGCTGTAGCGCTTCGTACGCCTTTACAAGGAGGGCCTGGCGTTTGGCTCAGCGGACATGCCTCGCCCCATCAACAGGGTGGTATTCCTCGCCTGTCAGCTCTTCGTAAACGATGGCGGGCAGACCGGTTTCGAACATGGTTTGCAGTGCTTCTTTCAAATAGGGATTCCAACCACCAGTGCTGACCTCGCCATGGCGGACTGTCCAGTCCCAGGTGCCCTGTAAATCCCTAGGGATCCTCCCTTCGCGATCACGACGCGCGACCAGATCCAGAGACTCCACCAGTCCCACCTGGATGGGTTGCTTCCCGTAAGCGGGCGTGAGGCTCAACTCAAGGCGAACCGGATCCTCCTTTAAGAGGCGCAGTCGGAACCGTGGAGGCAGTTTCACGGATTTGATCACCGCTGCCACAATCCGTGTTCGTTGATCCACTTGGGAGTTCCCCCTACGAGTCCGACCGGCGCTGACAAAGGTCGCCATCACCCAACCTTATTCAGTCGTGGTTCCTGCTTCCGTCAGGCATCTCCTCGGAGTCGCTCCCGCCACTGAAACGCACTGTGAGCAGGTCCTCTTCTGTGATACGACCCTCTTGATCGAGCAGCTCCGGATGCACGGTGATTTGACCGGTGCGGTCTTTCGGGCTGCGCGCGGCTCGGAATCCCTGGCCCATCACGCGAAAGGCCTGCCAGAGCAGAAAAACGAAGGCGGCGCCGTAGAGGATCGGGAACAGGCTGTTCAACATGGTGCTCGCCTCCAGCGGTACGGACCAGCTTTGCTCCCATCATCGCCGTCAGGGCCCATGGCGCCGTGGGTTGCATCCGGTCATGGTTTGGTCGGGGATTGCGACTGACGCCCCCCTTTGTTCTGCGTACCGTCAGGACCTGCGTTTTGCTGTTCTGCGAGCATGATCAGGCCCGTCACCGCGTCAATGCTCGTGGCCACGGCTGTCGTCGGGCCCCTGGCGTTGATCCCTCAGGGTCTGCCCCCGGCCCAGGCGGCCTCCGCGGCGGCAGCGGCCCTGACACCCCAATCATTTGTTGCATCGGCGGTGCAGAGAAGCGGGCCCGCAGTCGTCACCCTCGAAACCCAGCGAACCGTGCGCTCCACGGGCGTCTCTGGCTTGCCTGGTGGTTTGATGCTGGATCCCTTTCTGCAGAGGTTCTTCGGGTTGCAGTCACCCGCTGCGCCCAGGTCAAGGGTGGAACGCGGTCAGGGCAGTGGTGTGATCTTCGAGTCCTCTGGGCTTGTGCTCACCAATGCCCATGTCGTGGAGAAGGCCGACCAGGTCATGGTGGGACTGCCTGATGGTCGTCGTGTGGCTGGTCGGGTGCTGGGCCAGGACGCCCTCACGGATCTCGCGGTGATCCGGTTGGCGGAATCCGGCCCCTGGCCGACAGCACCCCTTGGGGATTCCGATCGTCTTCAGGTCGGCGACTGGGCGATTGCCGTGGGTAATCCCTTCGGTCTGGAGAACACCGTGACGCTTGGCATCATCAGCAATCTGAACCGCAACGTCTCCCAGCTGGGCATTTCGGGAAAGAGGCTCGACTTGATTCAGACCGATGCTGCAATCAACCCGGGCAATTCCGGTGGACCGTTGCTCAATGCCGCCGGAGACGTGGTGGGTATCAACACCCTGGTGCGCTCCGGGCCTGGCGCTGGTCTGGGTTTTGCGATTCCGATCAATCGAGCCCGCGCCATCGCTGGTCAGCTTGTGGCCCAGGGGCGGGCCAGCCATCCCGTGGTGGGGATCGGTCTGTCGTCGGTTCCCGCGCCTCGGCCTGGTGCCACCGTGCCCCCAGGAGCGGTGGTGCGTTCACTGGTGCCAGGGGGGCCTGCTGCTAAGGCCGGTTTGCGGGTCGATGATGTGATTGTGGCGCTGGCAGGGGTGCCGGTGGCGACTCCTGCCGCCGTGGTGACCGCAATCGATCGGCATGGGGTTGGTCGTCCGCTCAGTGTGAAGGTGCTGCGGGGAGGGACGGCGGTGAGCTTGTCGATCACTCCCGTGGAGATGAGCAACTTGCCGCAGGCGCGCTAGCTGTCAGCGTCCCGTAACTGTTCAACGCAGCGGGTGATGCACTCGCCGTCATCAAGGGAGCAGGTGGTGATGCACTCGAAATAGGTTTCCACTGCGTCCCAGGTCTGTTCGTGCTGCGTTTCTGCGGCGGTCATGGGGCTGGAGCTGAGAGTGCCGGCATGGATCGGGGGCGTGTGGGTCATGGCGATCCGGGAGCAGTGATGTCAGCCTATGCACACCATTTGGGCTGGTAAAGAGAAATGAGTCTTCCTGCCTAACCATCTGTGAAGTTTCGTCTTGCCAGCCCTGGTGATCACTGTTAGGCAGCGCTCTTTTTGCGCTCCTGGCGCTGCTTCTGCTTTTCTCGATTCGCCCGTCGCTTCGCTTCCTGCTCCGCAGCGGCGACTGCAGCGACTGCCGCTTGTTTTTCTTCTTCTTTTTTCTCGAGGTAGTAGTTGTAATCGCCTCGATAAAGGATCAGTTCGCCATCACGAAGTTCGACGATGCGGTTGGCCACCCTTGAGATGAAATAGCGGTCATGGGAGACCAGCAGTGCCGCACCTTCGTAATGAATGAGCGCGTCTTCCAGCATCTGCTTCGCCGGAATATCGAGGTGGTTGGTGGGCTCGTCAAGCACCAGAAGGTTGCAGGGGCTGAGAAGCATGAGAGCAAGAGCCAGTCTCGCTTTTTCGCCTCCACTCAGTTTTCCTACTTCCTTGAAAACGCTTTCATTGCTGAAGCAGAAGTTGCCGAGCAGGGAGCGCACCTGGGTCTGCGTCCAGTCCGGCACCGCTTCAAACATGGTGTCGATCACGGTTTTGCCGAGATCCAAGGCTTCGGCTTGGTTCTGCTCGAAGTAGCTGGCCACGATGTTGTGTTCTCCCAGGCGCGCGCTCCCTTCGTCCGGAGTCTCCAGCCCCATCAGCAGTCGCAACAGCGTGGATTTGCCGGCTCCATTAGGTCCGACGAATGCGATGCGATCCCCCCGTTCCACCTCTAGGTCTGCACCGAGAAACAGGATCTGATCCCCGTAGCTATGGGTCATGGAATCGATCACGGCCACTTGAGCGCCCGAGCGCGGTGCGGGTGGGAAGCGGAAGCTCGGTCCGCCCACATCCTCGATCGGGGCATCGACTCGTTCCACCTTGTCGAGTTGCTTCTCCCGGCTCTTGGCCTGTGTGCTGCGAGTGGCGCTGGCGCGGAAGCGGTCGATATAGGCCTGTTGCGTGGCGATTTCCTTCTGCTGACGCTCAAAGGCGGCTTGGGTGGCTTCCCGCTCCAGGGCTTTCTGCTCCAAGTGGTCGGTGTAGTTGCCGAGGTAGCTCCGCGAGATCCCGCGTTCCGTGCTCACGATCTGATTGCAGACGCGATCCAGAAAGGTGCGGTCATGGCTGATCACAACCAGTGCAGCGCTCTGTTCGGTGAGGTAGCCCTCCAGCCATTGGATCGTTTCCACGTCCAGATGGTTCGTGGGCTCGTCGAGTAGAAGCAGGTCAGGGTCTTGAAGCAGGATCTTGCCAAGGGCGATGCGCATCTGCCAGCCGCCGGAGTAGTCGGCAACCGGCCGTTCCGCATCATCAGCACTGAAGCCGATGGTGGGGAGAAGCTTGTCGATGCGGGCATCGAGTTCGTATCCGTGCAGTGCCTCGAAGCGCGTTTGCAGTCGCCCGAGCTCGTGGATCAGATCGTCAAGGTGGTCGGCATCTGCCGCCGCCCGTTCCGATGCCATGGCTGCTTCAACCTCGCGCTGCTGATTCAGCACTTGGGCCGCTTCTCCGAAGGCTTGAAACAGTTCCTGGCGGACGCTGCGTCGGGGATCGACATCGAATTCCTGCTGCAGATAGGCGATCCGCGGGTCCCCTTGGCGGACGATCTGACCTCCGCTCGGTTCCTCGAGGCCGGCAATCAGGCGCATCTGGGTGGATTTTCCTGCACCATTCACGCCCACGAGACCGATGCGATCTCCGGCCTTCACCTCCCAGGTCACATCGCGGAGCACTTCCCCGGTTGGGTAAATCTTGCTGACGCGCTCAAGTCTCAGCACGTTATGGAAGGGGCTGGCATCTCTCCATCATCCCGTGCGGGGTGAAAGGCAGACTGAATGCTGCGATCCGAACCACCGGCGATGGCAAGACTGGAGCAGGTGACGGCCCTTGTGGTGGCGGCCGGGTTGGCCATCGTCAGCTATTGGCTGTTTTTCAGCTGGGCCGGTGGTGGGGACCACGGGCGTCCAAAGCCAAAACCATCGGGGCTGCGGGAACTGCCTGAGAGCCGCTCCCTCAGAGTCCACCCCGGGCCTTGATCAGCCATTGCTTGGTGCGATCGTCGTCAAGATCGCCAAGGTGCGCTCTGACCTGATCGGGCGTGACAGGAAGCGACAGGCTTTCTCCAATGGCGCAGATGGCCTCGATGGCTCCCTGCGGATTCTGAAGCGCTTGTCTGAACAGACTGTTGGTCAGGTCGCGGTCACTTTCAATCCGGCGATACAGCTCAGCAGCGTTGCTCATGGAGGTGGGAGTGTCGTCATCCAACGCTATGAAGGGTGCGCCGCTTCGGCAGCGTCTTGACTCTCTGAGAGGTTTCGGCTCAGGCGGCCTGCTCGAGATCGGTGTCGCGCAATCCGATGGCTGAAGCATCCTCCATGCTGCGGGCGTCCATGCAGAGCACCTTGCGGAGCTGGGCATAGTTGGCGGCCTGGGAGCGACGTCCCTCCTGGATGGCTCCGTATTCAGCCCGCTGGAGCACGTGGTGGAGATGGGTCAGCAGGTAGGTGCTGATCACTGCAGAGACCAACACATCATCGGTTTCCTGCCGACGCCTTGATCGGCTGGCGGACCGGGAGCTGTTCCGGCGTGCGGGGCTCAGGCTTGCGGGTCTGGGCATGGGGCTCCTTGGCGGAGGGCTGATGGTCGAGAGCGGGCTGTTGATCGAGGGGTCTCTGAGGGTCGATCAGCGTTCGTTTGCCTGCAGCATAGTGCTGGATACTATCCTTGCACACCTCTGTACACTCTTAAGTAGCTCTGCCTGCCTTTGGGTCGTGCCTACCCGCCAAACCTCCTCCAGCGGGAAGCCGAAGTCCCCTCGGATTCAGGTTGTGCTGCCAGAAGATCTCTGCCAGAGGCTCTCCTCGCTGGCCGAGCAGGAATCACGCACTGTGAGCAACATGGCCAAGGTGCTGATCCAGCAAGGTGTGCAGCGCTATGAGCAGGGCGCTGCTTCGGATGCGCCTGTGGAGCGGATGCGCACGGCGCTTGAGGCGCAGCAGCCTCGCCGCCTGCGTGGGGCCCCTCGCCGCCTTCGTCTCTATCGCCCTGGCTGAGCCCCTCGTGCAATGAGCCGCCAGCCTGTTTGGACAACAGCCTGGCCTCTCAGGCGGGCTCGGCTCGCTGCCCCAGCACAATGGCGCGCTGGGCACCAGTCACGGCTGGCGCATTGCCGGGGTGGCGCCGCTGATGCCACCAGGCGAGCAGGGCAAACACAATCGCCTCCCGGCTGGCGGCGGGAAGCGCCAACGCATCGCTGGATCGCACACGCAGCCCGCGGCAACGGCGAGTTAGCTCCCGCATCATGGTCGGGTTTCTGCCGCCGCCACCAGCCACCAGGAGCTCCAGGGGGAGCGGCCGGCCCTGGGCTTGGATCCGCGCGAGATCCGCTGCCACCACTGCGGCAGTGAAAGCGGTGAGGGTGGCAAGGCAGTCGTCGTTGGAGGCATTGCTCAGTTCGGTGAGTCGTCGTTGCAGGTCATCGCGTCCAAAGAGTTCTCGGCCCGTGGATTTCGGCGGAGCCTGAAGGAAGTAAGGCTCCTGCAGCCAGCGCTGGATCCAGGCCTCGTGCACCTTCCCGGCTGCGGCTCGTTGTCCATCCCGGTCAAACGTCTCCCTGCCGTGGCTGAATTGCTGGATGGCCAGATCGATCAGGCTGTTGGCCGGTCCGCAGTCCCAACCCAGCACCGGCTGGTCGCGGTCAGGCCCGCAGCGGGGAGGGATCAGGGTGAGATTGGCGATTCCTCCCAAGTTCAGAAGGGCGCGCCAGCCCGTGCAGCGACCAAGCAGGGCTGCATCCGCCATGGGCACAAGCGGCGCCCCCTGGCCCCCCAGAGCAAGGTCCGCTGCTCTGAAGTTGTGAATCACTGCCCGGCCCAGTTGCTGGGCCAGCGATTCGGCCTGCAACAGTTGCCAGCTGGCCCCCAGTCGGAAGCTTCCGTCGACATTCCGCTCGGGTGGACGGTGCCAGATTGTTTGTCCGTGGCAGCCCACCAGGCTGGCCTGGCCCAGGGGATCGCAGGCCCGAGCGGCTTCGGCCTGATGGATGGTGATTTCTTCGGAGAGTGCCAGCAGTGAACCGGCTGCAGTCGGTTCCCCCTGCGCCACCGCCAGGATCCTGGACTGAAGCTCCCTTGGGTAAGGCAGTGATGCCTGGCGAATCAGGCGCCAATGGGGCTGGCTTGGGTGGCCGTTGAAGTCCACAAGAGCGGCATCGACCCCATCGGCGCTGGTGCCGCTCATCAGCCCGATGACGCGCATGAGTTCAGGTTCTTGGCAGCTTCTGAAGGTCGTCGATTAACCCCATCACCACCAGCACGTGGCCCTCTTGGAGGATGTGGGAGGCCGGTGGATTCACGGTGAGATCCCTTGCTGGACCAGCTGCCAGCACATTCACGTGATGGTTTTTACGCAGGTTAAGGTCCCGTAGAGAACGGCCCACGAAACGCCCTGGCACCTTGATCTCCTCGATGCAGTGACGTTCATCGAGCTCAAGGCGCTCCATCAGATTCGGCCGCACGAGTTCCAGCCCAAGGCGCTCACCTTGCATGCGCGAGGGGAACACCACCTTGTCGGCTCCAACGCGAATCAGCATCTTTTCGTGCAGATCGCTGGTGGCTCGTGCAATCACCCGCCGGACCCGACTGCCCTTGCCATCCTTGGCGATCAGGGTTGCCGTGATGCTGGCTTCGATTGGCTCGCTGATCGCGACCACCACGGTGTCCATGTCGAGAATCCCGGCCTCACGCAGGGATTCCTCATCGGTGCAGTCCACAACCCGCGCCTCGATGGAGGGTTCCTGCTGGCGTAGTTCCTCGATAGCCCGGGCGGAGCGGTCCACGGCCAGAACTTCCGCGCTGTTCTGAAGCAACTCGCGGCACACGGCGCTGCCGAAGCGTCCGACACCGACAACCCCGAAACTTTGCAGCTGGGCGTCTCCGGATGCGGCCCAGCTCCACCACTCCCTAGACATAGAGATCCTCCCGGGGGAAACCGATTCGATTCTGACGAGTGAACAGATCCCGGTTGAGGGTTTCCCAGATCGCACTCAGCAGCAGCAGGATCCCCAGGCGTCCCACAAACATGCCCAGCACCAGCACCAGCTGCCCGAATCGTCCAAGGTGCTCAGTCACCCCCAGATCCAGTCCCACGGTGGCGAAGGCGGAAATGCAGGTGAACAGAAGCTCCAGAAACGTGAAGGGTTCCTCACCACTGAGGTTGCTACTAAGGGCCAGGAGCAAGGCCATCGCCAGCACGAACAGGAGCGAGGCCACCGTGATGCTGACGGCTCGCAACACCACCTTGTCGGAGATCTGACGGTTGCGGATCACCACGTCCTCGCGGCCCCGCAGGGTGGAGCGGGTCGCAGCGACAAGGGCGACCACCGTTGTGGTCTTGATGCCGCCTCCAGTTCCCCCCGGGCTCGCCCCGATGAACATCAGGGTCATCATCAGCAGCAGGCCGGAATCCGAGATGCTCTGGAGGGAGAGATGCACGGTGGTGAAGCCGGCTGTGCGAGCACTGACCGATTCGAAGAGTGCAGCCATCAGTCGTTCCGGCCAGGCCACGCTGCTGAGGAACTGTCCACGGGTGAGTGATTCGGTGATCAGCAGACCGCCGGTGCCGATGGCGATCAGGATCAGGCTGGAGCGCAGAACGAGCCGGGTGTGCAGGCTGAGATTGCGGCGATTGAGGCGCTGGCGATGGGTCCAGACGTCATTCGTCACGCGCCAACCCAGGCCGCCGAGCACGATCAGCACCAAGATCACCGCGTTGACAACGCCGTTGGTGCGGTAGTTCTCAAGGCTGTCGCTCCAGAGGCCGAAGCCCGCGTTGTTGTAAGCGGAAATGCTGTGAAACAGGGATGCCCAGAGCCGCTCAGGCCCCCGTGGCAGATCGGTGAAGCCGAAGCTGTAGAGAACCGTGGCACCGATCAGGATCATCACCGCTGCCGTCAGGGCAATGCCGCGGAAGGTGCTGCCCACCCCCCCGACGCCGAATTCATCGAGGGTCTGACCGCGGTCAAGCCGTTGCCTCAAGGCAGTTCCACGCACCACAAATCCCTGGAGGAACGTGGTGATCGCCATCAGTCCAAGGCCTCCCACCAGGATCATCACGGCCAGAACCCCTTGCCCGATCGGCGTGAGGTCCCGACCAACATCGATGACTGACAGCCCGGTCACGGTGACGGCGGAGGTGGCGGTGAACAGGGCTTCCCAGAGGCCCACTTGCGAGCCAGAGCAGACCGGTGTTGCCAGGATCAGAGTGCCCGCCAGGATCACCAGAAGTCCTGTGACCACCGTGAATTGGGGGACCGTCAGGCGTCGATACCAGGCCTGAGTTCTGGAGAGCGCGGCAGGGATCGGCATCGTCAGCCTCCCTGAACCTGCCGGAGGATCAACGCAGGAACCAGCAACGTCATGATCACGGTGAGGCCGGCGCCGTAGCGCGGAACATCGAGGAAGTGATAGCGCCCCGGACCGAAAACCATCAGGTTGGTCTGATACCCCATCGGCGTCAGAAACGACTGGCTCGCCCCGAACAGCACCAGCATCAGCAGCGACTGGGGTGGAAGGCCGAGAGGCTGAGCCAGTTGAGTGGCTACCGGCACCAGCAGGGCCACCGAAGCAGCGTTGCTCATCACATTGGTGATCAGTGTCGTGACCAGGAACATCGCCGCGAGGGCTGCGTAGGCCGGCCAGGGTTGCAGCAGTCGCTCTAGGTCCGCCGCCAGACCATCGGCAAGCCCACTGGTCTGCATCGCCACGCTGAAGCTTGAAAGGGAACCCAGCAGCAGAATCACATCGAGCCGGATCGAGCGCTGCACCTCACCAGGTCGGAGGCAACCGGTGATCACCATCGCCACCACGGCCAGCAGAACCGCTGCGACGAGCGGGATGGGGGTGAGCGTGGGGATCAACAGCATCAGCACTGCGATGCCGATGGCTAGGGGTTTGCGTCGAACCGTTGGCAGGTCGTTTTCAAGCTGATCGAGCACCAGCAGATCGTTGCTGGCTTGCAGTCCGCGGATGGCATCAAGGGGAGCTTGTAGCAGTAAAACGTCGCCTTCCCTCAGGACGGCCTGGCCCAGTCGCTCCTGCACGGTTTGCTGGCCGCGGCGAAGGGCCAGCACCGTGGCGTTGTGGCGCTGGCGGAAACGAAGCTCCCTGAGACTGGCGCCGGCCAGGGTGGATCCCGCCGGGAGCAGCACCTCAACCGTGCGTTGTCCGCCATCGACCTCCGTCGAGAACAGCGTCGCTTCCAAGTCGGAGAAAGCCATCGGGTTGCCCGGCGGGCGCTGGGCATCGGCGAGTTGAATGGTGTGGTCCTGCTGGAGGCGTAGGAGGTCATCTCGGGTAACCCTCAGCAGCAGCCGATCTCCGGCTTCGAGGCGACGATCGGCGAGTGGTGGGAGCAGACGTTCTGCCCCGCGTTGTAGTTCCAGCACATCCACATCAAAGCGCCTCTGAAGACGGCTGTGGCGCAGGGTCTGGCCCACCAGGCTGGAGTTTGAAGGGATAGTGACCTCTGTGGTGTAGCCGCTCTGGCCGGGACTTGTGGTCAGTTGGCTGTCGTCCTCACCGCGGCTCGGCAGCAAACCAGACGGTGCAAGGAGCATGAAGACTGATCCCGCTAGCCAGACGGGCAGTCCGATCGCCGTCATGCTGAAAAGCTCCAGCGGGCCGAGGCCAAGCTGGCGGCTGATGTCGCTGGCCAGCAGGTTCACGGAGCTACCTAACAAGGTGAGTGTGCCCCCGAGAACGGTCGCGAAGGAGAGGGGAAGCAGGACCCGCGATGGGGCGATTCGGCGGCGGCGGCACCAGCTCTCCAAGACCGGCAGCAGACTGGCGACAATCGGTGTATTCGGCACCACGGCCGAAATCGGTGCGACGATCAACGTCAGCAGGGCCACCATCCGCCTGGAGCTGCGGATCCGTTCAGAGGCGATCAGCTCCCGCAGACGATCGAGTGCGCCACTGCGGAAGAGGGCCGCAGATACTGCAAACAGACCCATCAGGGTGATCAGGGCCGGACTGCCGAATCCCGCCAGCCCCTGCTCCGGTGTCAGGACACCCGAGCTCACGAGCAGAGCGACGCTGAGCAGGCCCGTCAGCTCTGGTGCCAGCCACCCTGTGACGAACAGCACGACAGCCAGCAGCAGAACCGCGAGCGTGATCAGGGCCTGGGGGTGTTGCAGGGCTGCAATCAGCTCTGCCATGGAGGAGGCGCTTCATGGGCTGCTGCCACCGTATCTGCCCTGCTGTTGTCTCCCCAGAAGCGCATGCTCAGTTTGTTCAGAAGGCCCTGAAGCCCCGTGCCTGTTGTGGCCGATAGATAAATGACATCCGCTTCCAACTGGCGGATGTGTTCGATCGCTTCGGCATCGCAGCGGTCGATCTGATTGGCCACCACCTGACGAGGTTGGCCACAGCCGAGGGAATCCAGCAACCCGTGCACAGCCTTCAGCTGGCCGGGCCAGTCGGGATCCCCGAGATCCACGACCAGCAGCAGCAGGTCGGCATCCAGGGTCTCTTCAAGGGTGGCCCGGAACGCTTCTCTGAGCGCCGCCGGTAGATCGCGGATGAAGCCCACCGTGTCGGTGATCAACAGTTCATCCGCAGCCGCACCTTCTCGGGGAAAGGCAAGTCGGCGAGTGGTGGGGTCAAGGGTGGCGAAGAGTTTGTTCTCAGCGAGCACCCGCTGGCTTTCGCGTTTCCCACAGAGAGCGTTCAGCAGCGAAGACTTGCCGGCGTTCGTGTAACCGACGAGAGCGAGGCGATGGAGGCCCTCGCGGCGATCCCGTAGTCGCGCTCGATGCTCTTGGAGCTGGAGTAGGCCGCGGCGAAGGGTTTCGATCCGTCGGCTGATCGCTCGACGGTCCTTCTCCAGCTGGGTCTCACCGGGCCCTCGGGTGCCGATCCCGCCCCCCTGCCTGGAGAGGCTCCGGCCCCGTCCGATCAGGCGCGGAAGCCGGTAGCGCAGCTGGGCTAGCTCCACCTGCAGGCGCCCCGCTGCGCTGGCAGCGCGCTGGGCAAAAATGTCGAGAATGAGCTCGGTGCGATCCATGACCGGGCAGTCGAGCCACCGTTCGAGATTTCTGGCTTGCACGGGTGTTAGCTCCCGGTCAGTGACCACCAGAGATGCTCTGTGGCGCCGCACCTCGATGGCCGCTTCCTGCAACTTTCCCGTTCCCCAGAGGGTCTGGGGGTTGCCCGTGCTGTGCTTCTGGTTGCAAACCATCACTGGCTGGGCGCCCGCGCTGCGAACGAGTCCTTCCAGTTCGGCCAGATCGCGCTCGGCCCGCTGGGCATCTCCACCGCTGAGGGTGAGCAGGAGGACCCGTTCCTGGTCCTCGGCCTCCCGTGGGCTGGCCATGGGCGGACGGTTGTCGTCCAGCGCAGAAGGGGGCTGTTCGCAGAGGCTCTCAAGATCCTGAGCATCAGCAGCTGCCCAGCCAAGGCTGGCATCGGGGCTGGGCAGCCAGCCCCGGGCGGCGCGCTGACCGCCGCGCTCAGGCCGCGCCATGAAGCGCAGCCAGAGCTCCGGTTGCAGATCCAGGGCCACCACGGCCTCGCGCGGGTCTGGATCGAGGGCCGCACTGTTGCTTCCTGGCAGACAGCTCATCAGCCGCCAGCGGCTCCGGTCGCCGGTTCTCCGTCTGGCGCTGTCAGTGAGATGACTCTGCAATTGCCCCGATTCAGTCAAGGGGCCGATCCAGAGGAGGCGGCAAAGCCCTCGGGCATCCACGAGCAGATGCAGGGGCTGCTCCATCTCCAGGGCCATGTCGGCCAGGCGGTTCAGTGTGAGCTGGTCGGCTCCGTGTTCGGCGGGATGGCGCCGATGGCTCAGCTTCTCGGCCTGCCTCAGCTGGGAGGGGCGCAGGCCGCGGGTCCGACCCGCCAGATGGGCTTGTCTCAACCGCCCAGAAGCCAGGCCCCGGCTGCTCGAAGACCCAGGGAAAGGCCTGGTAGTCGGGCCAGATAGGTGAGGCGGCGGAGTCGGTAGGCAAGGGGACCGGCCAGGGTCAGTCCCAGGCCGGTCAGGCTGGCTTCACCCTTGCCGAGACTCATCATTTCACCGAGATCGTTGTACTGGAACGGAGGGGCTTGGACCCTGGCTCGGATGGCCATCACGGTGCGGGCGGCTGCTTCCCCCTGTTGCAGAGCCACCTGAGCGGTGCGGGGCCAGTCGCCAGCCGTGCCATCGGCGTTGTCGTGGGCGGCTACATCGCCAATCACCACAAGATTCGGACTGGTCAGGCTGCAGAGGCTTGCATCAACGAGCAGGCGCTCCCCACGCGATTGGGGGCTGGGGTTCAGCTCCGGCACCCGTGGGCGAGTTCCAGCGGTCCAGATCAGACCGTTGTGTTTCAGGGGCGGGGTGTTTGGGTCTTGAAGTGTGACCGAATCAGCCTGGACAGACTGCACGCTCTGGTTGAGGTGCACGTGCACTCCCCGGTGCTGAAGCGCCAGTGAGGCTTGTTCGCGGTTGAAAGCTTTCGCCAGAGGCAGGATCGAGTCTCCGCGTTCGATCAGGTGCAGCTCAGCGGCGCCTTCAAGAAGATCAGCCATCTTGCAGGCCAGTTCCACACCCGTGGCACCGGCGCCAACGATCACCAGGGCGAGCCCTGGACGATCCACCCCGTTGTTGCGTGGCTGCCGTTGAAGCTGGCGTAGGTGGTTGCGCAGCCGAGCCACATCACTGAGGGTGTGGAACTGCAGGGCGTGCTCACGGACGCCAGGGATCCCGAAGTCTTGGGGTTCGGAGCCGCTGGCCAGCACCAGCTGGCCATAGGTCAGGCAAGCCCCAGAGTCGGTTTCCACGGTGCCGGTGACGGTATCGATCCGCCGAGCCCGCTCCTGAAGGTGCACGACCCCCCGATTATCGAGGAGTTGGGCGTAGCGGGGGGCAACCTCCCACGTTTGCAGTTCACCGCTCAGCAATTCATAAAGGAGCGGTAGAAACACGAACCGATCGTTCGGTTCAATCAACACGATCGGAGGTCGGGGCTGCTGATGGCTGAGGGCCAGGGCTGCGCTCAGTCCCCCAAAACCACCGCCAACGATCACCACGGGCTGGGCATCGGCGGCTGAGGCAGACATGCGGGTCCCGATGGCATTCCTGAACCATAGGCAGGGCCGGGGTGCCGGCGGCATTGGAGGATGGAGACATGAATCAAGGCGAGCTTGCAGCGGATGGGTCGGCAGCCAGGGTGGCGGTGATGTCAGGTGATCAGTTCCTGCAGGACGCACGCATCCGGCTTGACGCGCTTGAGCCTCAGGCACGCCTGTGCTGGGGCATCGAGCATTACGGGCCAGGCTTTGCGCTCACCACCAGCTTTGGAATTCAGTCAGCGGTGCTTCTGCACATGCTCAGTCGCTGTCCTGGTGGCGATTCAGTGCCTGTGATCTGGGTCGACACCGGATATCTGCCCCAGGAGACCTACCGCTATGCCGACGCTCTAACCCGTCGCTTTGATCTGCAGTTGCATGTGGCCCAGAGCGAGCTCTCCGCCGCCCGCATGGAAGCTCTCCATGGCCAGCTCTGGAGCACCGGTCGTGTCGAAGACATGGAGTTGTACTTGCGGTTGCGCAAGGTGGAGCCTCTTGAGCGGGCCATGGAGTCGCTCAACGTGCAGTGCTGGGCCAGTGGGGTGCGACGAGGTCAGACCGACCATCGCGGCACCATGACCCTCCTCGATCCGATCCGGGGGCGGCTCTCCCTTCGCCCGCTTCTCCAGTGGACACCCAGGGACGTCTATTACTACATGCAGGAGCATGACCTGCCTCAACACCCACTGTTTGAGAAGGGCTATTCCACAGTTGGTGACTGGCATTCGAGTGCACCGGATGGAGCGGAGCAATCCGGACGTGAGACCCGTTTCGGTGGACTCAAACAGGAGTGCGGCATCCATCTGCCGGGCGTGATGGGTGATGGCATCTAGCCATGCCGGATGACTTCCGCGCTCTGCTGATCGGCAACAGCCGCTGGCACTGGGCGGAGCAACGGTGTGATGGCTGGAGTTTCGATCACACTCCTCCCGACTCCCTGCGATTGCAGCAGCGTCCTCCCCATCTCTGGGCTGCTGTCGGAGCCGTTCCTCCCGATGCCACCCTCCAGCTCTTCAGGCAGGTGCAACTGCGTGATGTGCCTCTGAGGGAGGCACCACCTTGGCTTGGGGTCGATCGAGCCCTGGCCGGGTGGCGGGCCTGGCAGCAGGTGCGCGATGTCGGTCGTGGCGTCCTGGTGGTTGATGCAGGCACCGTGTTGAGCCTCACGCGGGTCACCCCTGCCGGGGAATTTGCAGGTGGCCAGCTGGCAGCCGGAATGGCGTTGCAGTTGCGAGCGATGGCGGCTGGTGCTGAGGCCCTCCCTTTGCCAGCAGAACCCCTGCCTACCGCGGAGCACTCCCTTGCGTTTGAATCGCAGAACTTGTTCCCTCGCGAGACGGCTGCCGCGATGCGCTGCGGGGTTCGTCAGGCCCTGCTGGGTCTGATCGTGGAGGCCCAGCGCATCAGCGATTCACCCCTCTGGCTCTGCGGCGGTGATGCCCAAGAGCTGCTCCCCCGATTGCTCGCCAGGGGGGTGCCTGTGCATCACGCTCCGAACCTGGTGCTGGAAGGCTTGCTTCAGCTCCGCAATGAGCACGACCCGCTCAGGCCAGATTGAGATCGCTCAAAATCTGATCTGCCATCTCATCGGCTTTCACCTTGCGGTAAATCAACTCGAGTTTGCCCTCAGGATCGATCACGAATGTGTGGCGCATCATTCCCATGAATTCGCGCCCCATGAATTTCTTGAGGCCGTAGCTCTCGAAAGACTCCGCCACAGGACAGGGCTCCTCATCCGTCAGCAGGCTGAAGGGCAACTCCTGTTTGGCGATGAAGCGTTGGTGGGATGCAGCATTGTCCTTGCTGATGCCGAGCACTGTGATGTCGTGCTGTTCGAAGGCTGCGAATCGGTCACGGAAGTTGCAGGCTTCCTTGGTGCAGCCAGGGGTCGCATCCTTGGGATAGAAGTAGATCACCACCCGGCGTCCTTTTAATGAGGACAACTGCACCATGTCACCGTTTTGGTTGGGGAGTGTGAAATCCGGTGCAGCATCACCGATCTGAAGGGCCATGGGGCGGTGAACAGACGTTGGGGCGCAGCGTACCTGTCCTCTGGTTGATTCCCCTGCAGCATCAGCGACCTTCCGATCCAGACCTGGTTAGCGCTCGCGAATGGCGTTGGGCTGAGCCGCTCCCGCAGCGCCGTCGATCGGAGTTTCTGCGCTCTCGGGCGTGGATGAGACAGCTCCTTGGTGAGCTCATGGACGTTGAGCCCTTGGCTATTCCCCTGGATGCTCCACCAGCAGCTCCGCCAACCTTGGCGCCAGGCTGGGGGTGCGTCAGTCTCAGCCACTGTCCCGATGCTTTGCTCGTGGGCTGGGGGCCCAGGAAGCTCGGTGTTGATCTGGAGCGACTCGATCGGATGCTGCCCGCAGAGGCTCTGGCCCGTCGTTTTTTTCCGCCGGAGGAGCGCGTGCAGCTTCGGGGGCTAGAGCCTTTGGCTCTGCGCCAGGCCGTGCTTGACCGTTGGGTGATCAAGGAGGCGGCAATCAAGTGGCAGCGAGGTGCCCTGGCTAAGGATCTGCCTCAATGGTGCTGTCGCGAGGACCTGCGCACGGTGGTCCATTGCGGGGAGGGGCAGGAGCTGGCCGTCCAGGGTTGGCGCCATGGTTCCTGGACCCTGGCCATGGTTCAGGATGCCTTGGAAGGGGAGGGGTGTGACGCTTCCAGACAGGTCTCCATGCTCTGCCTAGCGTGAATGCACTTGCATGGTTAGGCCCGTGGCCTCCCCCTCCCTGAGAGGTCTCCCCACCCTGTTGGCTGCCGTCTGCCTGGCGGTTTTGGGTCTTGATGGCATGCGTCGTTCTCCCTTGCAGGGGCTGGTGGAACTTTTGCCGCCCGCCTTGGCTGATGGGTCAGGTGGTGTGAGCCAGGTGCTGGAGGATCGAGAGAGTGCTCTGCAGCGACGCCGTGATGCGGAGGTTCTGCTGGCTCAGTTCGTCCGTGGGCAGATGACTCGCCATTACTGGGGGCATTTCGCCGCTTCGCTGGAGGACCTGGGTCTGCAGACCGGTGAGCATCTTCAGGCCCGGGTGGAGCGCGGTGATAATTACAGCCGTCTCTGGCTGATGCCGAGGCGGGGAGGTGAGGCTTTCCTGGCCGATGTTCGCCTCAGAGGAGACCGGCTCGAGCGGCGCCTATGTCGAGGTGATGCTTCCTCTGCAGCGCAAGGCCCATCGCTGGGCTGCCCTGCAGGCTGGAACGAATTCGCCGCCGAGGAGATATCTAACGCCTGGAATTAAGAGACCCAATAGAATTTTGGTTCTCGGATTCTGATCCCGTGCGGGCGAACATGGGGCGCCAGAGGTGCTGTAACGCACCAGTGTGTTGGCATTTTTCTGTCTCGGGGCTAAAAGTGAATTGACGTCTTTTTTCGCCGTCCGTGTTCACCCGTCTCGCTGCCGGCCTTCTCGCTGGCGCTTCTCTCTCCACCCTGGCTGTCGCTGCTGAAGCCGGTACCAAGCAACCCGTTCGCTGGGTTTCCGGTGGCGCTGTTTGGACCACCAAGTCCAAGGCTTTCAAAACCTTCTTCAAGAAAGGTGAGATCACCGATCGCGCTCTCCAGGCCGGTATCAACAACTCCGGTTGGACTGCCGATGAGATCCGTGAAGGCATGACCAAGACCTACAAGGTCGACCTGATCGGCGTTTCCCGCTTCCTCTACTCCAAGGATGGCGTGAAGTTCCTCAAGGATCAAACCCGCAGCTACTTCCCCTACTGGAAGAAGCAGAAGACCGCTGTGGTCGCGCTGCGCTCCGCCATCATCGCTGCTTCCGCAAAGGGCAAGCTGTCTTCCGCCGGCATCATGAAGAATCTGCCTGTCGCCTTCCGTCTGAACGACAACGGCTCTTCCGACGGTGCTCAGAACGTGTGCAA
Organism: Synechococcus sp. BS55D; assembly: GCF_004332415.1. Classification (NCBI taxonomy): domain Bacteria; kingdom Bacillati; phylum Cyanobacteriota; class Cyanophyceae; order Synechococcales; family Synechococcaceae; genus Synechococcus; species Synechococcus sp. BS55D. Next base: position 23,860 of record NZ_PHQT01000004.1, read on the forward strand.
GAGCGGCCTCAGCGGCGCTCAGGCCACCTCTCTGCTGTCCTGGTATGTGTTCCTGCCCGCATGCGTGCAGGCCAACCAGATCCTTCCTGCTGCTCCCGCTCCCCGCGCTGCTGCTCCCGTCCGCGGCCTCTGGTGATCGTGATGACAGATCCCTTCAGGGGATCCGTCAGATGCAAGCCCCGGCATTGTCGGGGCTTTTTTTATGGTCCGCTCGGTTTGAGGGCTGTCGGGCCAGGCCAGTGCCCAGTGAGGCGTTGATGGCGCAGGCGCTGGGACAAGGTGCCGCCAAGTCGCTGCTCCAGCAGGCGCCTCAGCAGCAGAAGATCCGTGGTCGGTTGGTCGCGGTTGGTCTCTAGGCGTTGCCGGTAGGGGCGTCCCTCCCCAAGCCAACGTTCGATCAGATGCGGATCAAGCGGAAGACCGAGGGTTTCGCTCCAGTGCTCATAGCCAAGCTGCCAACCGGTGCTTTCGAGGGTGGGGCGGAGCTGATCACCGCTCTCGACACAGTTCAGCCACGCCCGTTCCTGCGTGATCAGGCTTTGCAGAATCTGTTGATCGGATGCATTCAACTGATCAGCAGCACCGCTTTCCCCGCAGGCAGCAGCAGGGCCGAGCTCAGGCGCACTGATCAGGAGGTGCAACCGGCTGCCGGGATAGCAGTGGCTGGTAACTCTGTTCCAGAGTTTTAGGTCGCTGGCTGTCGCCAGATCCTCCTGGCTCAGCCGGCCGCCGATCACCTCAAAGCGATGCTCGTTCGCCAGGGTGTCCAGCTCAGCAACCCCGCTCAGCAGGGTGGGTCTGTGGAGCGGATCGAGCAGTTGCAGTTGGGCCTCGAGTCGGTCTTGGTCCTCGCGGGAGTGGCAGAGGATCGTGACACCTCCTTCGGCCACCGCTGCCAGTGGATCGAGGGCCCAAAGCACTGAGCGGCCCCCAAGCAGCAGCACCCGGTCCGTGCGCTTCCAAGGCAGATCAGCCCAGAGGCGTTTCCTCAGCTCTTGCAAGCGCTCGCCGTCTTGGGCCAGTTGGCGCTGCAGCCAGCGTTCCATCTGGGGACGTTCAGGCCCACTGCTCACCAGCAGGGGATGGTCATCAACCGCTTCGGCCGCGGCGGCCAGTTGGGCGGCACGTCGCTCGAGCATCCGTTCTCGCCTCTGGCCCTCCCATCCCTGGTGGCCTGGCGTCCAGAAGGCCTCACCCTGCAGGGCTGAGGGCAGATATTGCTGGGCCACCCAGTGTTCACGGAAGGCATGGGGGTAGCGATAGCCCTGGCCATCGCCGAAGGCATCGCCATCCCTATTGGCGTCACGCAGATGGCTGGGGACCTCCTGCTTTTGGGCGCTGCGCACGCTCTTGATCGCTTCGAAGATGCCGATCGTGCTGTTGCTTTTGTCGGTGCAGGCCAGATAAAGGGCGGCCTGGGCCAGTGGGTAGAGCCCTTCCGGCAGGCCTATGCGTTCAAAGGCTGCCGCGCAAGCCTCCACCACCACGACCGCCTGGGGGTCGGCCAGACCGACATCTTCCCCGGCAGCAATCAGCATGCGCCGGAAAATGAAGCGGGGATTCTCTCCCGCTTCGATCATCCGTGCCAGCCAGAACAGGGCGGCATCGGCATCTGAACCTCGCAGCGACTTGATGAAGGCGCTGATCGTGTCGAAGTGGGCGTCCCCTTGCTTGTCGTAAAGCACGGCCCGCTGTTGGATTGACTCCTCGGCGATTGTCAGATCAATGCGCACCGTGCCGTCGTCGTCAACTGGGGTGCTCTCCACCGCCAGCTCCAATGCATTGAGCAGGCTGCGGGCATCGCCCGCCGCTACATCCACCAGGTGGCTCGCTGCCTCCTGGCTGATCGTTACCGAGCGTTTGCCATAGCCATGCTCTGGATCGGTCAGGGCACGTTCCAGCAGTCGTTCCAGGTCAGAGGGCTCCAGGGCCTGAAGCCGGAACAAGCGCGAGCGGCTCACCAGGGCCTTGTTCACCTCGAAATAGGGGTTCTCGGTGGTGGCGCCAATCAGGGTGAGGGTCCCGTTTTCCACCCAGGGCAGCAGGGCATCCTGCTGGGCACTGTTGAAGCGGTGGACCTCATCGATGAACAGGATCGTCCTCAGGCCGTGGCGTTCGAGTCGCTCGCGTGCCGCATCGACTTCAGTGCGCAGGTCCTTCACTCCCGCCAAGACAGCATTCAGTGAGCTGAAGTGGGCGCGGGTGTGATTGGCGATGATCCGCGCCAGGGTGGTCTTGCCGACTCCAGGTGGGCCATGCAGCAGGAGGTTGCCGACCCGGTCTGCAGCGATCGCGCGACGCAGCAGCCGCCCTTCCGCAAGGATCGCTCCCTGCCCGACGAATTCATCGAGGCTGCGTGGCCTGAGCCGATCAGCCAATGGCGCCAGGCGCTGGCGCGTTTGTTCGCCGTGATGTGTGAACAGATCGGCCACCATCACACCTGTCCCTGTCCCGTGATTCTGGCCTTTTTCGGATCAACGACCCATCTGAAAGCCTGCATAATCAGGCCGTATCGGTTCAGCCTGTGATTCCTTTCCGTCGACTGGCGCCCCCGGTGGCCTTGGGGTTCATGCTTGCTGCCTGCGGCAAGCCAGCCCCCCAGCGTCCGCCGGTGTCGGTTCAGTTGGCGCCGGTGCAGGAAGCGCGCTTTACCGACGACATCGACACAGTCAGCACTCTGGAAGCCTCCAACCTCGTGCAGTTGGCGGCTCAGGCTTCGGGCCGCATCCTTGCGCTGAAGATCACCCAAGGTGACACGGTCAAACCCGGCCAACTCCTGGTCGTTCTTGATCAGGCTCAGATCCGGGCGGAGCTCGCCAATCTGAAGGCCCAGGCCCAGAAGGACAAGCTCAACTGGGAGCGCTTCGAGTTTCTGGTGCCTCAGGGGGCGGCTTCAGCCCTCCAGCGGGATGAATACAAGGCCCAATACGTCGCCTCCAGGGAGGCGGTGATTGCCAAGGAAGCTGACCTTTCTTACAGCAATCTGCGCTCGCCGATGGCTGGATCGGTCGCTGATGTGCTCGTGAAGGTGGGTGATGTGATCCGCCAGGGGGAAGTGTTCACCAGCCTTGTGCAGAACAACACCCTTGAGGCTCGTGTGGAGGTTCCCGCCGTCTTCGGTGATCGCTTGGCCCTTGGGCAACCCGTGCTTCTGAGTGCTCCGGGGAGCGGCAAGGTCATCGCCACCGGCAAGATCGATTCGATTGATCCCCAGGTCACTCCGGGGACCCAGGCGCTGCTAGCGATTGCAGTGTTCCCCAATGAGGATGGCCAGCTGCGCAATGGTCAACGTCTGCGAACCCGCGTGCAGCTCCAGGCGAAGCAACAGCTTTCGGTGCCCTTTGCTGCGGTGACCCAGAGCTCCGGTCAGAGTTTTGTTTATCGGGTGGGAACCTTCTCGGATCTCAAGGCCAATCCTGGTAAGGCCGATCTCGCCAGGATCAGCAAAGGCATCGAGATGGGCAAGTTGCCGGCGAATACTCAGTTCGCTCTGCAGACCCCTGTCACGGTTGGAGAACTGCAGAACAACCGTTATCCGATCAGCCGGGGTCTGAGCCTCAATCAGAAGGTCATCACGACCAATCTGCTCAATCTCAAGCACGGTATGCCCGTCAAGGTTGGTGCTGCCAAGTCACCCCAATCTCCGGCCTCTAAGAACTGATCTGAAGTATGTCTGCGTCGAATAACTTCATCACGCGACCGGTTCTGAGTACGGTTTGTAGTCTCTTAATCGTGATCGTTGGTCTGATTGCGATTCCGATTCTTCCGATCGAGAATCTTCCGGATATTGCGCCTCCCACGGTGAAGGTTTCAGCCACCTATGTGGGTGCCGATGCCGTTTCAGTGGAGCAGGGGGTCACCACCGTTCTCGAACAGCAGATTAACGGTGTGGAGGAGATGGATTTCATTACTTCCAACAGTTCTTCTGATGGCATCAGTTCCATTTCTGTTTCATTCAACAGCGGCACCGACGGCAATATCAATCAGGTGAATGTGCAAAACAGGGTTGCACTTGCTGAGCCCCAGTTGCCTGAAGAGGTTCGAAAGGCCGGCGTGACCGTTAACAAGGCTTCGAATTCAATTCTTCTCGTTTATAATTTTGTCAATGCAGACCCTCAGAAAACCGAATATAGTGTTGAAACAATCAGTGGTTATCTCGATAAGAATCTCACTGACAATATCAAGCGAGTTCCTGGTGTTGGTGAGGTCACCTATTTCGGTAATCGCAAGATCGCTTTCCGGCTCTGGCTTGATCCCGACAGGCTTGCCGCCAATGGGCTGACATCCTCAGATGTTGTCAGGCAGCTTCAAAGTCAGAACAGGCTTGTGCCCGCCGGCAAGGTTGGTGGTGCTCCGGCGCCGAAGGGTCAGGAGTTCACCTTCACTGTGCAGCTTCAGGGGCGTCTAACAACTGAACGTGAATTTGAAAACATCGTGCTGAAGACCACCGATGACGGTGGCCTCGTGAAGCTGAGGGATGTGGGCCGCGTCAGCCTTGGTGGAGAGACCTATGGCATCGATGCAATGGATCTCAAGGGCACTCCCTCGGTTGGTGTCGCCGTTTATCAACTCTCTGGCAGCAATGCGATTGAGGTCTCCAATGGCGTGAAGGACGTGATTGCCGCCTTTGAAGAGTCCCTCCCTGTGGGTATGGAGACGCAGAAGATCTATGACACCACTGACTTCATCAATCAATCGATCAAAGGTGTAACCAACTCGCTGCGGGATGCGGTGATTCTGGTGGTCTTAATCCTCTTCCTGTTCCTGCAGAACTGGAAGGCCACTCTGGTGCCCGCGATCGCCATCCCTGTGGCTCTGATCGGCACCTTTGCTTTGGTGCTGGCTTTCGGCTTCTCGCTCAACCAGCTCACCCTCTTTGGTCTGGTGCTGGCCACCGGCCTTGTGGTGGACGATGCGATCACAGTGGTGGAGGACACTTCGGCCAAGAAGGCTGAAGGTCTCTCCGCTGTCCAGGCCGCAATCGCGACCATGGATGAACTGTTTGGCGCTGTGATCGCCACGTCACTGGTGAAGATGGCGGTGTTTCTGCCGGTGCTCTTTTTCCCCGGTGCTACTGGCACGATCTACAAGCAGTTTGCGGCCACGATTCTCTTTTCGATTGCTATTTCCACGTTCAACGCGCTGACCTTCTCGCCGATGCTTTCGGCCCTGTTGCTCTCTCGCGAAACCAAGGAGTTAAGTCGTCAGAACTATGCCGTCGCCGGCGTTGCCCTTGGATTTGTCTATGGGCTTCTCAGTGCCGGCAATGGAGCGGCGATGGTGCTTGTTCCAACGGTCGTTGGTGCTCTGGTTGGCTTCGTTGCCATGAAAATCACCGGCCTGCCCCTGCGTCTCCCAACGGCCATCGGCGGAGCAGTGGTCGGACTCGTGGTGGTGGGGGTGACCGATTGGATTCCCGTCTTGTTCTGGCCTCTGATCGGTGTGGTGGTGGGCTGGTTCGTGCCGTTGATCTTCAGCCAGTTCAATCGTTTTTATGCTGGATTTGAACGCCGTTATTCCGATCTCCTCGAGAAGGTTCTCCAGGCGCGTCCTCTGGTGATGGCGGCTCTGGCCGCGGGAATTCTGCTCACTGGATTTGCTTTCACGCGGATCCCCGGAGGCTTTGTTCCGATCGAAGACCAGGGCTACGCCATCGGTTTTGTACAGGCTCCTGACGGGGTTTCTAATGAGACAACGCTGGCGATCAATCGCGAGGTTGCCGCGGTTCTGCGCACGGAAGAGGACATTGCCTCAGCGGCCTTGTTCAGTGGGGCCAGTCTGGATGGAAACGCTCCGAATAAAGGTTTGTTCTTTTTTGGCACCAAGCATTGGGATGATCGTCCCGGTGATGAGCACAGCGTCGCTGCCATCGTTGAACGCCTCAACAAGAAGCTGCTCATGGCTGTGGACGGTGCCAGGGTGTTTGTGGTGGAGCCTCCTTCGATTCCGGGCTATGGGGCCGGCGGAGGCTTCGAATTCCAGTTGCTTGATCAGAGCAGCGGTGCCTATGCCCTCAATGAATTCTTTGGAGCTGCTGGAAGGATCATCCAGGCTGCCAACGCCAACCCGATCCTGAATCGCGTTTACACGCTGTTTTCCCCCGAGTCTCCTCAGATCGAGATCAAGGTCGATCGTGAAAAGCTTGCGTCACTCGGTGTGGATTTCGGCTCCGCTATGCAGACGTTCAGTGTCAATTTTGGTGGGGCCTATGTCAATGACACCTTCCAGGAGGGACGCGTTCGTCGGGTGTATGTGCAGTCCGAGGCTGCAAATCGCGCCACTCCCGAACAGCTGAAGTCGATCTACGTGAGCAACAGTCAGGGAGAGCAGATCCCTCTGTCTGAGTTCTTTACGGTCAAGCCGACGAGTGGTCCGAGTGTGATCCCTCACTTCAATCTTTATCGCTCGATCAAGATCGAGGGCACGCCGGCCGAAGGTAAGAGCTCCGGTCAGGCGATCACAGCGATGAAGACAATTTTCACCGAGCAGAATGCCCAGGGCCTCGGTTTCGATTGGACCGGCATCTCCAGGGAGGAGGTGAAAGCAGGCGCATTGGCGGTGGTGATCTTCGCCCTTGGCATCCTCGCTGTGTTTCTTGTGCTGTCGGCCCAATACGAGAGCTATACCGACCCCATCATTATTTTGCTCACCGTTCCCACCGCCTTGCTCGGTGCTCTCGTCTTTCTCGGTGCTGCCGGGCAAGTGCTCAATATCTATGCCCAGGTGGGCCTCGTGATGCTGATCGGTCTTGCCGGCGGAAACGCGATTCTGATCGTGGACCTTGCGAATCAGCAGATGAGCGAGGGGGCCTCGGCTATGGATGCTGCGCGTTTTGCCGCCAAATCCAGACTCAGGCCGATTCTGATGACAGCGATTTCTTCGCTGACGGGCTTCCTTCCCCTCATGCTGGCCAGTGGAGCTGGTGCTCAGAGCCAATCGTCCCTTGGTCTTGTCGTGTTCGGAGGATTGCTCGTGGCCACGTTCCTCTCGACCCTGGTGGTGCCCGTGTTTTATGTGGTGATGAAGTCGCTTATTGGTGAGGCTGACGGTAAGCAGCAGCCGCCTGCTCAGATCCAGGGCGGATCATGAAACGCCAGGAAGTCGATCCCAACCCACCCTTTAGCGGTGCCCGTGTGCTGGTGGCCATCGCCATTGGTTGTGCCATCGGCGCTTTGATTGCCTATTTCATGAAGGTGTTGATCGACAACACCCCTGTGCAGGTCGACATCACTCGACTACGGCTCTTCTATTTGATGATCGTTCTCTGCGGAGGCCTGGGTGGGTTTGCGATTGAAACGACCCGACAGCTTCAGCAAGAGGCCACCGATCCGCTCTATCGCCATGGGCGAAAGAGCCGCAATCGGCGCCGTTAGTCGTTTAGGTGATCAGGCTGTTTAGGTGATCAGGCTGTTTAGGTGATCACTGTTGGTCGATCCATGCCAGTGCGCTGCTGAATCTCTGCAAGGGCATTGATGCTGTTGATCATCTCGGCCAGGGCTACCTGGGGATCCTGTTGTAGATCGCCGCTGCTGGGCACATAGCTTTCCAGATAGACCCGGATGGTGGCGCCTTTCGTACCAGTGCCGGAGAGGCGCACGACGACGCGGCTGCCGTCCTCCAGAAGGATGCGCAGGCCCTGCCCTCCGGTGACCGAACCATCGATTGGATCGGTGTAGCTGAAGTTGTCAGCGACGCTGATGCTCCGGCCGGCGAAGGATTGACCTGCCAGGTTGGGCAGGATGTCCTCGAGGCGGTCATAGAGACCGTGAGCGGCCTCGCTTGCCACGGCTTCGTAGTCATGGCGGGAGTAGTAGTGACGCCCGAAACGTCCCCAGTGGCTGGCCATGATCTCGGCCACGCTGCAACGACGTTCCGCCAGGATCTGCAGCCAGAAGAGCACCGCCCAGAGTCCGTCCTTCTCGCGCACATGATTGCTGCCGGTGCCGAAACTTTCCTCGCCGCAGAGGGTGATCCGCCCGGCATCCAGCAGATTGCCGAAGAACTTCCAGCCTGTTGGGGTTTCGTAGCAGTCGATTCCTAGCTCCCTGGCCACCACATCCACGGCGGAACTGGTGGGCATCGAACGGGCGACCCCGGCCAGGCCGGCCGCATAGGCGGGAGCCACGCTTGCATTGGCTGTGAGCACTGCCAGGCTGTCGCTGGGGTTCACGAAGCAGCGCTGGCCGAGGATCATGTTGCGATCGCCGTCTCCATCACAGGCTGCACCAAAGCGATAGGCGTCGCCTTTGAGCAGGAGATCGGCTAAGTCGTGGGCGTAGGTGAGATTTGGGTCGGGATGTCCGCCCCCGAAATCCTCGAGTGGAATCCCATTGCGCACGCTCCCAGCTGGGGCTCCGAGCAAGCCTTCGAGTAAACGCTGTGCGTAAGGCCCAGTGACGGCGTGCATCGCGTCAAAGGCCAGGGGGAAATCGCTGCGGATCAGAGCACCGATGCGATCGAAGTCAAAGAGCTGCTGCATCAGCTCAACGAAATCGTCGACGCCATCGATCACCTCCACGTTCATGGCGCCGATCGAGTGCTTCCCAGGCGCATCCAGAGGGATCGCTGGGGCATCAACCAGTGAATACTGCTCGAGGGTTTTGCTGCATTCGAACACCGCGTCGGTGAAGGAGGCGGGGGTGGGACCACCGTTCGCGCCATTCACCTTGACTCCGAAGTCACCATCTGGGCCGCCTGGGTTGTGGCTGGCCGACAGGATGATGCCGCCGATGGCCTGGCGCTTGCGGATCAGGTTGGAAGCGGCCGGTGTCGAAAGAATTCCCCCGGTGGTGAGGATCACCCGACTCAGGCCATGGGCGGCCCCCATGCGCAGGATCACATCGATGGCCCGGCGATTGCCGTAACGGCCGTCGCCCCCCACAACAAGCGTTCCCCCCTGGACGCCTGGCAGGGTGCGCAACACTGCTTCGATGAAGCTTTCCAGATAGTGAGGCTGCTCAAACTGCTGGCTGCTCTTGCGCAGGCCAGAGGTTCCGGGCTTTTGGTCGCTGAAGGGGGTCTCGAGGCGCACCTGGCGCTGGGTTGGTTCCGCGGGGGCCGAGGTGGTCATCGGAGGGACGGCGTCTCTATGCGGAACGTAAACACGATCCCGGCCCTGAAGAGTGTTGAGGGCAACCAGTTGTCGCAGCTACCTTTCAACAACCAGCCGATGGAGCTGCTTGCCGGGAGAGCCATGAAGATTGATCACCCCAATGCGGAGCCTCTCAGTGAGGAGCAGTTGCTGGTGCTGAAAGCGTTCAGGGAGCGTCTTGATTCGATGGTCTCAAGTCACGGGCTCACCCCGGAGAACGTGCAGGAGATGGTGCGCGAACTGAAGGCGCATCCGCTGATCAGCGTTCAGATGATGCAGGAGATTCGTGAGGAGGTGGGCCGGTTGCTGCCGGGCCAGCGCTTCACGTTTGACTGGGAGTGAGGCTGCCAGGCTTCGGCCCCGTGGGCTTGGGTTTCACTGGATCGGCGCAGACGACGGTGAGGCGGCGGGCCGGCTTGTCGATGCTGTCGCGGCGTTGAAAGCCGTTGCTTGCCGCTGGTTTCGCTGTTTGGAGTAGATCCCAGATCGCGTCTTTGCAGGCGGCGGGAAGGCGCGGATGATCCATCAGAGGATCAGCCAAACTGCGGGTGCGATCACAGAGCTCTGCGCTGTTTTCCCTGGAGCAGTCGTAGGCGAGCAACTGGATGGCCCTGAACTCCTCCTTGGTGGGGAAGGGCACATAAGTGGTTCCTGCCCAACCCAGTTGGGGGGTCACCAAGGCCATTCCCAGCAGCAGGGAAAGGGTGCGTCGGGGAGTGATCGTGATCATGGCGCCATTGTGCCCCGCATTGCCCCACTCCCGCACCTTTGTCGCTGACGTTCGAGCTTGCGGCGCATGCGTTCGGTGATGCCCAGTTCTGCTCCTCGCCACATCCGATCGATCTCTCGGGTGAAATGGGCTGCCAGTTCGGGTGAGTGAATCACCAGCAACGTTTCATCGTTCTGATGGGCAGCCGACGGTGACCAGTTGAAGCTGCCCGTGATCACAGTGCGGTTGTCGATGACAGCGAACTTGTGGTGCAGCTTGTCGCCGCGGGCGAGGCGAGGGGTGCCGACTCCCTGCAGTGCTGTCTCAAACGGCCGGTTTCCTGCTTCCAATTTGCAGAACCGATCGGGCAGGGACACGCCCAAGAGATCCAGAACCTCGGAAAATGAGCGGCTGGCAAAGCCTGGATCCGCCAGCAGTCGCACCTCAACCGCCTGCTCCACTCGCTCCCGCAGCACATCCGCCGGTCCCTGCGCGGAGAACACGAACAGGGCCATATCGATGCTCCGCTGTGCTGTTGCCAGTTGATCCCCGATCAGCCGCAGGCCGTGGTTGGGATCCGATTTTGAATGCGGCGTAAACAGCACATCGATCCGGGTGTCGCCCACCTGCACCGTCTCCACAACACCGCTGTCTTTGCCGCGCCCAAAGCGGCTGTCCTGGCGACCACCGGGCCCATCGCCCCACATCCGGGCGAATTCGGTCGCAAAGACTGCCGCCAGCTCAGGACTCTCGATTGTTAGGAGGTGATTCACGTTGCCGCGGCTGCTTGCAGCACCCGCATCCCCGTGCATCCCAGAGCTGGTGAAGTTGGCACTGCCGGTTACCACCAGGCGCCGGTCGATCACCACAAACTTGTGGTGCATCAGGCCGCTTCCTTTGCTGCCATCTTCGGTGTCATCGATCAAGGGCACACCGGCCCGCTGGAGTAGCGCTACGGCATCGCCATCGAGGCGCTCCGAATCGCTCAGCAGACCATCGCCGTTGCGATCGGCCAAGGCCTGCAGTTGTTCGAGTCGCTGACGGCCATGGGGTGGCAGGTCGGCTAAGTGCTGCTCGCTCCATGGCGTGCTGTAGGTGTTTTCGAGCACCACCTGCACCACCACCCCACGGTCGCGGGCCTGCAACAGAGCGGTGGCGATCGCCGGCAGAGAGATCTCCTGCACGGCCACGAGGATCTCCTCCTGGGCCGCTGCGATGGCCTTGATCACCAGCTGCTCCAGGTTGTCACCGTTGCGCCACTGACCTGTCAGCGGGCTGCGGTAGCGGTTGCCGTCCCGATGGTTGAAGGCCACTTGGATGGCTTCCGGCAGTGGCGGTTCCGCTGGTGCCTGGCCGAGCAATTGACCCGGTTGACTGCAGCTGGCCGAGACCAGAGCTAACCAGGTGATCACCAGGCCCCTGATCCAGCCTTGGCATCGATCTCTCCCCAGGGATCCCATGACGAAACAACTTCCCAGAAGGGAGGATTCCCCCGCCGGGATCGCTTCAGTGGGGCATCTCGGAGGTGCGCAGCATTGTGACGAACCAGAGGCTGCTCAGGGCAAGCGCCACCCCGACGCCCGCGCCGATGCCAACGCGGGCCATGGTCAAAGGAACAACAATTGGAAAGACCATCGCCCCCGCCAGGGGAGTGATGGCCACGAACCAGCGCAGGGCTGGGGTTGATTTCATCCCCACAGGATCAGAACCACTCAGCTTTGGCTTCGCTGGCTGGATTGCTGTTGTCTTCAGGGGTGACGCGCTCGAAGTTGAGGGTGATATTGCGCTTCTGCTCACCATCGGCAGCGGTCGCCTCGATCGCATACACCTGCTCCCCATCGCGGAACGGAACCTGGATCCTGAAGGTGCCGTCGCTGGAGAGGGGCACATCCTCGCCGCCGATGGTGAGGCGAGCGGAGGGATCGGTGGCGCCGTAGACGATCAGCTCAGCGTCGGCCACAAGCCAGAAGGACCGTTGGCGGGGGGTAACGCCACCCAGGCCGGATTCGTTGCGTCCGCTGGCCCAGAGGCCCGCGCCGGAATCATTGAGTCCGAAACGGGCGGCACCCATGGAATCCTGCTCATGCAGAACTTCGGAGCCCACGCGACGGCTGCGGAAGTGGGTCGTGGCGCTCTGGTAAAGCCTTTCGTGCAGCCCGCTGTCGCTGGTTTCGATGTTGGTTGCAGGGGCAGGTGCAACAGGGGAGGCATCCAGGCTGAAGGGCACGAACTGGTCGAGGATCTGATCACTGGGGTGCAGGGCGGGAACCCGGGCCACCGAGGAGAACGCCAGGGAGATCCAATTGCTGCCGCAGCGATAACCGAGCTCCACGCGGTAGTCGCGATCGCAGAGGGGCACCGGCAAGTACCACTCGGTGCTGTGGCTATCGACGGGCACTTCTTGGAGGGTGTGGGGGTGAGAGGTTCCGTCTTGAATGCCGGTCACGTCAGCAAGACGCAGGCTCAGATGGCCAGCGCCGTCGGCCTGAGCGCGCTTGCGATCCCGATCCGCGATCTCCCAGAAGACGTAGGCCCACTGGGGATCGCGAGGTAGGAAAACCACCCGTGTGTTCGCTTCTGGGCGCGAGGGGGCATTCAGTTCGGCTTCGATCGCTCTAAGGTCGCCGCCGCGGCGCTCTTGTTTCTCGGCGATTGCACTGACGAGATCTTCTTTGCTCTTCCGGCTGTAGAGGGTCACTCCAAGATCGCTGGCCATCTGGCGCAGTTGACGCAGCGTTAGGCGGGCGAGAGAGGAGAGAGCTTGCGTCACGGAGAGAATCTCCAGGTTTCTTTGGGATCAGTTTGCGGCAAAGAACCCGATCTTGATCGCTCAAATCGCCTGCCGTCAGGATCCTCTGACTGCATTGGCAGCCGAATGCGTCCAGAGAACAAGCAAAAAAAAAGCGGAGGTCTTAACCCCCGCTTTGGTTCTGGTTTGCTCAGGTTTGCTGATCAGCGACCGACACTGCGGTAAGGAACCTTGGCCATGTAGTCGATGCCCGCAGAGGATGCAGCAGCGGAGCTGGAGCGCATGGCAGGCAGGGAGCGCACCCAGGTCATGTAGTCCTCGGGGTAGCCGCCACGACGCTGGGCAGCGCGAGCAGGCAGCGAGCGGGCCGTGCCTGTAAAAACAATCTGGGGGAACCCAAGGATGCCGCGGTAGTAGGCGTCGTAGCGCGGTGAGGTGATGTTGAAGGGGGTTTCACCGATGTCACGGGAACCAACCACCCGGTTGCGGTGATAAGGAACGGTGTCGTAACCGAAGGCTTCCATGTATTCCTCACCGTTGAGGATGTCGTCCACCATGCCGCGCACGCCGCGGGTCATCAGCACTGCTGACCAGGCAATCTCTTCGGATTTGCCGTGGGTTGTGCGCCCGAGCAGCTTTTCCACAAGGTGGCGGGCCACCTTGTAGTTGCTGTTGAGGTTGTAGAAGCTGCGGTTGAAGGTGTCCGACAGGCAGAGGGAGCGGATGAAATCACGCACGGTGATTTGTCCGGTGCGCAGCTGGGACTCCAGGGTGCGATCCCGATCCACCTTGAAGGCATGGAAGAAGATCTGGCGGTAGGCAGCCTCGATCACGAAGTTCTGGTCTTCACGATCCATGGCTTTATCCATGGACGCGGCTTTGGGATCTTCGTCCGAACCCACCCGGTAGGCCTCCACTCGGGAGTTCTGAGTGGTGGGCGCGTACTTCAGAAGGGGAAGGGCCACGCGAGCAACTGCATCCGTCGATGGCGATCGTAGAAGTACGGCTCTGGCACGCTCTGCCTCGAGCCCTCAGCAATCACAGTCCGTAATAGTCGCGGCTGATGGCTTCACCAGCCCAGAGGCGAGAGCGCCGCTTTCTGAGGGCTCCTGCTCGAGCCGGTTCCGCTTGCCGCATCACCCCCCTCCGGCAGGCGAAGTTCCAGGCAGAAGGAGGCATTGTTTGACAGGCCTTCCACCGTGCTGGAGCGGATGCGCACATCTGGGCCCGCGAAGCTGAATCGCTCCCACACCGCCATGGTCTCGTATTCGGTGGTGAGCATGAGGCCATCCTGTTCATCCATGGAGAAGCGGGAGGCGGCTGGCGCTTTCTCCGCATAACCGAGGTCCCGCAGCAGCAGCCCGGATCGACCGTTCGCCCCCTCGGGGATTAGGCCGATCACGCTTTCGCCGTCATGGGCAGCACCCTCTTGATCCCAGGCCATCGAAGCGCTCCAACGCACCTGACTCCCCCCCACAAGGCGGTCGGGATCGTGGCCCTGCTCGGCTGCCATCGCCCGAAGACGGGGGTCGTGGGCATCCAAATCCTCGACAACGATGAGGGAGCCCCCTGCTTCCGCCCGTCGATGCAGGAGGTGGTGGACGCTCCTTTGGGATCGCCAGCGTCCGTTGCTCAGGCGGAAGAAGCTGAGGGCATCAGGAATGGCAAGGGTCATGCGGGCCTCGCTGACAGGCGTGCAGGGCTGCTCAGGATGATCGCAGCCGATGGGTGTTCACGGCGTCCTCGATCAGATGATCGAGGGTCAGGCCCAGCGGGGTGATCTGCTGATTTGCCGCCAGGGATTCGAGCTGCCTTCCAGCGCTCTGGAACTGTTGGAGAAGCAGGCGGGCAAAGGGAGCGTCGTCTTGCAGTTGGGGATGTTGCTGGCACCAGCTCCGCTGTTCTGCAGCGGAGGGCAGAGGGCCTTGGTCGAGGCCATCGGCCATGTCCCGAAAACAGGCGAGGCAGTGAGCCATCAGGCGCAGGTGATGGCGCTCTTGGCTCGGTAGCAGGGTGGCGTCGATGCGCGCGATCACCTCCAGGCTGAGGGGGCTGCCCTCTGGAGTTGGCGCCTCAGGCATGGTCGGGAGTAATCCGGAAGCCGCAGGAATGCCCTTTCTCGAGCCGCCAGTGCACACGCTCCACCTGGCAATCGGGGAAGGTGTGACGGATGAGCTGCAGCTCCTGATCACAAACGACTGGATATTCCTCTGCGATCCGCTGCACCGAACAGTGGAATTCGCTTAGGCACCAGCCGTGGCCGTCGGGATCCGGCTCCAGTTCCGTGACGTACCCCTCCTGACGTCGCAGTTCGGCGAGGGTGGCGATGCGCTCCCTCAGGGGGCCGGATCCCACTCTCTGGCGGTAGCGGCTCGCTTTTTCAAGGGCCTGCTGGCTCAGGAGAGACGCCATGGCTTCCGGTGACAGGGTGGCCGCCATGGAATTGAGCAGACCGAGGGCAAAGCTCTCACTGCCATCCGGGAAATGCTGATGCCCCAAGGCGGTCAGTCGCCAGATGTTGGAGGGGCGGCCAGGACCTGCGGTCATTGGCTTGGATTCCACCAGGCCGTCGTCCTCCAGGCTGCGCAGGTGGCGGCGCATCGCCTGAACGGAAATGCCGAGCTGACCAGCCAGATCCGCTGCACTCACCTCACCCTGCCGCAACAGCAGGGTGAGGGTGGTCTCGCGGGTGGGAGCCTGAGCGTGTGCGCCCATGGGTCAGTCGTGATGTTCACACGATGCCACGCAATCCGTTCAGGTGGCGTCTGACCAGCGCCGGGATTAGGCGATGGTGACCTCGGGGCTGAGGTACACGTCCTGAACGGCCTGGATGAGGTCGACCCCCTCCTGCCTGGGTTTCTGGAAAGCTTTTCGGCCCATGATCAGGCCACTGCCCCCGGCGCGCTTGTTGATGACCGCCGTGCGGATGGCTTCATGCAGATCGTCGCTGCCCGAGGCGCCACCGCTATTGATCAGTCCGATGCGACCGGCGTAGCAGTTGAGCACTTGGTAGCGGCAGAGATCGACGGGGTTGTCGCTGGCCAGCTCGCTGTAGATCCGATCGTCCGTCATGCCGAAGGCGTGACCCAGCGCCTTCGCCACGGCTGGATAGCCCCCGTTGTTGGCCGGGAGTTTCTGCTTGATGATGTCGGCCCCGATGGTGACGCCCAGATGCACCGCCTGGCCGGTCAGGTCGGCCGACAGGTGGTAATCGGCCTCAGGCTGCTTGAAGATCGGATTGCGCAGGTAGCACCAGAGCACGGTGGCTAAGCCCCGGTCATGGGCATGCTCAAAGAGTGCTGCGATCTGTTGCAGCTCACGGTTGCAGTCATCGCTGCCGAAATAGATGGTCGCGCCCACTGCCACGGCGCCCATGTCCCACGCTTGATCAACGGAGGCGAACAGGATCTGTTCGTGCACATTCGGTGCCGTGAGCAGCTGGTTGTGGTTCACCTTGACCATGAAGGGAATGCGGTGAGCCCACTTCCTGGCCACTGAGCCGAGCACACCCAGAGTTGAGCAAACCGCGTTGCAGCCAGCTTCCACAGCCAGTTCCACGATCGCTTCGCTGTCGAAGTAATCGGGATTAGGGGCAAAGGAGTGGGCCGCTGAGTGTTCGATGCCCTGATCGACGGGGAGGATTGATAAGTAACCGGTGTTGGCGAGGCGGCCGCTGCCGTAGAGCTGCTGCAGGCTGCGCATCACCTGCGGATTGCGGTCGGTGAGGGCGAAACGGTCGACCACTGCGGGGCCTGGTAGGTGCAGGCGTTCTCTGCTGACGCGCGGAGTGCCCTGCAGCAGGAGCTCGGCCTCGGAGCCGAGCCACTCCGCAGCGGACCGGTTAGCGATAGCCATGGGGGGGGGAAGTCTTGGTCGTTCAAGCCGAAAACTAGAAACGGGCTTCGCTTCCGTCAGTGCGCAGGCGACATCCCTCGCCGGCAGCAGGTGAGAATGGCCGCACCCGTCGGTCGACGGACCTGTGCCCTAGGCTTCAAAAACGAAACAACGGAGTTTCGTATTTGCCTGCCGGCAGGTCAGCTCATCCGTTGTCCGGCGCCAACCTGCCTTCTGCATTTCCGCCTCCGCCCCATGACCGATCCGTCCGCTGGCAACCCGGAGCCCACGGCCGAGAGCCTCGAGGTGATCCGCAAGTTCGCTGAGACCTATGCCCAGCGCACCGGCACCTATTTCTGCAGTGACCCTGGGGTCACGGCCGTGGTGCTCAAGGGACTCGCCCGTCACAAGGACGAACTCGGAGGAGCCCTTTGCCCTTGCCGTCACTACGAAGACAAGGAGGCTGAGGTGTCCCAGGCCTTCTGGAACTGTCCGTGTGTTCCGATGCGTGAGCGCAAGGAGTGTCACTGCATGCTTTTCCTCACTGAGGACAATCCCTTCCGCGGCGATGCTCAAACCATCAGCACCGAGGAGATCCACGCGTCTGCGGGTTGATCGCCATGACCAGTGCCTCCACTCGTGATCTCGTCAGTCAGCCGTATAAATACGGCTTCGTTACCGACATTGAGACCGACAAGATCGCCAAGGGGCTGAGCGAGGATGTCGTTCGCCTGATCTCGGCCAAGAAAGAGGAGCCCGACTTTCTCCTGAACTTCAGGCTCAAGGCATTTCGGCACTGGTTGACCCTTGAAGAACCCGATTGGGCCGCTCTGGGTTATCCGTTGATCGACTACCAAGACATTGTTTATTACGCGGCTCCCAAACAGCAGGAGAAAAAGTCCAGCCTCGATGAGGTGGACCCCAAACTGCTGGAAACGTTTGACAAACTCGGAATTCCTCTGAGCGAGCAGAAGCGACTGAGCAATGTGGCTGTTGATGCAGTGTTTGACAGCGTCTCGATTGCCACCACCTACAAAGAAAAGCTTGCCGAGCACGGAGTCGTCTTCTGTTCCTTCAGTGAGGCTGTCAAGGAGCACCCTGAGCTCATCGAGCGTTATTTGGGAACGGTGGTTGCCAGCAATGACAACTATTTCGCGGCCCTCAATTCCGCTGTGTTTAGTGACGGCTCTTTTGTGTTCATTCCCAAGGGTGTGGAGTGTCCGATGGAGCTGTCCACTTATTTCCGCATCAACTCTGGCGACACGGGTCAGTTCGAGCGCACCTTGATCGTGGCCGAGGAAGGGGCTTCGGTGAGTTACCTAGAGGGTTGTACTGCTCCCATGTTTGACACCAATCAGCTGCATGCTGCAGTGGTGGAACTCGTGGCTCTTGATGATGCCTCGATCAAATACTCCACCGTGCAGAACTGGTATGCCGGTGATGAGAACGGTGTGGGCGGTATCTACAACTTCGTGACCAAGCGGGGACAGTGCCGAGGGGCTCGCAGCCGAATCAGCTGGACGCAGGTCGAGACCGGGTCTGCCATCACCTGGAAGTACCCCAGCTGCGTGCTTCAGGGAGCCGATTCAGTGGGTGAGTTCTACTCCGTGGCACTCACCAATAACCGCCAGCAGGCCGATACCGGCACCAAAATGGTGCATGTGGGCCCCCGCACCCGCTCCACGATTGTGAGCAAGGGCATCAGCGCTGGTTGCTCCAGCAATAGCTACCGAGGTCTGGTGCAGATGGGCCCTGGCGCCAAAGGGGCGCGCAATTACAGCCAGTGCGATTCGATGCTGATCGGCGATCAGGCTGCTGCGAACACCTATCCCTACATCCGCTCGCAACAGCCCCAGGCGGCGATCGAGCATGAAGCCAGCACCTGCCGCATTTCCGAAGACCAGCTGTTTTATCTCCAGAGCCGGGGCATTGGCTTCGAAGAAGCGGTGTCGATGATGGTGAGCGGATTCTGCCGCGATGTCTTCAATCAGCTGCCGATGGAGTTCGCAGCTGAGGCCGACAAACTGCTCGCCCTCAAGCTCGAGGGATCGGTGGGTTGATCCCTGCTTGTCCCGTCCAGATCTGTTCCCTGATCCCTTCCTTCTCCGTCCCGTGATCCGCCCCGACGCCGAGCTGCTTCTCGACATCTCCGATCTGCATGCCTCCGTGGAGGATCAGCCGATCCTTAAGGGGGTGAACCTGCAGGTGCGTGCTGGCGAAATCCATGCCGTGATGGGGCGGAACGGCAGCGGTAAAAGCACTCTGTCCAAGGTGTTGGCTGGTCACCCCGCTTATCGGGTCACTGGTGGTTCCGTGCGTTACCGAGGCCAGGACCTGTTTGAACTGGAGCCTGAGCAACGCGCTCGTCTTGGCGTGTTTCTCGGCTTTCAGTATCCAGTCGAGATTCCAGGGGTCAGCAATCTTGAGTTTCTGCGGGTGGCCACCAATGCTCGACGCGAAACCCAGGGGATGGAGGAACTCGACACCTTTGATTTCGAGGATCACGTTCGTGAGCGCCTCCAGGTGGTGCAAATGGATCCTGCCTTCCTTGAGCGCAGCGTGAATGAGGGCTTCTCAGGGGGTGAGAAGAAGCGCAATGAGATCCTGCAGATGGCCCTGCTGGAACCGGTCGTGGCCATTCTGGATGAGACAGATTCCGGTCTCGATATCGATGCCCTGCGCATCGTGGCCGGTGGTGTGAATCAGCTCGCGGGTCCGGAGAACGCCACACTGCTGATCACCCACTACCAGCGCCTCCTCGACGAAATCACGCCCGACTACGTCCATGTGATGGCCGCTGGGCGGATTTTGCGCACTGGTGGCTGTGAGCTGGCGTTGGAACTGGAGAAGACGGGATACGACTGGGTGGATCAGGAACTGGCTGCCCAGGAGGGGGTCTGAGGATGCAGCTCTCCAGTCACGACCGTGTTTTGGACCCTGTCCAGCGTCGGGGGAGGGAGGCCTTGGAGCGCCTCGGCCTGCCCACCCGCCGTCAGGAGGCGTGGCGCCTCACGGATCTGACGCGCCTTGAGGCGATCGCGCGCCTCCCCCTGAGCAGCGCTGATGCGCGTGCTCCGTTGGATCCTTCAGCCTTGCCAGCGGTGGCGACGGAAACGCTGCGTCTCGTCCTCGATGGACAAGCCGATCCCTTGGCGGCGATGGTGCTGCCTGAGGGGATCACCCGTTTGAGTGCCTCCGAGTTGGAGCAGGCCCTTGGTCACACCCTCGATCGCTGCGGTTGTGTGGACGCCTGGCCCGTGGAGCTCAACCATGCCTCCAGTCAGCAGGTACTGGCGCTGCGGGTGCGCGGTTCGGTCCCCCCCCTCGAGCTGGTGCTGGCCAGCCCCACCGGTCTCACGGCCACCCGGGTGCTGCTTCTGCTCGAGGAGAAGGCGCAGCTGGATCTGCTCCAGGTCGTGCTTGCCGAGGGGCCGGTGGCCCACAGTCATGTGCTGGAGGTTCACCTAGGCCAGGAAGCGAGGCTCAATCACGGTTTGGTCGCCTGCGCCGATGGCGAGGGCTCTCTGCTGGTCCATGGCGCTGTGGAGCAGGAGCCCCGCAGTGCCTACACACTCACCTCTGTGGCCAAAGGATGGGCCTTGGCCCGTTTGGAGCCACGGGTGGTGCAGGTGGATGGTCAGGCCAGCACCGTGATGCGTGGTCTTTCGGTGTCGGCCGCTGATCAGCAGCTCGCCACCCACAGCACCGTTCAATTCGAGGGGCCGGAAGGGGAGCTTGATCAGCTTCAGAAGTGTCTCGCTGGGGGACGTTCCCACGCCATCTTCAATGGTGCTGTGCGGGTGCCGCGCCTTGCCCAACGCACCAATGCCGCCCAGCTCAGTCGCAACCTGCTGCTCTCGGAACGGGCCCGGATCGACACCAAGCCAGAGCTCGAGATCGTGGCGGACGATGTGCGCTGTGCCCACGGCGCCACGGTGTCCCAGCTTCAGGAGGATGAGCTCTTCTATCTCCAGAGCCGGGGCATTGGCGCGTCCGATGCCGCCGCCCTGCTGTTGCGTGGGTACTGCCAGGAGGTGGTGGATCACCTGCCCGGCGCAGCCAGTGCCTGGCCCGTCATGACGCAACTGCTGGAGGGACTGGAGGCATGACCAGTGCAACCCAGGATCCGACCGCAGGTCGGCACGTAGGCGTGTCAATTGCGGAACGGACGCGTGCCGACTTTCCGATTCTGAGCCAGTGCTCTGCCTCCGGCAGTCCGTTGGTCTATCTCGATCATGCGGCGACCAGCCAGAAGCCCCAGGTGGTGCTCGAGGCGCTGCAGCACTACTACAGCTGCGACAACGCCAACGTGCATCGCGGTGCCCATCAGCTCAGCGCCCGCGCCACCGAGGCCTTTGAGGGGGCCCGGGCAACCACCGCTCGATTCATCGCTGCCGCCAGCGCCAGCGAGATCGTGTTCACCCGCAATGCCAGCGAGGCCATCAATCTCGTGGCCCGTAGCTGGGGAGACGCCAACCTCAGGGAAGGTGATGAAGTGCTGCTCACCGTGATGGAGCATCACAGCAATCTGGTGCCCTGGCAGTTGTTGGCTCAGCGCACCGGATGCGTGCTTCGTCACGCGCAGGTGACCGAGCAGGGCACGCTCGATCTCGAGGATCTGCGCGGCAAGCTCAGCTCCCGCACCAAGCTGGTGTCTTTGGTGCACATCAGCAACACGCTGGGATGCTGCAATCCCATCCAGGACGTCGTGGCCGCGGCACGGGAACAGGGCGCGAAGGTGCTCCTTGATGCCTGTCAGAGCCTGGCCCATCAGCCCATTGATGTGTCAGTCATGGGTGTGGATTTCCTGGTGGGCTCCTCCCACAAGCTCTGTGGTCCCACCGGAATGGGTTTTCTCTGGGCTCCCGAGGCTTTGCTGGAGGCGATGCCCCCGTTCCTGGGCGGTGGCGAGATGATCCAGGACGTTTTCCTGGACCACAGCACCTGGGCGGCGCTGCCCCACAAGTTCGAGGCAGGGACCCCGGCGATTGGCGAGGCGATCGGTATGGGGGCAGCGATCCGTTATCTCCAGGCCCTTGGTCTTGATCAAATTCAGGCCTGGGAGGCTCAGCTCACCCGCCATCTCTTCCTGCGCCTGCAGGGGATTGAAGGCCTGCGCATTCTCGGCCCCACCCCAGAGCAGCAGGCGGGTCGCGGCGCCCTGGCCACGTTCCTGGTGGATGGGGTTCATGCCAATGACATCGCCGCGTTGCTGGATCTCAGTGGCCTCTGCATTCGCAGTGGTCACCACTGCTGTCAGCCTCTTCATCGCCATTACGGCGTCACGGCATCAGCCCGGGCCAGCCTCAGTTTCACCACCACCTTCGAGGAGATCGACCGCTTTGCCGATGAGCTGCAGGGCACGATCAACTTCCTGCGCGAGCACAGCTAAGGCCTAAGCCTCAGCAGGGGATCTGCAGGGCCGCCGTCTCCACTGGACGCGGAGGTCAGTGCGTTCGCTCATGGCTGGCCTTTGAGGGAGCGTTGTGACGGAATCCGTCGCCTCTGAACATTGCGTTGCAGCTGTCCCGCCTGACCATTCAGCTGCGCAGGGAGCTGTTCCCAGTTCACTGCCTGGCCGGTGGCAGCGGCATAGCTGGTCTCACGAAGCCATGACCTTTGCCAATCGATGTCCAGCGTGGTGAAGGTCTGCTGCGGGGGGATCTTGCCCTGGAGGAGCCGACGCGGGCCGCTGCCAAGGGCCCCCAGTTGGATCAGGTCGAGGGGACCGAGCTTGGCCGGATACCAGGCGTGCTGGTGTCCACTGATGTAGGCCTGCACGTTGCCCTCCGCCAGGAGCGCCTGGATCGCTGCTCTCTGCTTGAGCCTCTCCCCCGGTCGATCCCGTCCCTGGCTGACCCCGAACAGAGGGAGATGGCCCACGACCATGCGGATCTGGGCTCTTCGCGCGGCGGTACTGCCCAGTTGCCGGCGGGCCCACTGGATCTGGGCAGGGGGGATTCGACTCGAGCTGGCATCCCATACCAACCAGAACACGTCGTTTTGCAGAACGCTGTAGTGAAAGGGGAAGTCGCCCGCATCCTCAAACCTCAGGCCCAGGGCCTGACGGCGTGGCGTCCAGAAGCGGCGCAGCGCGGCCCGATCGGCCTCAAACCCGGGTGATCCGTCGTGGTTGCCAATGGCTGGTAGGAAGGGCAGCCCGGCTCGGCGTACTGGTGTCAACACCGTGCGGGCGAAGCTCTCCCACATCGCATCCAGCTGGTTGGCGGTGAGGCCCCGTTTCTGGCCGGCCACCATGTCGCCGGCACACACCAACAGGGCCGGTTTGAGAGCGAGGAGCTGCTGCAGTCCCTGGCTGACCTGGGGGATGTAGGCGGTTGAGCCGTAGCTGCTGTTGAGATCACTGATCAGGCCGATGCGCAGATCACCGCGAGACGCTGCTCGGCCAGCCGCGCGGCTGATGCCGAGCCCAGCCGCGCTCAGGCCCGTCCCGAGGGCGAGCTGCAGCAAATGGCGACGGCGAAGAGGCATCCGAGCGGGACAGTCGCCAGGCAGCATGGATCCAACTCAGTGTTGGCGCAGCGGATGAACATCGACGGCAAAGCCTGGCGCACGATCTGGCTCGAGCCGGATGGTTGCTCGGTCGGGGTGATCGATCAGACCCAGCTGCCGCATCGCTTCAGCACCCGCACGCTTCACAGCTGTGATCAGGCCGCTGAAGCGATCCGCACGATGGTGGTGCGGGGAGCACCGCTGATCGGCGTCACCGGTGCCTACGGCCTGATGCTTGCTCTCCAGGTGGATGCCAGTGATCGGGCCCTTGATCTCGCGTTTGATCAACTCAATGCCACCCGGCCGACGGCGGTGAATCTGCGCTGGGCCCTCGAGCGGGTCCGCGATCGGGTGCGGCCCCTGCCGGAGGCCGAGCGCGCCGCAGCGGCCCGCCAGGAGGCGGCAGCGATCGCTGATGAGGATGTGGCCATGTGTGAGGCGATTGGCGACCACGGACTGAAGATTTTTCAGGAGCTGGCGGCTGCGCGTCCGCCTGGGCGACGGGCTGAGCCCTTCCGCGTGCTGACCCATTGCAATGCGGGTTGGTTGGCCACCGTCGACTGGGGAACGGCCTTGGCTCCGATTTACAAGGCCCACCGCGCCGGGATCAACATCCACGTGTGGGTCGATGAGACCCGCCCCCGCAATCAGGGCGCTTCCCTCACGGCCTATGAGCTGGGACGGGAGGGGGTTCCCCACACGGTGATTGTCGACAACGCCGGTGGGCACCTCATGCAGCACGGCCAAGTGGATGCAGTGATCGTTGGTACTGATCGCACCACCCGTCGGGGCGACGTCTGCAACAAGATCGGCACTTATCTCAAGGCGCTAGCTGCCCACGACAATCAGGTTCCTTTTTATGTGGCGCTTCCTGCGTCGACGATTGACTGGTCGCTCGAGGATGGAGTGGCGGAGATCCCGATCGAAGCCCGCTCTGCCGATGAGGTGACGGCGATTCAGGGGCGGGTGATCAGCGGTGCCAGCGCAGGGGAGCTGGTTCAGGTGCAGCTCACCCCCGATGGCAGCGCTGGCTTCAACCCTGCCTTCGATGTCACCCCCGCCCGGCTGGTGAGCGGTTTGATCACCGAGCGCGGTGTGGCGCCGGCAAGCGAAGCCGGTTTGCGTGGCCTCTACGGCAATGGCTGAAACAGTGGGGTCTGAGCAAGTTTTCTCCGGGCATGGGGTTCCCGAACAGCCCGGCTTGCGAGAGGAGCTGGTGGCGGTGGCCCGGCGTATGAATGGCACGGGCCTCAATCAGGGCACCTCGGGCAACCTGTCGGTGCGCATCCCTGGCGGCATGCTGGTCACCCCGAGCTCCCTGCCCTATGAGCAGATGAAGCCGGGCGATCTGGTGGCGCTTGATCTGGAGGGTCACCCCTTGAGCTCGGCTCAGCGCCGTCCCTCTTCGGAGTGGCGTTTGCATGCCGATGTGCTGGCAGGGCGTCCGGAAGCACAGGCGGTGCTCCATTGCCATCCGGTGCATGCCACTGCCCTGGCCTGCCATGACCGATCGATTCCCGCCTTCCATTACATGGTGGCCGTCGCCGGTGGTGATGACGTTCGCTGTGCGCCCTATGCAACGTTCGGAACGGCCGAGCTCTCGGCCTATGCCGTGGAAGCGCTTCGGGATCGGCAGGCTTGTCTGCTGGCCCGTCATGGGCTGGTGACCCTGGGATCGGATCTTGATCAGGCGCTGCGGATTGCGGTGGAGGTGGAGACCCTGGCACGGATGTATCTCAAGGCTCTGCAGATCGGCGAACCGCCCCTGCTCTCGCCAGCACAAATGGAGGCTGTTCACGCTCAGTTCCGTGGGCTTCACTACGGTCAGGCCGATCCTGACCAAGAAGAGCGGTCCGTTTCTCAGCTCAACCTTCGTTGAGGCCCAGATGTGTGCGGAAGAAGCGTTCGGTGGCTTCAAGCACCCTGATCTGCACGTGGCTGTCGCGGAAGCCATGGCCTTCGTTCGGGAAGCTGTGCACCTCCACTGGCAGCCCGTTAGCCCTGAGTGCCGTTGCCATCCGTTCGGTCTGCTCCGGTGGCACCACCTTGTCTTGGTCGCCCTGGAAGAAAATCACCGGGCAGTGGATCCGCTCGGCATGGAGCAGGGGAGAGCGCGCTTCATAGCGCTCGCGCTCCTGCGGCCATGTCCCCACCAGACGGTCCGCGTAGCGGGCCTCGAAACGGTGGGTGTCCGTGGCCATGGCGGTGAGATCACTCACGGCGTAGCGGCAGGCGCCCACACGGAACGTGTCGGTGAAGCAAAGGCAGGCCAGGGTGGTGAAGCCACCGGCGCTGCCCCCTTCGATCGCGATCTGGTCCGGATGGGCGCGACCGGCTGCGATCAGGGCGTGGGCGGCCGCGGCGCAGTCCTCCACGTCGACGAGTCCCCAGCCCCCGTTGAGCCGCTCCCTGTAGGCCCGCCCGAAACCGGTGGAGCCGCCGTAGTTCACATCGACCACGCCCCAGCCGCGGGATGTCCAGTACTGGATGCCGAGGCTGAGGCCCCGTCGGGCCATGGCGGTGGGACCGCTGTGGCTCTTCACCAACAGCGGGGGCCTCTCTGCTGAGCCAGCACTCGGTGGGTAGTACCAGGCATGGGTGCGGCGTCCCTGGGATCCCTCAAACCAAAGGGGCTCCGCCACGCTGATGCACTCCGCGCTCAGCGCGGGCTCGGCCGCCGGGTGGTGGTGCCAATGTCCATCGCTGAGATCGATCTCCAGCAGCCCCTGGCCAGTGGTGCTGTTGCTCGCGATGGCCACGGCTCTTTCCCCCTGCGCATGCAGGCCCGCTAGATCATCAAAGGGTTGGTCAAGCGTCTGAATCGTGCCTTGCTCGCTGAGACGGTTCAGTTGCCAGCACCCCTCTCGGCAGACGGCTGCCAACAGCTGCTTGCCATCCCAGGCGGAGGTGCGCATGCCATACACCCACTGGGGCATGGCGGTTTCCGCCTCCATGGGCCAGGGGCGCTCCCACTGGAGACTGGCCAGAGTGGTGCCTCCTGTGCTGCGCAGCAGGTTCCACCAACCGCTGCCATCTTCGGCCACCACCAGGCGACCGTCCGGCAACCAAAGGGGTTGGAACACGGAGATCTCTCCGCCGGTTCTCCCCTCGCTTCCCGCCAGGGCCATTGGAGTGATGATCCGCCCCTCAGAATCCAGATCAGCGCCCCAGAGCTGGCTGTTGTCCCAGGGCATGTTCGGCTGCTGCCATTCCACCCAGGCGAGCCTGTCCCCCCTTGGACTGAGGGCGATGTACCCAGCAAAATCAGCCGGTTGATGCAAGCGTTCTGGGGTCTGATCCTCCTGGTCCAGCTGCAGGCTCACCAACCAGTCGCGGCCGTCGTCTTCCATGACGCCGAGCCAGCGGCGCCTGAAGGGATCGAGCTGGCCGTCCGCGAGGGGAGCTCCAGGCCGACTGAGGCGGCGAGCGGGGCCATGGGCGAGCAGAGGATTTGCTTCGCTCTGGTCCAGGCCTTGCCAGGTCTGAAACCAGACGCAGCCATCGCGATCGTCGATCCAGGCCAGCATCAGCTCCTGGCCATCAGTGGCCTGGGCCAACACGCCACCGCCGTAGTCGTGCACCCTGCTGCGCAGGTTGATGGGAGCGGGGGTCAGCTCCTGAACCGCAGTGGCCCCAGCCCCCCAGCGACGGATCAGGGCGGTGGTGCGTCCCCTCTCTTGGGGGCGCTGTTCCAGCCAGAGAACCCAGTCGCCCGAGTCGCCGACCAGCCTCGGTTCCCGCAGCGTCGGCATGCGGCCGAGAGCAATCCGTGCGGCCAGGGGAGTGTGCATGGGGACGAGGTCTGAGGCGTGTGGGTGGGGCAGCTGGTGCTGATCGGGAGGCTGGCGGGTCAGGCTGCCTAAGATCAAGCCATTGCAATCCTTCGCGGAGACAGGACGCTTGGCTCGAAGTTTCGCTCAACTGGCACGGTCGGCCGAACGCAGCGGCGGCGCCGTGGCGGTGGCGAAGGAGCCTCTGGAGGTTGCCCCGCTCGAGATTCACACGCTGGGGAATCAGGTGTTGCGCCAGGAGGCACGGCGCATCAGTCGGGTGGATGAAGCGGTGCGGGATCTCGCCCGCGACATGTTGCGCAGCATGTACACCGCCCGCGGGATCGGGCTCGCGGCTCCGCAGGTGGGAGTGCATCAGCAATTGCTCGTGATCGATCTCGATATCGAGAACGCCGCGGCTCCACCCCTGGTGTTGATCAACCCGGAGATCACGACCACGAGCGGATCACTAGACACCTACGAGGAGGGCTGCCTCAGCATCCCCGGTGTCTATCTCGATGTGGTGCGACCTAGCGCTATTCAGCTCAGCTACCGCGACGAGATGGGACGTCCTCGCACCATGAAGGCCGATGGGTTGATGGCCCGCTGCATCCAGCACGAGATGGATCACCTCAAGGGAGTCCTCTTTGTCGATCGGGTGAGTGATGAAGGCAATCGCAACCGTGAGCTCAAGGACCATGGTTTTCTGGCTGCTGATGTTCGCCCCCTGGTCTGAGCGATGCCGATGAAACCCCTTGCCGGCCTCTTTCTGGCTCTGGCCTGCGTGCTCGGTATCGCCGCCACCGGTTCGGTGTTTGAGCTTGCCTACGGCGATCCCGATCTTGGTGGCACCGTCACCGGCTGGATCCTGGCTCTCACTGCACCCGCCACGGTCGTCACCCTTCTGGTCGCGATTCGTCTCAACAAACCGGTCTGAATCGGATCGCCCTTTCCCGTTTCGACTTTTACGATCCGGACGAGTTCCTTCCCTCCACCGGATGGTCCGCTTCCTGCCTCTTGCCGTTGTGACCGCTCTGACGGCAGCCGCCACGGCCACCATCACGGCCGCCTTCACGGCCGCCGTCAGTCCTCTCCCGCTGAGGGCGCAGGGCTCTCTGTTCACGGCAGCGCCGGTGGAACAGAGCCGATTCATCCTGGTGGCAGCACCGATCGGTAAGGGGGAGTCGGCGCAGCTCAACATCTACGAGCAGCGCAGTAGCAAGCGCCCCTGTTACTCCGTGTCGGGCTCCGCCCCAGCGGTCGTCAATCCTCTGTTGGCCACCTTTGATTTCACCGGGATTTGCAATCGCTACATCGATGGCAACGGTTATTCCCTCCGTATTGGTGCTGACGACCTGGGCACCCGTTACCGCCTGTCTGTGGTGAAGACCGGTTCTGACGTGGAGCTGCTGGCGGTGCCAACCCGTGATACCTCTAAGCCCACCCTGCTGATCGCTCGTACCGGTGGGCCGGGACAGGACTTTCTGCAGTTGGTCATGGAGCCCGGCTGGCAACTGATGCGCCGTCAGTACGGCAAGAAGACCCTCGGTCACCTGTATGTCTTCCGGGAGTCCTGGCCTGATGCCGGTGAGGCATCGACCCAGCTTTGAGCTGCGGGCGAGTTGCTACATTGACGGGCTGGACAACCTTGCTTGCTGCATGACTCAGGTCACGGTCGGAGAAAACGAAGGCATCGAATCAGCCCTACGTCGCTTCAAGCGTCAGGTCTCCAAGGCCGGGATCTTTGCAGACCTCAAGCGCCTGCGTCACCACGAGACGCCCATCGAGAAGTACAAGCGCAAGGCTCAGCAGCGTCGTCGTCGTCGCTGATCCGAAGCTCTGGTTTCTGATCCAATGCCAAGGCCCTGGGAGAGGAGCGCTTTTCCCACTCAGGGCCTGTTTTGCTGGTTAGAAATCCGTATTTGCACTGGTTGGCGACCCCTCAATTCCAGCACCAGACTGATGGCAGATCAGCTGGGGGTCTGTGATGGATTTCAGGCTTAAAGGCATCAGGCATTGGTTCGGTGAAACCCTTTCCCATGCACTTGGGAACCCCAGAGAGGAGAAGCTGCACCAGCCACCTCCGATCGGGCCACAGCCCTATCGCGATGCACCGGAAAGGGAGAAGTTCCGGTACTGACGCGACCACTGGGGCTGTGCTTCCAGACCCTTCAATTCTTCTGTGTGTCCACCCCATCGGTTGGGGGGGTGTCGAAGCTGCGAAAGCACAGTGCCTCGCTGAGGTCGGTGTTCAGGACATGCTCGCGGTCATCCAGGTCGGCCAAGGTGCGAGCGACCCGGAGCAGCCTCAGGCCACTGCGGGCACTCAGTTGACGGTGCTCGACAATCCTTTCCCATCGTTCTAGGGCTGGAGCACTCAAGCTCCCGCTTCGCCCCAGGGCTGCAGCACTGAGAGCGCTGTTCAGGCACCCCGAGGGATTGCGCTGAACCATTCTCAGGCGTGCCTGCTGGATTCGTTCTGGACACAGCAGTGGTGTCGGCTCCTGCTCTGGGGTTGGGGCCTCCACGCTGCGGCGGAGCTGCTCCGGCGGCAGCCTGTGCAGCCGGAGCTGCAGATCGAGGCGATCCAGCATGGGCCCCGACAGACGGTTCCAGTAGCGCTGGCGTTCCGTTTCTCGGCACCGGCATTGGCCTCCCGGCTCACCAAACCAACCACAGGGGCAGGGATTCGTTGCGGCCACCAGGGTGACCCGGCAAGGGAAGGCGCATTTGACCTTGGCTCGACTGAGCCAGAGGCAGCCTTCTTCGATCGGTTGGCGCAACTGGTCGAGCAGGGAGCGTGGAAATTCCGCCAGCTCATCGAGAAACAGCACTCCGCCATGGGCCAGGCTCAGTTCCCCGGGTCTGGGATTAGCACCTCCCCCCAGCAGGGCTGCCGGCGAACAACTGTGATGGGGGGATCGAAACGGGCGGCGTTGAACCAGGCTCGCCGGTTGGGGGAGAGAGCCAGCGATCGAATGCAGCTGGGTGATCTCCAGAGCTTCTCCCTGGCTGAGCGGGGGCAGCAGCCTCGGGAGCTGACGGGCCAGCAGGGTTTTGCCGCAGCCCGGAGGGCCAACCATCAGGAGGTGATGGCCACCGGCAGCCGCCAGCGCCAGAGCCTGTTGCGCCACGGTTTGTCCGATCACTCCATCACTCGTGTCAAAGGAGTCGTCGGCCGTCGCGGTGATCGCGTTCGCCCCGTCAAGGCATGGCCAGGGCTGGGTTCCCCGGAGCGTCTGCACGACCTCACGGAGTGAGGTGGCGGCCAGCAGCTTTAGGTCGGGCACCAGGCTGGCTTCGGCGGCATTCGCCACAGGCACCACCAGCGCTCGGGCTCCTGCCGCGGCGGCCAGACGGGCCACAGCAAGGATGCCTCGGCAGGGCCTCAGGCTGCCATCGAGGCCCAGTTCACCGGCACACCAGAGATCCTTCAGCAGCGGTGCATCCAGCTGGCCGCTGGAGACGAGAAGCCCGAGGGCAATCGGCAGGTCAAAGGCTGGTCCTTCCTTGCGTAGATCCGCCGGGGCCAGGTTCACCACCACCCGCACCAGTGGACCACGAAACCCGCTGTTGCGAAGGGCTGCCCTCACCCGTTCCCGGGATTCCTGGATGGCGGTGTCCGGTAGCCCTACGAGCTGGAGGCCTGGAAGTCCGGGGGCTAGGTCTACCTCCACGACCACCGGTCGAGCCTCTAGGCCGACGATCGAGGCACTCAGGCAGCGTGCCAGCATTGCAATCAAGCGGGTCAGGGGTTTAGTGCCCCACCTGTCACATCCCGGATCAGACGATGGCAGCTGACACGATTTTTGCCCGCATCCTTCGTGGTGAGATCCCCTGTGATGAGGTCTACAGCGACGATCTCTGTCTCGCCTTTCGCGACATCGCCCCGCAGGCTCCGCTGCATGTGCTCGTCATCCCGCGCAAGCCGATCGAGAGTCTGCGCTCGGCTGAGGAGGCGGATGGACCCCTGCTTGGCCATCTGCTGCTGGTCGCGGCCCGAGTGGCGAAGCAGGAGGGCCTCAGCGACTGGCGCACTGTGATCAACAGCGGTGCTGATGCTGGGCAGACCGTCTTTCACTTGCATGTCCACGTGATCGGTGGGCGTCCCCTCGCCTGGCCTCCCGGTTGAGTCCGGGGTCCGAGAGAATCAGGCGATGACAACTCTCCCCAGCAAGGTTCCTTTCGAGGCCCTGCGCCGTCAGCTCGCCAAGCTGCGCCATCTCGCGCAGCCGTTTTTCCTCCCTTTGGATCAGGCCAGCGGCTGGCAGTTCGTCTGGCTGCTGATCTCGCTGCTGTTCTGTGTAGGCGGCGTGGTGCTGCTGTTGCTCACGGGGCTGATGCAGCTGCTGGCGAAGCTGCAGCCTCTGATCACCGAGAAATACTTCGGAGGTGTGCTCAGCACCCTCGCCACGATCTGGAGCGGCTGGTGGGGGTGGGGCTTCGCGACGCTGTTCCTGATCGGGGCCGCCAGCTTCCTGACCATGCGCCAGCAGTTGCGCAACCGTCGCTGGTTGCACTGGCTGCTGCTCGCAGTGATCGTGTTGATGCTGCTGGCAGTGAACGGCATCAATGCCGGAATCAGCTTCATTGCCCGCGATCTCACTAATGCCCTGGTTGCTAAGCAACAGGAAGGCTTTTACCGGATTCTGATTATTTATGCCAGCTGTTTTGTGGTGGCATTGCCGATCAGGGTTTCGCAGATCTTCTTTACCCTGAAGCTAGGCATTATCTGGCGCGACTGGCTGTCGCGCAGCCTGATTGCAGACTATATGAGCAATAGGGCTTACTACGTTCTCAATCCAAATGATGAGCAGGCCACTGATGTTGACAACCCCGATCAGCGGATCACTGATGATACACGCGCATTCACGGCTCAGAGCCTTCAGTTCACGCTTGGGATTTTTGATGCGCTGCTGACCTTCTCCCTGAATATCTTGATCCTCTGGAGCATCAGCACAACACTGACCTTCTCGCTGTTTGCCTATGCCGCCTTTGCAACGACTGTGCTAATTGTGGCCGGTCGCAAGTTGGTCAGGATCAATTTTGATCAACTTCGCTATGAGGCCGATTTTCGCTATGGCCTGGTGCATGTTCGCGACAACGCCGAGTCGATTGCCTTTTATGCAGGCGAGAAGCCTGAGCAGGAAGAGACCCAGCGCAGACTCGGTTTTGTGGTGCGCAATTTCAATCTGTTGATCATCTGGCGGGTGGTCATTGACGTGATGAGGCGGTCGATTGGTTATGCCAGTAATTTCTTCCCGTATTTGGTGATGGCGGCGCCCTATTTCGCTGGCGAGATCGACTACGGCGGATTCATTCAGGCCAACTTTGCTTTTGGCATGGTCGAGTCCTCGTTATTTTTCGTGGTCAATCAGATTGAAGAGCTGGCCCAATTCACAGCGGGTATTACTCGTCTTGAGGGCTTTCAATCAAAAGTGGAGCAGGTCAGTCAGCAGGCTCCGGATGCAATCGGCGCCACCGTGCGCGACCGCGATTCGATCTTGGTGGACCATGCCGATCTGGTTCCCCCTGGCGCTCGGACCCCGATCATCCGCGACCTCACCCTCAGTGTTGGTGACACCGACAAGCTTCTTGTGGTGGGGCCCTCCGGCTGCGGTAAAACCTCCCTGTTGCGCATGGTGAGCGGGCTCTGGTCTCCCGAGCAAGGGCGGATCGAGCGTCCCCCGACAGGGGACCTGCTGTTCATTCCTCAGAAGCCCTACATGCTGCTTGGTTCCTTGAGGGAGCAGCTCTGTTATCCCACCGATGAGGCCCGCTTCAGCGATGACCAGTTGCGGGCTGTGCTTGAGCAGGTGCGCCTGCCTCAGCTGGTCAGCCGCTATCCCGATCTGGATGTGAAACAGGACTGGCCCAGAATTCTTTCCCTCGGCGAACAGCAGCGTCTGGCCTTCGGCCGTCTGCTGCTCAATGCTCCGCGCTTTGTCGTCCTCGATGAGGCCACCAGCGCCCTCGATGTGAAGACGGAGGAGCACCTCTACCAGCTGCTCATCGACAGGGATCTGGCCTTCATCAGCGTCGGGCACCGACCGACTCTGCTCAGCTTCCACGACACGGTTCTGGAGCTGATTGGCAATGGCGACTGGCGTCTGATCCCGACGGCCAGCTATGACGTATCCCAATCCTGATCCGGCCGCATGACCAGCAGCAGCACTGAGCAGACCTCCAAGGACTCCGCTCCCGGACAGGCCCCAGAGACCAGTGCGACCACCTCGGATGTTCCTGCCTTCGGGTGGAGCGCCTACGCGGAGCGCATCAATGGTCGTTTCGCCATGGTCGGTTTCGCCGCGGTGCTTCTGGTGGAAGCCATCAGCCACGACACCTTTCTGCACTGGGCAGGTCTGGTGCCCTGACTCGATCCATCAAGCTCCTTGCCCCCAGGCATGCCCGCCGTGGATGCAGGGCTTCTGCCTTGAGGGCGAGGTGATTCATGGCAATGGAATGAGATCCACCTCCCAGCGGCCGCCGCGGCTCACCTGCACGGCAAGTAGCTTGCCGCTCCCGTCCAGGCTCACCTGGCGAGGAACTCCTCGCGGATTGAGCTCCAGTTGTTGCATCAGGCCGAGCGAGCGGCGGTAAAGCATCAGTTCCGTCTCTCCGTCGCGCTGGCGCACGAGGGCGAGGCGCTCTCCGTCGCCGCTCAGGCTGATGCTCACCGGCTGGGCATCGGCTCGATTCAGTCCTGGCGTTGGAGTTGGCTGACCACTGCGCAGGTTGATCAGCTCGATCCGCTCCCTGCCGCTCCGGCTGCTCAAGGTTGCCAGCCATTCTTGAGCCAGGCTTGGATCCCTGCGGGCTTCACCACTGGAGGCGAGACGGCCATTCAGATCCGAGAGTGGACGGATTCCATCCGGGCTACAGGCGCTGAGCATCAGACCAGCCATGCAGCAGCAGCCTGCCCTGATCCAGTTCATGGTGTCGCTCCTGCTGGATCGCTCAGCTGCTCACCTCCCGGCCGTTCGGGTTCGAGAGTGCCGCTGAGGTCGAGAAGCTCCACCCTCCAGCGCCCCTGATCGGCCACCTGAAGGGCGAGTTTTCTGGCATCGGGAGCCAGGCTGAGGCGGATCGGATCATGGTTGCCGGGAAGGCGGATTGGATGGGCACGGCCCGTGAGTCGGTCCTCGATCAGGGCCATACGACGGCTGCCCCGTTGGGTGATCACGGCCAGATAACGGCCATTCCAGCTCAAGGACGGGGAGCTGTGGGGCTGATGACGATTGAGGTGGCGCAGAGGAATCAGGCCTCCCCCGCGACGATCACGCAGCTGAACAGTCGGGCGTCCGTTCTGGTCGACGATGACGGCAAGCAGGCGGCCATCACCGCTGAGGGCTGGCTCCAACTGCTGACGGTCAGCAAAGCCACCTGGTGCCCGCTGGGCCATTGGCCCACAGGCGCTGATCCAGGGACAAGTCATCAGCATGGCCAGGATCAGGGGGAGCCTGGGCATCAGGGGAACCTGGGGAGCAAACGGTGGCGATCCCCCTTGGGATCAGTCGTCGAAACGGGAGCTGTTGTCCCGCGGACGGGAACTGCGGGGGGTGGGCCGCTCAGCTGATGGTGGGTTGGCGGCTGGAGAGGTGGATGTTGGGTTAGGCCGAGCCGTTCCTGTCCGAGGGGAGGTTGATGGGGCTGAATCAAAGCGATTCGAGCCTGTGGCGACTTGGTTGCGGGACTCACCCAGGGAACCCGGACGCCGAACGGGGCTGGCATTGTCAGCCTTGCTGAACGAAGCCTCCTCTGGGGCTGCTCTCATGCGGCCTGCGGCTGGAGATCCGTCACGGGGACTGGCTGCACTGGGCCTGCTGCCCCGTCGTTGGTCCTGACGTTGGCTGCGGCGCTCCCCAAAGCTGGAGCGTGAGGGGGCTTCGTCATCATCGCGGCGTCCAAACCTGGCCATGCGCCGCTCGCGCTCGGAGTCTTCGGACCAGCCGCCGTCAGCTTCATCCCGGCCGCGGCGGCGGCTGGCTGCTTGTTCCGGGATGGCAGCACGGGATGGGCGACGGGGTCTGTAGAAATCACGTTCAGCGCCGTCGTCATCCATGCCGTCTGGCTCGGAACCGCGGAACCGTCGTCTCAGCGGTTGGGGCTCATCAAATCGGTCGTAGCCTGGATCAAAGTCACCGCGGAGACCACCGGCTGGGCCGCGGGACGGAGCAGGCTCGTCGTCGAAGTAAGCCGATCTCCTGGCCTGCTCTGTTGAAACACCGCGGAGACGAACGCTTTCGTAGGCAAAAAAGACGGTTGTGGCGGCCAGGAGAAACTGACCGAATTGCAGGATCGGATCCAGTCGCCAGCCCTGGAAGAAGAGAATGCCGCCGCATAGCAGCCCGATCGCTGCGAAGAAGACGTCATAGTCCCGCGCAAGCGCAGGTTTGAAGGTGCGCATGAAATAAAGAAGCGCACCACCCACAGCCAGCACGATGCCGACAATGCTGGCCCAGTTGAGACTGGCATTAACCACTGATTGGCCCCCTGGCGACGGCTGGCTTCAGGCTGAAGACCAGCCGAATTCAATCCAGTCTACGAACTGCGTCAGGGGGGATCAGAGCTTGCGGTCGACCTGATCGGTCTGGCTCAGAAGAAAGAGGCCAATGCTGGCAGGGATGACCACGATCACAGTGCCCCACACGAGGCTGCTCAGAAAGTTGGCGAGGGAGGGGGTCATGTCGGAGCGGACGCGATGGCCTTGCTCTGAGGATCCTAAGGATCACGGGTCGCTTTCTACGATGGGCGGCCGGATGCTTTGAGCTTTGTGACGCCGCTCCCGCTCGCCATGCTGCCTGCCGTCCATCTGGTGCTGGGGGTCCTGCTGGCTGTTTGGACCCTGATGTTCCTGGTGCGGATCGTGCTCACCTGGTATCCGCAGATCGATTTGAAGGCCGGGATGTGGCCTCTGGTGGCTTGGCCCACTGAACCTTTGCTGTCAGCGACTCGGCGGCTTGTGGCACCGATCGGCGGTGTGGATGTGACCCCTGTGATTTGGGTGGGCCTGCTCAGTCTTCTGCGTGAGCTGCTTGTGGGTCAGCAGGGCCTTCTCTCCCAGGTGATGCTCCATGCAGCGGCAGCCACTGCCTGAACGATGAGTCCAGGGCTCAGAGCATGTCCTGTTCGACGAATTTGGTGTGCACGTCTCCGCGCTGGAATTCCGGACGGTCTAGGAGGCGCAGATGAAAATCAACAGTCGTGGGGATCCCCGTCACGGCACATTCATTGAGCGCCCGTCGCATGCGCTTGAGTGCGCTCTCCCGATCAGGGGCCCAGATGATCAACTTGCCGATCAGTGAGTCGTAGAAGGGGGGGATGTCGTAGCCGGTGTAGACGTGGCTGTCGACACGAATGCCTGGGCCGCCCGGTGGGAGCCAGCCCGTGATGCGTCCGGGAGCCGGGCGGAAATTGTGGTTGGCGTCCTCAGCATTGATCCGGCACTCGATCGCGTGGCCGCGCAGCTGAACCTCTTCCTGACGCACGCTGATCGGCTCACCACCGGCGATGCGCAGCTGCTCCGCGATCAGGTCGATGCCAGTCACCATTTCTGTGACGGGGTGC
Source organism: Synechococcus sp. BS55D (assembly GCF_004332415.1). NCBI lineage: Bacteria > Bacillati > Cyanobacteriota > Cyanophyceae > Synechococcales > Synechococcaceae > Synechococcus > Synechococcus sp. BS55D. The sequence continues at coordinate 60,093 of NZ_PHQT01000004.1, forward strand.
TCCACCTGAATGCGGGTGTTCATCTCCATGAAATAAAAGCCACCACTGCGGTCGAGCAGGAATTCCACGGTTCCTGCACCCTCGTAGTTGATGCTGCGGGCTGCCGCCACCGCCGCTTCGCCCATGCGTCGGCGTAGATCGGGATCCAGGGCCGGGCTCGGGGCCTCCTCCAGCAGCTTCTGATGACGCCGCTGGATGGAGCAGTCCCGTTCCCCTAAATGCACCACGTTGCCGTGACGATCAGCGAGGACCTGCACCTCCACGTGCCGGGGCCGGTCGATGAATTTCTCCATGTAGAGGCCCGGATTGCCGAAGGCCGCCTCTGCCTCCCCTTGGGCCGCTTTGAAAAGTCCAGGCAGCTGCTCGGCATCCATCACCAGGCGCATGCCGCGACCACCACCGCCGGCGGTGGCTTTGATCATCACTGGATAGCCCATGTCCGCTGCCAGTTCGGCGGCTTCCTCTGGGGTCGACAGCAGGCCCTCGCTGCCTGGCACCGTGGGCACCCCCACGCGCTGCATCGTGGTTTTTGCCGTGGACTTGTCACCCATGGAACGGATCGCATGGGGGGAGGGGCCCACAAAAGTGATGCCGTGATCCCTGCAGATCTCAGCGAACCGATCGTTCTCCGCCAGAAAGCCGTAGCCGGGGTGGATGGCGTCGACCCCCCGCGATGTGGCCGCCGCAATGATGTTGGGAATATTGAGGTAGCTCTTGCTGCTGGCCGCCTCACCGACACAAACCGCTTCGTCGGCGAGTTGCACGTGCAGGGCGTTGCGGTCGACCGTGCTGTACACAGCCACGGTGGCGATCCCAAGCTCCCTGCAGCTCCGGAGGATCCGGAGGGCAATCTCGCCGCGGTTGGCGATCAGCACTTTGCCGATGGGCATCCCGCAGCATCCAGGCCAGGGCGGATCGTATCAGCGCTCCTGACCGGATCTTCCTCGGAGTGCTGGGAATGTTGTGCGAACCCCGAGCCGGTATGATCTTTCCTCGACGCGACCCGAGAGGTCGAGTCAGCCACGCGGATGTGGTGGAATTGGTAGACACGCACGTTTGAGGGGCGTGTGGCTTCGGCCTTGCGAGTTCAAGTCTCGCCATCCGCATTTCTCTTCACAACCTGGCCAGCACCGGTGTCGCCCTTGCCTGAGTTGCCGACCGGAGACGCCACGCTGTCCATCGTGTTGGTCTCCAATGGCCCTGGGGAGCTCACCACCTGGGTGAGACCCCTGGCAGCAGCTCTGCATCGCTCGATGCTGCTTCGCCCGCGTGCTGGGGCCTCACCGATCAGCCTGCGCTTGGTGCTCGTGCCCTGCCCGAATGCCACCGGCAGCGAGGCGGAGGTGGCGCAAGCCTGGGGACTGTTTGACCGCATCACCAGCGCGGCTCAGTTCTGGTCTCTGTTACTGCGTCCGGGGCGCTTCGGGCCCTGGGCGTCCCGCGGGGTGGTGGTGTTTCTGGGGGGGGATCAGTTCTGGAGTGTGTTGCTGTCGGCTCGGCTCGGCTATCGGCACATCACCTACGCCGAATGGGTGGCCCGCTGGCCCCGCTGGAATGACCGGGTGGCGGCCATGGGGCCCGATGTTCGTTCCCAGCTCCCCAGACGCTTCCGTTCCCGTTGCACGGTGATCGGGGACCTGATGGCTGATCTCTCCAGCCACGCCCGGGAGCAGGAGCCCCTCCCGCCAGGGGAGTGGCTGGCGCTTCTGCCGGGGTCCAAGCGAGCCAAGTTGTGCGTGGGGGTTCCCTTTCTGCTTGAGACCGCCGACCGACTGGCTGTTTTGCGCCCGGGTTGTCGCTTTCTGTTGCCGGTGGCGCCGACGACTAGCCCTGAGGAGTTGCTGCATTTCGCAGGATCCAGCAATCCGATTGCTGCCTGCTACAGGGCCTCGATTGCACAGATCATCGGTCCCTCTCCAGCATGGCCCGGCCGCAGCCTGATCACGGGAGCGGGCACCGTGATTCATCTCCATGAGGATCCACCCGCCCATGGCCCCCTCAGTCAGTGCGCCCTGGCACTCACCACCGTGGGTGCCAATACCGCTGAGCTCGGCGCCCTAGGGGTGCCGATGCTTGTGTTGGTGCCGACGCAGCACCTGGGCGTGATGCAGGCCTGGGATGGTTGGCTCGGGCTGCTGGCGCGTCTGCCCGGCTTACGCCGATGCATCGGATGGCTGCTCAGTGCCTGGCGCCTGCGCAATCACGGTTTTCTTGCCTGGCCCAATATTTCAGCGGGGCGTCTGGTGGTGCCTGAACGGGTGGGTGCGATCACCCCGGAAGCCATCGCCCGGGAGGCGGATGAATGGCTTGCCTCCCCAGAGCGTTTGCAAGGGCAGCGAGATGACTTACGCAGCCTTCGTGGCCAGCCAGGAGCGGTCAGGGCGCTGGCCGGAGAAATTCGTGAGCTGCTGCCCAAGGCGCTGACCGACTAGGGTCTGCCCGCTTTCGTATCCAGCCCCCATGACCGCCGGTGACCGCCTTGAGCGCAGCGCTGATGCGTGGCAGGCGCAGCTCACCCCTGAGCAGTTCCAGGTTGCTCGTCAGGGGGGCACAGAACGGGCCTTCACCGGCGCCTACTGGAATCACAAAGCTGATGGCCTGTATCACTGCGTCTGTTGCGATGCGCCCCTGTTCAGCTCTGAGACCAAATTCGAATCGGGAACTGGTTGGCCCAGCTTCTGGGATGGGGTGACCAGTGGCGCGATTCTGACGAAAGAGGATCGCAGTCACGGCATGGTGCGAACGGAAATCAACTGCGCCCGTTGTGATGCCCATCTGGGCCATGTGTTCAGCGATGGCCCCGCACCAACCGGATTGCGCTACTGCGTGAACAGCGCCTCGCTGCAGTTCAAAGATCGGGACTGACCGTTACCAGGGATCCTCAAGCTCCTCTTTTGGATCAGCGGGTTCCCGGAAGCGCTCGTTGGGCTCGATCGGCTCGACATCGAGGGGGTCGCCGATCGGGTCAACCGCCCGACGCGCCGCTGGACGGGGCCTGGCCGAAAAGCGTTCAATAGGCTCCGGCTCCGGCCCTGGTCTCTCCTCCTGCTCCAGCCGTCCGTAGCGATCCTGTTCATCCCAGCGTTGCGGTTGTTCGTCGGGATAGGCATCGAGATAGCGCTGGGGCTGCCGTTGCTGCTCGTAGCGGCGCTCGTCGATTTCCACATAGTCGAGCTCTTCCTCTGGAGCGAAGGTCTCTGTCCGGGAGGCCTCCAGCCGCCGCTGCTCCTGTTCGTTCGCTTGACCTGAGGTCAGCTGGTTCTCGACGGGAACGACGTTGACGCGGTAGCGCTCCCGTTCCTGTTCCTCCCAGCTGGGACCTCCGACCCCAAGCTTTTCGAGGAAGCCACTGTTGAGTTGCTTGAGCTTCTCTTCGGCGCCCTCATAGACAATGATTCGGTCGGCACCGCTGCTGACGATTTCCTCCACCGGAATCTCCCAGGTGCTGAGCACCCCCTCCCCGAGTAGAGGAACCCCTAGAGCACCCATCACGAGTGTGGTGAGTTCGCCGGTTTCGATGTCGAACGAGAAGCCAAGCACGCGGCCCAGCTGCTGACCGGATTCTGTGATCACCTGGCAGTTGATCACCCGGCTGTAGCGATCCGGCTGAAAGGTTTCGCTGAGGGAATCAACGGAGTCGACGAGGATCACGTCGCCCACCTGACGGATCCGGTCTAGGGGCATCCAACGGGGAAGGCCAGGCAGAAAGCGGGTCAGGGGGTTGTCCCGCAGGCCTAGGGCCACCACCTCACGGCCATCGATGTCGACGATCACCTCACCGACCACCCCAAGACGGCGGCCCGTGTCGCGGGTGATCACCTGGGTGCCCATCAGTTCAGAACGCAGCCAAAGCCGGTCGCTGGGGACACCAGCACCGGGCACGATGGCGCCGAGAGGGTCGTTTGGGGATGGAGATGCGCTCAAATCCTTGCCCAGTCCTGGCGATTCATTCCGGTCATTTTGACGCAAGGGGACACTGGCGGTTGTTCAGGCTGCATCCGGTAGCCCCACCACCTGGGTGTGGGCGCCCCGTGCCTGGGTCACACCAATCGTTCGTTGGGAGGCGCCGATCATCGGCCGACGGTGGCTGACCACCAGGAACTGGGCATCCTCGGCTTGCCGTGCAATCAGGGCTGCCAGCCGCTCCACATTCACACCATCGAGGAAGCTGTCGACTTCATCGAGGGCATAGAAGGGTGAGGGGCGGAAACGCTGCAAGGCGAAGAGAAAGCTGAGCGCCGTCAGCGATTTCTCTCCCCCTGACATGGCGGCCAATCGGCGCACCGACTTGCCTTTCGGGTGCGCCACCAGGGTGAGACCTCCCTCGAGGGGGTCATCGTTGTTGTCGAGCTGCAGATGGCCGTCGCCGTCGGAGAGGCTGGCGAAGATCTCGCGGAAGTGACCATCCACGGCGGTAAAGGCCTCCATGAAGGCTTCTTGCCGCAGGGTGGTGACGGTTTCGATCCTCAGCAGCAGCTCTTCCCGCTCCTGGCTGAGCACATCAAGGCGCTCGCCGAGATCATTGAGCCGCGTCTCCAGCTCGGCCAGCTCCTCCAGGGCCAGCATGTTCACGGGCTCCAGTGCTTCCATCCGCTGCTGCAACTGCTGCAACTCGCTTTGGAGAGCTTCTAATCCCGCGGCGCGCAGCTCCTCTGGGATTTCAGGTTTTGGATCAGGCAGTGCCCTTTCCAGCTCTTGCAGTCGCAGGGAGCCGCTGCGCAATTGTTCCGCCAGGGTCTCCTGTTCCTCCTGCAGCCGATCCAGTTCCCAACGAGCCTGTTGGAGTTGCTGGCGTTGCTCAGCCACGGCTGCCTCTGCTTCGTCTCGGGCCCGGCGTTGCTCCCCAAAGCGCGTCTGTAGCTCCTGTTGCTGGATGTCGAGGGCTTGGCGCCGCTCCGTCAGTTCCTGCTGCTCTTTTTGCCAGCGGCTGTGCTGCTCACCGAGGGCCTTCACGGCCTCCAGCAGGCGCTGCTCCTCCGCTTCCAGGTTCTGTTGCTGATCGCCGAGGCGTTCCAGGGCTAGCTCCCGTTGACGCTCTTCCTGCAGCAGCCCATCCCGTCTCTGGCGCGCATCACTCAGGGCCCGGTCGGCTGCTTCCAGTTCCTCCTGCAGCTGCTGCCAATTGCCGGCATCTCCCTGCTGCTGCGCGGCCTGCTCCTGCTGAATCAGGGTGTCCAGCTCGGCCTGAAGGGGTGAAACGGTTGCCCCTAGTTCCGTCAGTCGGGATTGCAGCTGGGCCTGGCTGTTGCGAAGGTTTTCGAGCCGATCGTTGCGTTGACGGCAGCGCTCAAGCAAAGGGGCGTGGGCTCGACGGGCCGTCTGACGTTCCGCCTCAAGGGCAGCTTGTCGCTGTTCCAGCTGGCGGTATTGCGGGCGGCTGGCATCCAGGGCAGCGCTCAGGCGCTGTTCTTCGCGATGGCAGGCCACCAGAGCTTCTCCCAGCTCCAACAGCCGCTGGCGCAGGGGTGCTGCCTCATCGCTGTCGCTGCTCACCCCGAAACTGAGACCACCGCTGCGCTGGGACAGGCTGCCGCCGGTCATGGCACCGCTTTTCTCGAGCAGCTCTCCCTCAAGGGTGACGGCTCGCTGGCGACCCAGCTGCTGCCGGGCGCTCTTCAGATCACTAAAGACCTGGGTATCTCCAAAGACATAGGCGAACACATCGGCATAGATCGGTTCGAAGCGCACCAGTTCCACCGCCCGTCCGATGAGCCCTCCGCTGGTCGGGGTCATGGCCCCATCCGGGCGGCGGCCGCGGGCCATGGCTGCGCCGCTGCCACCCCCAGAGGCTCTGATCTTGTTGAGGGGCAGGAAGGTGAGTCGCCCGGCCCGGCGGCTTTTGAGCAGTTCAATCGCCTGGGCGGCGATCCGATCATCGTCAACCACCACCTGGGCAAGGCGAGCCCCGGCGGCCACCTCAAGGGCGAGGCGGTGGCGTTCCTCCACCTCCCCTAACTGCGCAACCGGGCCGTGGATGCCATCGAGGCCTGCTTCGAGAAGTAAGCGAAGGGCTCCGGTGCCTCGGCTTTCCTGCAGGGCCTCCCGCCGGCTCTCGAGGCGGGCGATCTCCCGCTCGAGCTTGCCCTGCTCTTGCTCGAGGCGAGCGCGGGTGCGCTGCTGAACGGCGAGCTCCTCTGCCAGGGTCTGCACGAGCTCCTTGCCTTCCCGCAGGGATTGGAGCAGGGTTTGCCACTCCTGCTCGAGCTGTTCGAGGCTCTGCTGCACCCGGCGGTCTTCCTCTCCGTCGGTCTCCAGCTCCTGCTGAAGATCAGCGAGACGATCAGTGTCCTGCCGCTCACGCTCCAGGAGTTGTTGCTGCTCCTGCTGCAGCGGGGTCAGCTGAGCCTGGAGCTCGAGGCGACGAGCGCTGCGCTGCCGTTGTTCCTCGATCCAGGTACCGGAGCGCCCGGCCACATCACCAAGGCGGCGGCGGGAGATCTCCACAGCGGCTTCCGCGTCACGGCAGAGCCGTTCGGCATCGTCAAGGTTCTCTTGTCTGGTGTTGGCCACCAGCTGCTGCCCTTCCTCCTGGTATTGGCGGCGACGGTTGTTCAGATCGTGGCGGAGGCCCTGGAGCCGTTCGCTTTCCTGCTGATGCAGAGCCGACTGCCGTTCCAGGTCCCGCCCCCGGGTGTCGAGGCCGGCGAGCTCCGCCTGCACGCCCAACAATTGGTCTTCGCCGAGGGCTTTCACGCTCTCCTGAAGGATTTGAAGCTGGCTGGCGGCAGCTTGAAGGGTTGTCTCCTTCTCGCTCAGGGCTTCGCTGTCGCGAACGGTCTGTTCCGCGAGTTGCTGCTGGCGGATTTTCTGGAGCTCCAGCTCCCGGCAAGCGGCTTCGAAGCCCAGCACCAGCTCCTGTTGTCGACCCATCTGCAGGCGCTGGCGCAACTCCTGATAGGTGCGGGCCTTGGCGCAATCTTTCTCAAGCCGTTGCCTGGCGCTTAGAAGTTCCTGCTCCACGATCCGGCAGCGCTCCTGCCGCTCCTGAACGTCATCGAGCTTGCGGCGTGTCTGCTCGATGCGACTGTCGAAAAGGGCGACACCGGCCAACTCGTCAACAAGGCCCCGGCGCTCCCGGTTGCTCATCGAGACGATGCGGGTCACATCCCCTTGCATCACCACGTTGCTGCCCTCAGGGTCGATCCTTAGCCGGCGCAGCTGGGTTTGTAACTGCTGCAAATTGCAGGGTTCACCGTCGGCGCTGTAGCTGCTGCTGTATGAGCCGCCTGGCATGACCCGCAGTTTGCGGGTCACGGTCCATTCCTTCTGATCGGCGCGAATCCAAGGCCCCTCCTCCGGTGGCTCGAGACCTTCCTCCGCTGGATCAGGGGCCCAATCGGAGAGGTCGAAGCGAACGCTCACGGTGGTCTCTGCGGCCTTCCCCGCCTTGAGTACACCGCTGTTCACCAGATCAGGCAGTCGATCGGCGCGCATGCCGCGACTGTTGGCGAGTCCGAGGCAGAACAGCACCCCGTCAAGGATGTTGCTCTTTCCGGATCCATTCGGCCCGGTGACCACCGTAAAACCAGGTTCCAGGGGGATCGACATCGCCCCCCCGAAGGACTTGAAGTGCGTCAGCCCGACCTGATTGATGTGAACCAACAGGGGCAATGGCTGTCAGCGCACACAAGTTAGCGGACCCCCTGAAAAGCTCAAGGGTGTGACTTCGCCCCTAACCTGCGGGCAACCAGCTGGAGATCCATGGACCCGGCAGCTTTTCCCGCCCAGGAGCCGACTCGGCCCGAACCGGCTCCTTCCACCCCTGAGCTCGAGTCAATTCCGCAGCGGTTTCGCGATCATTTCGAGACGCTGCTGCCTGAGATCCAGCGACGCTGGCCCGAGGTTGCATCCCAGGCCTTGGAGGCCACCCGCGGCAGCTTGGATGAAGTGGTGCGGGTCATCGCAGAGCAAACCGGTCGTGCCGGGACGGCGGTTCGGCCTCAGCTCGAGGACCTGTTGCATCGGGCTGGCGACCGCACCCGACATCTGGTCGACAGCCTGGAGCCCCTGGAACAGCAGCTTGAGCACCTGCTCGATGATCTGAATCAGACCCTGCGGCCCAGGATTGAGCGGCCAGTGCGGGAGCGCCCGCTGCTGTCACTGGCCATTGCCGCCGGTGTTGGGTTGCTGCTCGGATCCCTTCTGGCAGGAGGGCGGCGCTCCTCATGACCGGCTCGACTCCTAGGGATCAAGGTGCCCAGTCCGAGGCACCCCGCTCAAGGCGACTCGGGGCTGCTGCCCGGGTGACGGCTCTGGCGGGTTCCGTGATGGATCTGCATGTGCGCATTGCTCTTCAGGAGGTGGACAGGGAGAAGCGGCGGCTGATCAGTGGTGGCTTGTTCCTGGCCATGGGCGGCACCCTGATGCTGCTGGCGCTCATCGCTGCTGAAGTCGCCCTGCTGGTCTGGGCTCTCGAGGCCTGGGGGTGGTCGCTGGTCCAGGCCCTGGTCGTTCTGGCGATTGCTGATGTGGTGGTGGCCGGCATCAGCCTGCGGATTGGCGGACAGCTCACCAAGGGGCCCTATTTGCCCCAGACCCTTGATGGTCTGTCCCGCACGACCAAGGCGGTGCTGGGTCGCTGAACCTTCGTGGGCTCTCTTCTCAGCGCACCTGGTCAGCGCACCTGGTAATGCAGCCAGCGGCAGTCGATGCCGCCGTTGCTGATTGGGATCCGGCGGGACGCCTTCATGCGCAAGGCTCCGGTCACAGCAGGGTTGCCACTGAGCAGCCAGAACTCCCAGCCGGATGCTTCCCGTTTCACCACCTGGGCCAGGTCGCCATAAAGAGTTTCGAGTTCGTCCTCTGCGCCGATGCGCACCCCATAGGGCGGGTTGCAAACCACCATCCCAGGCCCCGCTGGTAGTGACAGATCGCGGAAATCACCGGTGTTGATGGTGATCGACTCCTCGAGACCGGCGGCAGCCACGTTGCTGCGAGCCTGCTCGGCAATGTCGGCATCCTGCTCCCAGCCCAGGATTGGTGCTGAGGGCTGCTGGGGCTGGCTGCGCCTCCGGGCCCGCTCCAGTTCATCGCGCCAGAGCTCAGCATCGAAATCCGCCCAGCCTTCGAGGCTGAAGGTCCTTTCAAGGCCAGGGGATTGCCCGCGGGCCAGGCTCGCGGCTTCGATCAGGAGGGTGCCTGAACCACAGAGGGGATCGACCAGGGGAGTGGTGCCGTCCCAACCCGTGAGCCGGATCAACCCAGCAGCCAGGTTTTCTTTGAGCGGTGCGGCACCCATGGCCGCCCGGTAGCCACGGCGATGGAGACTGCCGCCGCAGCCATCGAGGCTGAGCACAGCTTCGCCCCGTCCCAGGTGCAGGTGGAGATGGAGGTCGGGCTCCTCCAAGTCGATTGAGGAACGTTCCCCCCACAACTCCCGTTGGCGATCCACGATCGCGTTCTTCACTTGCAGGGCGCTGTAATGGCTGTGGTTGAGCCCTTGGGCGCTGCCGGTGGCATCCACCCGGAAGCTCATGGAGGGATGCAGCCAGCGTTCCCAGTCGACGCTGTCCTGCACGCCGTGATAGAGCGAGTCGCGGCCATCACAGGGGAAGCGGCTCAGCTCTCGAAGCAGCCTGAAGGGCAGGCGACACTGCAAGTGCAGCCGATAGAGGCAGGCCATATCAGCTTCGAAGGCCGCGGCTCGGCGTAGCGGCCTTACGGCCTTGGCCCCCAGGTCGATCAGCTCCTGGGCTCCCGCTTCCTCGAGTCCCTGGGGCAGCACCGCCACTGCGGGGATCCTTTGGTGTGCATGGCGGTTGTCCCTCCCCACGATCCTGTGCTCTCCGTCACCACTGCTGTCAGAATGACAACGTCCGGTCTCGACCGGACTAGGTGATCCACACCAGTGTTTCGGACAGCGGTTCGATTCCGCTCAGCTCCATTCCCCCCTCCCTGGGGCTGCAATGGTTTCGACGGGGCATGAGGAGGGTGACTGAAGCCTGCTCGGTGAGAGCAAACCCGTAACTGCGAACAACATCGTTCGTTTCTCCCGTCAAGCAGCCCCTGTTGCTGCCTGATCCTTAAAGGAGATGGGGTGAGGTCAGCCTTATCACCCAAATGACCCATGGGCCCTGGAAGGGGCCTACCCATTACTTGGTAACGGCCTACACAGCCTGCTCCTGCAGGCTGCTGCACATTCAAGACACGCCCTCCACCGGCCTGGCATGAGCCCCCTGTTTCGCTGTCTGATGTGCACCAAAGACATCGAGCGTTCGACACGCAGCTTCTGGCGCCATAAGGGCCATTTGCTCTGCTCCAGCTGCAAGGACCAGCTGGAGTTTGAGTCGAAGGGAGTGAGCCGATCCAGTGGCGAACCGATCAGATGAAGCGGCCGATGAACACGTCGCCGAAATTCTGTTCGAAGATTTTGTTGCCTAGCTCGGTGATCTCCTGATCACTCATGCCGGCCATGTTGTGCAGGTTGTGGCGCACCACCGTGGCGTGGTGAAGCTCATGGCCGTGGTCGGCGGCCACCTGGATCAGCTCCTCCGCCGAACGGGCTGCTTTCACCTTGTCGGTGAGGGCGGGATCGGCGGAGGCTTGCTTGAGGAATCGATCCAGATTCTGCTGGCTCATGACGTGGCCATCGTTGGGATGCCCTCATCTTTGAGTGTTCAGCTAAAGGTTGCGTTATCCCCGCTCAGATGGGCCAGTGCTTGCTCGAGCGCTGCCCTGCGGGTCGGCACCAACGCATCGATCCCGAACTGGTTCAGCCGCTCGTGCACCTTGCCAGAGGCGCCGGCTACCAACACGTCCCGATGGTGGTTGCGGGCTTCATCCACCATGCGCTCGATTGCCAGGCTGGCCGTGACCCCCACATGAGGGACCTCGCTGATATCGAGAATCAGCATCCTGTACTCACGAACAAGCATCATCCGCTCGCTGATGCCCTTGGCGGCTCCAAAGCTGAGAGGGCCCTGCAGGCGAAACAGCATCACGGCATCACCGCAACGATTGAGGAGGGCCTGCTCCTCGGGGGGAAGGTTGCCGCTGGCCTCTGGCCCGCTCTCCATCCCTGCCAGTTGGTGCTCGCTCAGATTTTCAATCGTCAGCAGGTTGGCCACGAACATGCCCACCAGCACGGCCCCGATCAGATCCCAAAACACGGTGAGGACCAAGACGCCCCACATCACCACCGCGGTTTTGCGAGACAACCGATGGGCTCTGAATAGGAATCCCCAGTCGATGATGTCGAGCCCCACCTTGATCAGAATTCCCGCGAGTAACGCAGTGGGAATTCCTTCCGCCAAGGGGCCGGCCCCAAGCAGCAGCACCAACAGCACCAGTGAGTGCACCATCCCCGCAAGGGGTGTGCGGCCCCCGGATTTGATGTTGATCACCGTGCGCATGGTCGCCCCGGCTCCTGGCAGGCCGCTGAGTAGGCCTGCTACGGCGTTGGCGATGCCTTGACCGATCAGCTCCTTGTCCGAGCGGTGACGCGTTCCGCTCAGGTTGTCGGCCACCAGTGAGGTCAGAAGCGAGTCGATGGAGCCGAGCACTGCCAGCACCAGCCCTGCCCTCACGAGCACAGGGAGATGTTCGCTCCAGTTGGGAACGTTCAGTTGTAGGCCTCCCTCTGGGATCGCCCCGATCCTCGGCAATTGTTCCGAGCCGAAGAGCAGCAGCGATAGCGGCGTGATCAACAGCAGCGCCAAAAGTGGTGGGGGCAGCCAGCGACGGACGGAGGCCGGAGTGCAGAACACCACCAGTAACGTGCAGCAACCGATCCCTAGAGAAGCCGGATTCGGATGCCAGTTGCCGGCCACCATCCGCAGGGCATTCACCACACCCCCGCCACTGTTGATGCCAAGAAGCGGGCCGATCTGGAGCAGCAGGATGATCACGCCGATGCCCGACATGAATCCCGAGACCACCGAGTAGGGCACCAGCGTGATGTACCGCCCTAGGCGCAGCAGGCCGAACAGGATTTGCAGCAGTCCACCGATCACCACCGCGGCCATCACCAGGGGCAGGACTTGCCCGCCGCTTAGGTCACGCGGGATTCCCACGGCAGCAAGGGTGCCCACAATCCCGGCTACGGTCACGCTCATGGGCCCGGTCGGACCGCTCACCTGTGCAGGGGTGCCGCCGAACAACGCCGCCAGGAACCCTGTGACGATGGCTCCGTAAAGACCGTAAATCGCGCCTCCTGGGCCCAGCGCCGCATTGCCGAAGGCCAGGGCTAGGGGCAAGGCAACGACCGCTGCGGTCAGCCCCCCCAGCAGATCCCCACGCCAGCGGCGTTGATTGAAGCCATGCAGAATCCGCCCTGGAAACCATGTGGCCATTGGCGTCTCTCTGCTGCCTGCATTGTTCGCAGGATTGCGGAGGTCGCCAGCCTTTCGTTATCGAATCGGGCCCATTCAGGGGCGGCCTGTTGTCATCCCTGACCAGACCTGAAGGTCCTCCAGGCTTTGCACGCCCACGCGCCTTTCGCCGTTGGGCAGGATCCAGGTGGGATAAGCGCGAATCTCGGCTGCCTGGCAGGCGGCCGCTTGTTGAGGCAGTTCTTCGGGTTTGGCGCATTCCACGTAGGGAAGACGCTGGGCCCCGACTTCACCAAACAGGCCCGTCTGGAACTGACAGGCCGGACAGCGCCAGGATCCGTAATACAAGACATTCACCTGCTTGAGGTGGTCCGCCAGGGCCAGTGGATCAGGGCCGGCGGGTTGGGCCGTGGCCCCAAGGGGCGCGAGCAGCAGGGGGGTGGCTGCGATGAACAGCCGACGCAGGCCCCGGCGGGACATGGAATGCATGGGCCCCGAGAGAACAACTCAATCGTAAAGAGGCCATCGGCGTTCGGGCTTCCCTCCATTCATGGCCTGGGCCGGGGAAGGACATTGCTGAGACGATGGATCTCAGTGGGGCCCTAGGCCATCGCATCCGTTATGGCCGGCAGTGGTTACCGCGATTACTTCAAAGTGCTCGGGGTCGACCGCGGTGCTGATGCCGATGCGATCAAACGCGCCTTCCGGAAGTTGGCCCGGCAGTACCACCCGGATGTGAATCCCGGCGATCAGACAGCCGAGGCCAAGTTCAAAGAGGTGAGCGAGGCCTACGAAGTGCTGTCCGATCCGGAGAAGCGCCGGCGCTATGAACAGTTCGGCCAGTACTGGAATCAGGCTGGCGGCATGGGCAGTGGCCCAGCTGGAGCCGGCTTTGATGTGGATTTCGGCCGCTACGGAAATTTCGATGATTTCATCAACGATCTGCTGGGGCGGTTCGGGGGTGGGGGTGGTGCTGGCTTCGCGGGTGCTTCCGGTTTCCCAGGAGGCGGTTTTCCTGGAGGTGGTTTCGCAGGAGCTGGTTTCCCAAGGGGCGCACAGCGACAGCCCGTGAACCTCGATGCAGAAGCCACCGTCAAGGTCAGCTTCTCCGAAGCCTTCCGCGGTGGAGAGCGCACTCTCTCCGTCAATGATGAACGGGTGCAGGTGCGAATCCCTGCTGGCGTGAAAAATGGCTCCAGGCTCCGCCTCAAGGGCAAAGGCAACCTGCAGCCGGGTACGGGGCGTCGCGGCGATCTCTATCTGAATCTTGAGGTGCAGGCCCATCCCGTGTGGCGCCTCGATGGTGATCAGCTCCGCGCGGATCTGCCCGTTGCTCTCGATGAACTCGCCCTGGGTGGCAGCGTCACCGTGATGACCCCTGACGGCGAAGCCGATGTGGCCATTCCTGCGGGAACAGCACCTGGCCGCAGCCTTCGCCTGAAAGGCAAGGGTTGGCCCCAGAAGTCCGGTCGCGGTGATTTGCTGCTCACCCTCACGCTCCAGTGGCCGGATGCCTGGTCGGAGCAGGAGAAGCGGCTGTTCGAGCAGTGGCGCGAGGCACGTGCACAGGATCCCCGTCGCGACTGGCTTCAGTCGGCTCGCCTCTGAGGCAGGCCCTACGATTTCAGCCCCAATCCAGCCTCGCCTGATGGATCTTCCCTATCGCCCCCGACGACTGCGCCGCACCCCGGCTCTGAGGGCCATGGTGCGCGAAAACAGTCTTCAGGCTTCGGATTTCATCTATCCGTTGTTTGTTCATGAAGGCACCGAGGTGGAGGCGATTGGGGCGATGCCAGGGGCGTTTCGCTGGAGCCTCGAGCAGCTCACCGGTGAAGTGAAGCGCGCCTGGGATCTGGGAATCCGCTGTGTGGTGCTGTTCCCGAAGGTGGCGGAAGGGCTGAAAAGCGAAGATGGCTCCGAGAGCTTCAACGAGCACGGCCTGATCCCCCGTGCCATCCGTCAGCTCAAGCAGGAGTTGCCAGAGATGGCGATCATGACCGATGTCGCGCTTGATCCCTATTCCTGCGACGGCCATGACGGGATCGTCAGTGCTGAGGGGGTCGTGCTGAATGACGAAACGATCGAACAGCTCTGCAAGCAGGCGGTGGTGCAGGCTGAGGCGGGAGCCGATCTGATTGGCCCCAGCGACATGATGGATGGCCGCGTCGGAGCCATCCGGGAAGCGCTCGATGACGCCGGTTTCGAACACGTTGGCATCATCAGCTACACAGCCAAGTACTCATCGGCCTACTACGGCCCGTTCCGTGAGGCACTCGATTCCGCCCCACGCCCTGCCGGTAGCAAGCCGATTCCTACCAACAAGGACACCTATCAGATGGACCCGGCCAACGCCCGGGAGGCGATCACTGAGGCTCAGCTTGATGAGCAGGAAGGGGCCGACATCATGATGGTGAAGCCCGGGTTGGCGTACCTCGACATCATTCACCGGCTTCGGAAGGAATCGGAGCTGCCGATTGCCGCCTACAACGTCAGCGGCGAATACTCAATGGTGAAGGCGGCCGCTGAGCGCGGTTGGATCGATGAGCGGGCTGTGGTGCTGGAAACCCTTCTCAGCTTCAAGCGTGCCGGTGCCGATCTGATCCTCACCTATCACGCCTGTGATGCCGCCGCTTGGCTGCAGCAGGACTGATCGATCAGGGCTAAGCAGGGAACAGGTTCCACTTCGACCATGGTTGCCGCCCGACCTCTGCGTTTCTGGAGTCCGCTGCCCTTCGTGGCCTCCGCCATTGCCCTGATCATTGCCGCCCATCTTCTGCTCAGTGGCGATCGCCGTGATCGGGGTGATGGGTTGGCGCTGCTCGGTAGCGGCCTGATCTGCTTTTCCATCGGCTGTGTTTGCCGTACCTCCTGGGGGATCTCCTTCGCCCATGATCCAAAGCCTGAGCCCGCATCCCTGGAGCCGCGCCGGTAGGTTCAGATCAGCCTGAGCTCCTTTCGCCTGCCCCTTCCGCCATGGTTCCCGTCCATCGTCTCGGTCATGTCGCCATTCGCGTGCAGGACATGACCCGGGCGATTGCCTTTTATACGGATCTCGGCATGCGACTCGTCTGGCGGGCTGAGGACTGGTGCTACCTGGAAGCGGGCGAGGGCCGCGATGGTCTCGCCTTGCTCGGGCCCAATTACAAGGCCGCCGGCCCCCACTTCGCCTTTCACTTCAAGGACCGTGCCGCTGTTGATGCTGTGCATGCCCGGCTCAAGAAGGATGGGGTGGCAGTCGGTGGTGTGCATGACCATCGCGATGGCACTGCTTCCTTCTATCTGCGCGACCCCGAGGGCAACTGGCTCGAAATGCTTTATGAGCCCCCGGAGGGAATCCCTTCGAATCAGCCTGAGGTTGCCGCTGAGCCCTCCTGACGATGGCTGAGCAACACCGCGCAATGGCGACGTCATCCGGCGTGCTGGAGGAGGCGCTCGAGCTACTGGAGTGGCCGCGCCTCTGCAGTCATCTCGCTCATTTCGCCAGCACGGTTGTGGGCCGTCGGCACTGCCAGGGTGATCTCTTCCCCGCTGATCTCGATGGCAGTCGCGTCTTGCTGGCCCGCAGCATCGAGATGGGGGGGCTCGATGGTGTGATTGACGGGGGGCTCAGTTTTCAGGGGGTTCACGACCTCGAGCTGGTTGTGCTGCGCTGCTGCAAAGGGGGGGGCGCCGATGGCGAGGAGCTGCTGGAGGTGGCTGACACCTTGGCCGCTGGCCGTCGCCTGCGGCGGCAGATCGATGACCCTGAGCTTCGACCTGTCTGCACAGCCCTGCTTGAGGATGTGGCCACCCTCCCAGAGTTGGAGCAGCGGCTGAAATTCGCGTTGGAGGAGGGCGGCAGGGTGGCGGATCGTGCCAGTGCGGCGCTGTCCGGGCTACGACGGCAGTGGCAGCAGCTGCGCCAGGAGCGTCGTGATCGCCTGCAGGAGGTCATCCGCCGCTGGGCTTCGCAGTTGCAGGACACGGTGATCGCTGAGCGCCATGGCCGTCCCGTGCTCGCGGTGAAGGCCGGGGCCGTGGCCCATTGCCCCGGCATGGTGCATGACAGCTCCGCCTCTGGCAGCACGGTGTTCGTTGAGCCGCGAACGGTGGTGGACCTGGGCAACCGTTTGGCCGATCTCGAGGGGCGGATCCGGGAGGAGGAACAGCGGGTGCTGGCGGAGTTGAGTGCTGCTGTGGGTGAGCAGGGTGAGCCCCTCCAGCGACTCGGGAACGTGCTGCTTCAGCTGGATCTGGCCCTGGCCAGGGCACGGTATGGCCAGTGGCTTGGTGCCGTACCTCCTCGGTTGGAGCCCGATCCTGATGCTCCGTTTGTGCTCCAAAACCTGCGCCATCCACTGCTCGTCTGGCAGGAGCGCAGGGATCAGGGGGCCCCAGTGGTACCGATCAGCGTGGAGGTCTCCAGCAGTCTGCGGGTGGTCGCGATCACCGGACCCAACACCGGCGGCAAGACCGTCACTCTCAAAAGCATCGGCCTGGCCGCTCTGATGGCCCGCGCTGGCCTCTGGTTGCCCTGCACGGGAACGCCATCCCTTCCCTGGTGTGCTCAGGTGCTGGCTGACATCGGTGACGAGCAGTCGTTGCAGCAGAGCCTGTCGACGTTCAGCGGCCATGTGAGACGCATCGGGCGCATCCTCGCCGCTTTAGCGGCCGGCCCCGCCCCAGCTCTCGTGCTGCTCGATGAAGTGGGAGCGGGCACGGACCCCAGTGAAGGCACGGCCCTGGCGACTGCCCTGTTGCGCACCCTCGCGGACCGAGCCCGCCTCACCGTGGCAACCACCCACTTTGGGGAACTGAAGGCCCTCAAGTACGCCGATGCTCGTTTCGAGAACGCCTCCGTTGCTTTCGACAGCGACACGCTGTCTCCGACCTATCGCTTGCTCTGGGGTATTCCAGGTCGCAGCAACGCTCTGGCGATTGCCACGCGTCTGGGCCTGGATTCTGGGGTGATCGAGCAGGCTCGGGAGTTGCTGGCCCCCCAGGCGGAGGGGGATGTGAACGCTGTGATCCGCGGTCTTGAGGAACAGCGTCAACGCCAGCAGGCGGCTGCTGAGGATGCCGCTGCTCTCCTGGCCCGTACGGAACTTCTGCATGAGGAGCTGCTGGGTCGCTGGGAGCGCCAGCGGCGTGAATCCTCAGAGCGGCAGGAACAGGGGAGGCAGCACCTCGAGGCCTCGATTCGCTCAGGCCAGAAGGAGGTCCGTCGTCTGATCCGGCGCCTGCGGGATGAGAAGGCCGATGGCGAAACGGCTCGGCAGGCCGGCCAACGGCTCAGGCGTCTGGAGTCAGATCATCAGCCCCGGCCCCAGCGCCGACAGCTCACAGACTGGCGGCCTGCGGTTGGCGAACGGATCCGACTGCTCGCACTCGGCAAGGCAGCAGAGGTGCTGTCGATCTCAGAGGATGGCCTTCAGCTGCAGGTTCGTTGCGGAGTGATGCGTAGCAGCGTGGAGCTGACAGCGGTAGAGAGCCTGGATGGTCGTCGCGCCGCAGCACCTGAACCGGTGGTGAAGGTCAAGGCGCGGGTGAATGGCTCCGGTGCTCAGGTGCGCACGTCACGCAACACCGTGGATGTGCGTGGCATGCGTGTGCATGAGGCTGAGGCTGCCGTGGAGGAGATCCTGCGCACGGCCAGTGGTCCGGTCTGGGTGATTCATGGCGTTGGCACCGGGCGCCTTAAACGTGGACTGCGTGACTGGTTGTCGACGGTTCCTTACGTGGAGCGAGTGGTGGATGCGGATCAGGGAGACGGTGGAGCTGGCTGCAGCGTGATTTGGCCTCGATGAATCCGTTGGCGATCGCCTAAAGCGTTGGAAGCACTGGCTCCGGGCCTGGAGCGGCAGGCTCCTCAGGCAGCGGGATCGCTTCTCCAGCCTGGTCGAACAGTCGCCAACCCGCCGGATCCGCATCGAGGTGGATCCGGCTGCCGCTGGTCAGGCTGAGATCGGGTTCAGCTCGCACCTGCACCAGGTGATTGCCCTCAAGCAGCCTGCAGGTGATCAGTTGCTCGTTGCCCAGGACCTCGCAGTGACTGACCTCCGCAGGCAAGTTGCGGTTGGTGGCGGGAGCCACTTTCAACTGTTCCGGTCGGATGCCAGCGGTGAGCGGCTGGCCTTCCAGCGCGGGCATGGCAGCAGCGAGTGGACCTTCCACGTTGAGCCGGCGCTCCTCCAAGAGAAGGCAGTGGCCGGCACCCACACGGACCGGCAGCACGTTCATTGGTGGACTACCGATGAACTGAGCCACGAACAGGTTCGAGGGCCAGCGGTAGAGCTCCATCGGCGTGCCCAGTTGCTGCAGCCTGCCTTGATTCAGCACCGCGATTCGGTGCCCCATGGTCATGGCCTCCACCTGATCGTGGGTCACGTAAAGGGTGGTTGTGCCCAGCTGGCGCTGTAGATCAACAATCCGGGCACGCGTGCTGGTGCGCAGCTTGGCATCGAGATTGCTCAGCGGTTCATCCATCAAAAACACCGCTGGTTGGCGGGCCATGGCGCGACCAAGCGCCACCCGTTGTTTCTGACCACCTGATAGTTCCTTGGGCCGGCGATCGAGCAGCTGATCGAGCTCGAGGGCGCGTGCCACCTCCTGGGTGCGCTCCTCAATGCGTTGCTCCCGCATGGAAGGAACCTGAAGGATGCCTGGAAGCTGCCGCGTCTGCCTGTGCAGCTGATCCTGGATCCGTTGCACAGGCGTGCGTGAGCGACTGCGCCGGAGACCGAACCCCAGGTTGTCGCGCACACTCAGGTGCGGGTAGAGGGCATAGCTCTGAAACACCATGGCCACGTCCCGCTGGGAGGGCCTTAGCTGACTGACCGGTCGATCCCCCACGAGGATTTCGCCTGAGCTGGGGGTGTCGAGCCCTGCCAGCAGCCGGAGCAAGGTGCTTTTGCCGCAACCGGAGGGGCCCACCAGCACGAGGAACTCGCCATCGTCGATGCTGAGATCCAGCTGGCGGATCACCTCCACCCCAGCGCCACCGCCCCTACCGGGATAGGTTTTGCTGAGCGCCTCGAAGCGAACCCCGGCCACCGCTGTGCTCCCGTTCGACGCGATCCTAGGGTTGATGGTTGGCCAGGCCCGAGGGTTGCTGTGCAGTTCATCGATCAGGCGCGCATCACCGTGCGGGGCGGCCGCGGCGGCGATGGGATCGTCGCTTTCAGACGCGAAAAATATGTGCCGGCCGGTGGCCCCTCAGGGGGTGATGGGGGGAATGGCGGCAATGTTGTGCTCGAGGCAGACGCCAACCTCCAGACCCTGCTCGATTTCAAATACAAGCGCCTCTTCCCGGCGGTGGATGGGCGGCGGGGCGGTCCGAATCGCTGCACCGGTGCCTCTGGCATTGACCTGGTGATCCGTGTGCCATGCGGTACGGAGGTTCGCCACCTCACCACAGGCATCTTGCTGGGGGATCTCACGACTGCTGGCGAGCAATTGGTGGTGGCTTTTGGTGGCCGCGGTGGCCTTGGAAACGCCCACTACCTCAGCAACCGAAACAGGGCGCCGGAGAAATGCACTGAAGGTCGCGATGGGGAGGAATGGCCCCTGCAGCTGGAGTTGAAGCTGTTGGCCGAGGTGGGGATCATTGGATTGCCCAATGCAGGCAAGAGCACTCTGATCAGCGTGCTCTCAGCGGCTCGCCCCAAGATCGCCGATTACCCGTTTACAACTCTGGTGCCCAACCTTGGCGTCGTCCGACGTCCGACAGGGGATGGCACCGTGTTCGCCGACATCCCCGGGTTGATCGCTGGTGCTGCCCAGGGAGCAGGGCTGGGCCATGATTTTCTTAGACACATCGAACGCACCCGACTGCTGATCCATTTGGTGGATGGGGGCTCAGAGGATCCGGTCAGTGACCTTCGCGTGGTGGAGAAGGAGCTGGAGGCCTATGGCCACGGTCTCGTGGATCGCCCACGAATCCTGGTGCTGAACAAGCAGGAATTGCTGGATGATGAGGCGGCCCGTGCTGAGCAGGTGGAACGGCTGCAAAGTGAAAGCGGTCGACCAGTGCACTTGATTTCGGCGGCCATGGGTCAGGGGCTGGATCAACTCCTGGATCTGGTCTGGCGAGAGCTGGGCATCTAAGACAGCTGGTTGTTAGGCGGAAACCTGGTGCTGGTGTTCACGCCGACATCAATGCTTGTGGCCCCCTGGATCCATGGCGATAAAGGGGGCAGCTCGTTTTCGATGCATGACCTTCTTCACCTGTTTCGATGCCGAAGGTGGGGTGATTGCCCGCTGTCAGACCCGTGAGGAGATCGCCGTCCTGCAGGGCATGGGTCGTCCGATCGCCGAAGTGCGCGAGATGAAGGCCGAAGAAGCTGTGGTCTGCTCTCTCACCGGTAGCCCAGCCGAATACGACGAGGAAGTCTGAAAACGCCAAAGAAAAGGCCTGCGGGACAGCATCCTGCAGGCCATCGATCATTCCTCAGTAGGGACTGACGCTCTGATCAGTCGTCGTAAACCCGGCACTCGGGTGCCTCGGGGTTGGCGTCGCAATACATCTCAAGGGATGTGGGGTCGTGGTTATCACCGGGATGGTGTTCCTTGTAGTCCTTGAGCTCCTTGAGCTCACCTTCCAGGTGACGCACTTTGGCCTCGTTCCCCTCGGCACGGGCAGCCTCGATCTCCGATTGATCTTTTTGGATGTGCTCGTCGATGGATTTCATGGAATCTGCGGTCTTTGGGTGCCGCTCACAGGCAACGTGCACACCATACGGCTGATCCACGATGGCGCTACGGGGGAAGGGTGCCACTGCCTTTCCGTAACAGGATGCTTGTCAGGGATCGCTCATTGGCGCTACCAGCTCAGTAGGGAGCAAGGGGGCGCATGGTTCGTATCAGGCATCGTCAAGGCCGCCACTTCATGGATGAGGAGGGGCGGATGTTCTGGATCAATGGGCCTGAGGCCTTCTGCTATCTCTCGGAGCAGAGGCAATGGCGATCAGGACTAACGTTTCTGGAAATCCTGGAATGGAAGCAATGCGCTCCTTCTGGGCTTGTCAGTCAGCGATTTGCCTCGCTCGTGCAGGCCTGTGAAGCCTTTGAACACAATCAGGTGATCTGGTCCCATGACCTTTACCTGAGACGGATGGGTGATCAGATGGCCCTGCATCGCTCTCTCGATGACTACAGGCCCACGGCGATGAAGCTGGCTGAGGCTGCCGGTGCGAGGGTTCTCCCGGCCCCCTGGGCCGTGGCGGGCCAGAGCCAGGCGCAGGTTGTTCTCTGCTGTGAATGGCCTGCACCATCTCGCTCCCAGGATCTGACTCATCCCAAGCGCAGACGGCGCAAGCGCAGCGGTTCACCTGTGTTGCAGACAGCTTCTTTCATGGAGCCAGTTCGCTGAGTTCCAGCCAGCGCTCTTCGGCTGACTCCAGCTGCTGGATCAATGCGGCCAGCTCCTCGCTCAGGCGGGTGAGGTCTTCTCCAGTCCCGCTACTCAGCGCGGCTTCCAATTTGCTTTTGCGTGCTTCGAGAGCTGGAAGCTCCCGGTCGAGAGCTTCCAGCTCTCGAGATTCCTTGAAACTGCGCCGTCGAGGAGTCGGGGCTGAATCGTTGGTCTGGCTCTCCTGCCGCAGGGTGGAGGTGGTGTCCTTGGTTTGGCGCTGTCCTGCGCTTGACCGCTCGTCTTGCCGACGTTGATCGAGAAAGGCGCTGTAGTTTCCCTCAAAGCGCTGCAGGCGCCCGTTCTCGAAGCAGAACAGGCGATCCACTGTGCGGTCGAGGAAATAGCGGTCGTGGGAGACCACCACGACGCAGCCCTGGAAGTCCTCTAGGAGATCTTCGAGGACGCTCAGCGTCTGCACATCGAGATCATTGGTTGGTTCATCAAGAAGCAGCACATTGGGGGCTTGGATCAACAGCCTGCAGAGGGTGAGGCGCCGCCGCTCACCTCCGGAGAGCTTGCTGATGGGGCTGTGCTGTTGGGCGGGAGGAAACAGAAAGCGTTCAAGTAACTGAGATGCACTGAGTTGTTCGCCCCCCAGGTCGATACGCGAAGCAGCTTCTTCCACGAATTCGATCACCTTCCGCTCCAGTCCACGTCCGCTGGTGAGGGCGTCGGTGTGTTGGTCGAGATAGCCGATGTGCACGGTGTCGCCGAGCCGCAGGCTGCCGCTGGTGGGTTCGCGGCGCCCGGCGATCAGGTCCAGCAGGCTCGATTTGCCGCTTCCGTTGGGGCCGATGATGCCGACCCTGTCCTCAGGGCTAAAGCTGTAGCTGAAGTCATCCAGCAGCACAGGCCCGTCGGGATGGCCATCGGCGGTGACCCTCAGGTTCTCAGCTTCGATCGCGATCTTGCCGATCCTTCGGCTGATGCTGGCCATGTCCAGCTGCGCCCGAGCCTGGCGGGAGGGTGCTTCCCGCATCGCCTCGATGCGTTGCAACCTCGCTTTCTGTTTGGTGCTGCGAGCTTTCGGGCCCTGACGCAACCAGGCCAGCTCCCGGCGCAGAACGCTTTTGAATTTTGCAGCGGAGGCGGCATCTGCTGCATCCTCTTCGGCCTTGCGCTGCAGATAGGTGCTGTAGTTCCCGTCGTAACTGCGTGCTTCGCCTCGATCCACCTCCACCATCCGGCGCGTGACGCGATCCAGCACATAGCGATCGTGGGTGACGAGCACCACAGCCCCTGGATAGCGGTCGAGCCATAACTGCAACCATTCCACCGCTGCCGCATCTAGATGGTTGGTGGGCTCATCCAGCAGCAGTACATCCGGGCAGGCCACCAGGGCCGATGCCAGACCCACCCGCTTGCGATACCCGCCGGATAGGTCTTCGACTGGGCGATGGAGATCACTGATACCAAGGCGCTGCAACACCTCTTGGCACTGCTGTTCGAGGCCCCATGCTTCCGATTCATCCATCTGTTGGCTGAGCTGTCCCAGCTCAGCCAACAAGGCACTGTCTTCGGGTGCTTCAGCCACAGCCTCGCTTAACGCCGAGAAGCGCAGCAGGAGCTCCCTTTTTTCTCCGCAGCCAGCCAGCACCTGTTCGAGCACGGTGAGACCGGGCTCTACGGCACTGTCCTGGCCCACCAGTTCGATCCGCAATCGCGGCGAGCAGCGTCGTTCTCCAGCACCGAGTGGTTCGATCCCGGCGAGCACCTTCAGCAGGGTCGATTTACCCGCGCCATTGGGTCCGATCAGGCCAAGCCGATCGCCCGCGGCCACGTGCAGTGTGAGCTCGGCGAAGAGGGTGCGGATTCCGAAATCCTTCGCTGCCCCCACCAGGCTGATCAGACTCACGCGCTTGAGGCCATCCGTTGTGCTTCCAGATAAGCAAACACGCTCTTATCCCCCACATCGGCAGCAACAGGGCCCCCAAACTTGCGCAGCGCTAGGACCAACATCAGCAGGGCCGCCAGAGTCATCACAGTGCCGGTGAGCGCCTCTGAGAGCAGTCCGCTCAGGTGCCCGAGTAGTCCCAGGGGTAGCAGCAGGGTGAGTCCGATCGCTTCCGGCCGGCGGAAGCAGAAGAACTCTTTGAAACCCACCCCAGTGAGGGCGGCGAACAGAGGACCGATCAGCCAGATCCAGAGTGGTTGCTGCGCCGCGACCTGGAGCATGGGCTCGGAACCGCTTCGCCACATCCAAACCAGAAGCCCAAAGCATCCCAGGCCCCAGAGGATCTGCAGAGCTCGATGCAGGCTGCGCAGGTAGATGTGAATCCAGCTCAGGGCCAGTCCCAGACTGGTGGCCATTGGCAGGAGCCAGAGGCCTGCGTGGCGTGGGCCCAGCAGGGCCCATTGCCCCATGGCTGCCGTGAAGCTGATGGCGCAGATCAGGAGACAGAAGCGATAACGCTGCACTTCCTTCGCATCACGCTCGGTGATCTGGTAGATGCCATAGACCCCCTCGAACGTTGTTTGTTCACCGTTGGCGGTGGAGGAGATCATGGGCAGGTGGGGGGCTGGGCCATGACCAGTCTGCTCAAGTCCTCGCCGGCTGGAATGATGCCCCCAGGGTTGAGTGGGAAGAGGGCTCCGAAGTAATCCTGCCGCCAGGCGTGGGCATCACAGGTGGCGGCTACTCCTGGCAGCTGGAAGAAGCGTTGTCGCCACTCCCAGAGTGCCGGCAGGGTCCATAGGGGCTGGGCCGTGCATCCGAACAGGGGGGCGTACACCATTTCCCATCGAATCATTGTTGGGAAGAGACGCACGTCAGCCAGGGTCAGCGCCTCGCCGCACAGCCAGGGACCCCCTCCAGTTTTGAGGGCAGATTCCACGGTTTTCAAGGCCTGGAAGAGAGCCTCACTGGCGTCCTGATAGGCCTGCTGGCTGCGGGCGAATCCACAGCGATAGACCCCGTCATTGACCGCTGGCTGCAGTCGTTGCTGCCAGATTTCGATGCTCTCCAGAAGCGGCTCCGGGGCTAGATCAGGAGCTCCTTGGGGGGCCGGCCAGCGCGCTAGCGCCACGCTGAGTTCGGCGCTGTCATTGCCAAGCAGAGCCGGTTCATGGGTTGCTGACTGGCATGGATCAACGAGGGCCGGCACTGTGGCTCGGTGTCTGGGACTGCAGCCGCAGTGTTGATACAGAGCCTGCAGGCTGTCGCAGCCCAGCCAGGCCGGTTCCAGGCTCCATCGCCCTTTCAGGTGATCGGCTTTAGCGATCACCAGCTCAAGACTCGGCTGCAGCTGCCGCAGCTGATGAATGAGCCAGGTGCGATGGGCCCATGGACAGCTGCGGCCGATGATCAGTCGCGCTCGGGTCTCATCGTTGCGGGCAAGCAGGTCGCTGGCCTCGGGTAGAACCACGTCATGGCGGTCGCTCGCGGGCCTGCGGTAGTGACCTTCTGCGTCGGCTGGGGCGAGTCCTTGCATCAGGCGTTGCCATTGCCAGTGCCAACCCGCGCGAGCAGTGGCAACGATCAGCGGGGGAACGGCCATGGCGCTTTCCTTTCATTCCATCCTCCGCCAGGCTGGAGGTCCTGGCTGGTGGTGCATGGCAGCCCCTCGAGTGTTGGTGGTCGCGGGCACCCACGGCAATGAGATCAACGGTCCATGGCTGCTCGAGCAATGGGAGACGCATCCAGACTTGCTTGATCGCAGGGGGCTGCAGGTCGAGACGGTGCTTGGCAACCCCGAGGCCTGCCGACTTGCCAGGCGCTACGTGGATCGTGACCTCAATCGCAGCTTCCGACCCGAATGGTTGGGTCTGGTCCCGGAATCTTTCTCCTCAGCCCCGCAGGATGTCCCCCTGGAGGTCCGCCGGGCCCGGGAGCTCATGGCTGCCTATGGGAGCTCTGGGTCTTTGCCCTGCAGCCTGGTGTTCGATCTGCACAGCACGACGGCTGCGATGGGGACCTCGCTGGTGGTCTATGGGCGCCGCCCGGCTGATCTGACCTTGGCAGCGGCGCTGCAGGAGCGGCTGGGGTTGCCGGTGTATCTGCATGAGGGTGATCAGGCTCAGCAGGGCTTTCTGGTGGAGCGCTGGCCTTGCGGACTGGTCGTTGAGATCGGCCCTGTGCCCCAGGGTGTTCGCTCTGCCCGCGTCGTCGAACAGACCCGGCTCGTACTCCAGGCAGCCTTCGATGTGACCCATGAAGCTGCTCACGGCTTACTGATCACCCCATCCGATCTGGTGGTGCATCGACATCTCGGCAGCATTGACGTTCCCCGCGATCCAGCCGGTCGCCCTGATGCCTGCATTCATCCACAGCTTCAAGGCCGGGATTGGCACCCGCTGCGTCTTGGTGATCCTCTGTTCTTGCGTGCCGATGGCGAGGTGATCCGCCATGGAGGCCCGGATGGGGTGGTGCCGGTATTCATCAATGAAGCGGCCTATGCCGAAAAAGCGATCGCCTTCAGTTTCACCAGCAGGGAACGGTGGCCCCTGGACCCATCGGGACCAGGGGCGCTCAGGGCTCTGCTGATGAGCGATCAGCGCGGGGAGCCGTTGTAAATCACCTGAACCACGCTGCGGCCATCAGGGGCGATCTGGATTTCGGATTCGGTGGTGGGCTGACTTCCGTTCTCCGGCCAGCCGGGCTTGCCGCCAAGGAAGCGGAAGGTGTAGCCCTGGCTGTTGTTGCTAATCAGGCACTGTCCGCCCCCTCCGGCTGTGTTGAACATGCAGGGCTGCGGCCGGTACGCGCTCAGACCACCGTTCTGGTTCACAACGGTGTTGCGAGCCAAGTTCAGGGCACGCACCTGGGAGGCTGGCACAGGGGCCTGTGCCTGAACCGGAGCGGAGAGGCTGAGCAAAGACGCGCCGCTGAGAGCAAGTGAGGCTGAGAGAAGACGGAAACCCATGGGTGATGTGAGGATCTCCCCCTCATTGATTGTTCGACTCCTCTCGGCTGTCAACTCAAGGCAATAACGCGCGCCCGATCCGGATCAGAGTGAACCTGGTTCAGCGCAGAGGACCGTTGTAAGGAACTGCCACGATGCTGTCTCCGCTGCGGGAGACCAGAACCTCAGTTTCCAATGAGGGATTGGCTGGAACCTGCTGTTGCCAGCCCGGTGCACCCCCCTTAAAGCGGAAGAGAAACCCCTGGGTGGATCGGGAGACAAGGCAAGTGGGCGCCCCGGTTTCGTACATGCAGCCGGCTGCCCTGTATCGGGACAGCCCCCCGTTGAGGGATTCCGCTCGCATTCGGGCCAGGTTTGCGGCCTTGGTTTGAGCGAGGGGAAGCGAGCTGCTGCTCTGAGCGTTCAGGGCGCCAGGACTGAGGGCCGCCAGGCCAAGGAGCAGGCCTGTGGCGAAGTGGAGCGTTCGTGTCTGGTTCATGGTCCCGATGATGCTTGGGCAGGGCGATCGTCATCTGACTGGCTGATGACCAAGCTGTGTCTGGGTA
Organism: Synechococcus sp. BS55D; assembly: GCF_004332415.1. Taxonomy (NCBI): domain Bacteria; kingdom Bacillati; phylum Cyanobacteriota; class Cyanophyceae; order Synechococcales; family Synechococcaceae; genus Synechococcus; species Synechococcus sp. BS55D. The sequence goes on from NZ_PHQT01000004.1 coordinate 87,160, forward strand.
CGACCGTTCGCCTTGGGGGGGATGGCCTACCCGCAGGCCCAGGTGGCCTGTTCCTTGGTGCAGGGCAGATCGCTTGTGCTGCCATCGGCCCAGTAGATCCTCAGGCGATCATCCACCGTGCCGAGGCGCAGGGTGAGTGATTTCACAGGGCCGGCGGGAGCTTTGCGATTCGGGTCGCCCGGTTGAGCACCCTGCTGGGCAAGCCGTCGCTCCAGTTGCTCGAGGCGTAACTCCAGACGATTGATCGCTTCAGCCTGTTGGCCTGCTTTGTGCGGTTGCGATTGCCTTTGACAGGCGCTGAGCCCAAGCAAGGCCAGTGCTAGGCCCGTGAGACCGACCAGGGGGGCGACACGGATTTGAGTTTTGGCACAGGCTCTGCTGAGCATGGACAAAGGATTGGTGCCCCCAGTCTGCGTGGTTACTGCGGGTTGACCAGTCGCTCGCTCCAGTAGATGACAGCCCCCTGGGCTTCGAGCTCATGGCGTCTGTGACGCGCTCGTTCGACAGGAACGGTCTCCTCGAGACGTCGCCCGGCATGAAGCCAGCGAATCAGAACCACTTGAGTCTCCAGAGACTTGACTTAAGAACCTTAAGTGATCCTGAAGCCCTTGCCCTTCTTCATGAACGGGAGCACTCACAGCTCAATGTTCCGTTACAGTCGTTTCTGGCAGGGCATCCCTGCCCTTCCGTAACCGCTCTTCGGAGCTTCGTTTCCCGTTCTCATGACCACCACCATTCAGCAGCGCTCCGGCGCCAATGGCTGGCAGTCCTTCTGCGAGTGGGTCACCTCCACCAACAACCGCCTCTACGTGGGCTGGTTCGGTGTGCTGATGATCCCCACCCTGCTGGCTGCCACCACCTGCTTCATCGTTGCCTTCATCGCAGCTCCCCCCGTCGACATCGACGGCATCCGTGAGCCCGTTGCCGGCTCCCTGATCTACGGCAACAACATCATCTCTGGTGCTGTTGTTCCTTCTTCGAACGCCATCGGCCTGCACTTCTATCCCATCTGGGAAGCTGCCTCCCTCGATGAGTGGCTCTACAACGGCGGTCCTTACCAGCTGGTTGTGTTCCACTTCCTGATCGGCATCTTCTGCTACATGGGCCGCGAGTGGGAACTCTCCTACCGCCTCGGCATGCGCCCCTGGATCTGCGTTGCTTACAGCGCTCCTGTGGCTGCTGCTTCTGCTGTGTTCCTGGTGTACCCCTTCGGTCAGGGTTCCTTCTCTGACGGCATGCCCCTCGGCATCTCCGGCACCTTCAACTTCATGCTGGTGTTCCAGGCTGAGCACAACATCCTGATGCACCCCTTCCACATGCTGGGTGTGGCTGGTGTGTTCGGTGGCTCCCTGTTCTCCGCCATGCACGGCTCCCTGGTGACCTCCTCCCTGGTCCGCGAGACCACTGAGAGCGAGTCCCAGAACTACGGCTACAAGTTCGGCCAAGAGGAAGAGACCTACAACATCGTGGCTGCCCACGGTTACTTCGGTCGCCTGATCTTCCAATACGCCTCCTTCAACAACAGCCGCAGCCTTCACTTCTTCCTGGCTGCCTGGCCTGTGGTCGGCATCTGGTTCACCGCCCTGGGCGTCAGCACCATGGCCTTCAACCTGAACGGTTTCAACTTCAACCAGTCCATCCTTGATGGTCAGGGCCGCGTCCTGAACACCTGGGCTGATGTGCTGAACCGTGCCAACCTCGGCATGGAAGTGATGCACGAGCGCAACGCTCACAACTTCCCCCTCGACCTGGCTGCTGCTGAGTCCACCCCCGTGGCTCTGCAAGCTCCCGCCATCGGTTGATCTGGAATCAACAACAGGTTCAGATCAACTGAACCGGAAAGCCCCCTCCTCGGAGGGGGCTTTTTGTTGTGTGCTCCTTGGTTTTAGTCCTTGTTCGCAAAGGATAGAAGCATCGTCTGAATGTCATCGCCACAGCAGCTTTCCGAGGTGGTGGCGAAAAGTTTGTGGACTGGCTGTAGAAGTGAAGGCAGAAATGCCGCATCGACAGCCAGGCATTACCCATGCCTGGTTTTGTGGTGAACACTGTGCGGAGCATTTCGACCACCAGCTCCAGTCTTGAAACGGCATTCGCTGGCATCTCGATGCCCCGATACCCTTAATCAGTGGTCTCGTCGAGAGTTGGCGGGGCAGTCAACTTTGGCAGAACATCAGGTTGCTGGTCAGATGGCAAGAGGTTGCTCGCTTTGGAGTTGTTCTCGTTGGGTGCTTCCTCCGGACCGACGACATCAACCGCCGTACGTTGCACTACCAGCTGAAAACGAAGCGATTGTCTTTTGTTGATCTCGTCCTGCACTGCTGAAACCTGTTTGAAGGTGGGCAGTCTTGGATCGGTGACGCGCACTAGTGCGCGAATCACTGGAGGGTTGCGCCCCCAGTCAATGTCGAGTCGCTCGAGATCGACGTTCTGTTGATCGCCAAAGGTCAGAGTTTCGCGGCGCAGAAAGGAAAGAATCGTGGAGCGGATCGCGTCGCGGGTGTTGTTTTGTCTTGCACGACCCAGCAGGTTGATGAAGCTGCTACCAAGCGGAATCAGCAACAAACCGGTGAGCGCGAAGTTCGCAGCACTGAGACGGCTGCGGCGAAGCTGCTGACGCAGCACCGGATCCTTCCAGGCCATGAGCACAAGCCCGCCGGTGAGGATGCCCATCAGGTTTGTGGCGAAAAGCAGGCCAGCGCCACTGGCCAGACTCCAGCGCTGATGGGAGATCAGCAGGCCCATCACGCAGATCGGTGGGACCAGAGCCACAGCAATCGCCGTGCCCGCCAGGGAACTGACGGCATCGCTGCGCAACTTCGCATAGGTGGCCAAACCACCGGCTACAAGGGCAATGCCTAGGTCAAGCAGATTGGGCGCAGTTCGCGCCGCCACTTCGCTTCCAAACTGAGGCAGCCCCACGCTGCTGCCCAGCAGGGCTGCCATCACCGTGGTGGTCAATACACCGATGAAGAGCGTGCGCAGGGCACGGCTCAGCAGACGTGCGTCGCCGAGCAGGATGGCAAAGGCTCCGGATCGGATGGGCATGATCCAGGGAGCAACCACCATGGCGCCGATGACCACAGCAGCGCTATTCGCAAGCAATCCGAGGGTGGCAATCAAGCTGGCTCCAATGGTGAGAACGATGAAGACCTCATCGAGCGCAGCATCCCGCCGGTAACTTCTGTGCAGCTCCTCCAGTCGTTTCAGCGGCTCGACCACGCTGCTTTTCATGACACTCCAGTACCAGCGTCATCAGTCTGGTCTTGCCCGAGAGCTTGGACGACGCATCCGGCGCCATTGGGGTGAAGCCGATGACCTGACTTGAACAGGCGACCCACGCTTTACGAAAGCGTTGCTCTACCGGCTGAGCTACATCGGCGACAACAGGAACTTAACATTTGAAGCTGCAGCGCTTTTGACGGTTGGGTCAGAACTCCAGGACATCCCTCGACCCTGACCTCAAGGAGCGACTTCTCAGGGAATCACGCACTCCCTGGCGGGGTCTTCGGCGACTCCTCTGGCTTGCTTTCTTCGCTTCCGGTGGGCTCGGACTTTTCGTCATGGGCTTCCGGGGCAGTGCCGGTGGGGATGTTGGTCTCAGTGACCTCGGAATTCAGATTGGAGCTGTTGTCCTCTTCGGCAGCCTGCTCTGGTTCGATCGAGACCGCGGCGTCTGAAGCATTCGCCGCCGCAGTGGCGGCGATCTGCACGTCCCAGTGGAGGTTCTCCAAGCGCAGTAGACCCAGGCCGACGGAGAGCCTGCGGGTCTGAAATTCGTTGTCATCCATAGGGCTGACCGCATCCAGTGCATTGGGATCGCAGGTCAGAAGCCAGATTGCTTGGATCAATTGCTGCCACTGCCAGAGCAGCATCGCCAGGATTGGGATGGCGACTAATAGACAGGTCAGTCGGCTGCTGCCTGCCAGGGGGGAGAGGTCTCGAACCAGCACGGCCGAGCTGTCAATCCACCGGAACAGGAAGAGAAGCACCAGGACTCCACTGGCAGCCAGTACACGGATCAGAGGGCTGCTTTGCAGGCTGCTGAGTTGACGCTGAACGCGGCTGCGGGAGTCTGGCCTGATGCGGACCAACAGCAGGGATCCCCAGTCAGCTGGCTGGCGCCACAGCAGAACCGCAGGGGCCAAGGCCCCAAGTGCCCAAGTCAAGAGCCGTTCCAGCACAGGCACGGGACCAAGATCCGATCCGGCGAGCACCAGCTGCAAAAGGATCAGCTCCAACGGGATGGCCCCGATGGCAAGGAGCTGAAGCCAGAGCAGTGGCTCGCTGCGGGAACTCACGGTCGGCAGTGGCGGGGTGGTGATCAGGTGCTGAGTTTTCGGCGCTGGGTAACCATCTTGAAGCCTTCAATACGGTCGCCCTCCTCCCAATTCGCAAAGCGATCACAGCCGATGCCGCATTCGAAGCCCGTGGCGACTTCTTTGACATCGTCTTTGTTGCGACGCAAAGAGTCGAGATCGCCCGCAAAGACAATTTCCTTGCCGCGATGGACACGAACCTTGCAGTTGCGTTGGAGCTTGCCCGTGGTGATGTAGCAACCGGCCACGGCGCTCTTGCCAATCGTGAAGACGGCACGCACTTCCGCTTCGCCCAGGGGCTCCTCGACCATTTCTGGTTCGAGCAGGCCCTCCATCGCCATCTGGATGTCCTCCAGCAGCTTGTAGATGACGTCATAGTCCCTGACGTCAACACCAGTGGCATCGGCAGCGCGCTTGGCACCAGATGCCATGGAGGTGTTGAAGCCCACGATGACCGCGCCCGATGCGGCAGCGAGATCCACGTCGGTTTCGGTGATCTCACCGGGAGCTGACAGCAGCACTCGCACCTGGACTTCGTCCTTCGGTAGCTGTTCGAGCGACCCGAGAATCGCTTCCACGCTGCCCTGAACGTCGGCTTTGAGGATGAGGTTGAGCTCCTTGAGCTCGCCCTCACTGGCTTGCCCGGACATTGCGGCAAGCGACACACGACGGGACGCCATCTGCTGGGCCAGCCGTGTGGCGCGGGCATCGGAGGCGCGATCGCCCACAACGGCGCGGGCGGATTTTTCGTCGGGATAAACCTCGAACTCATCACCAGCTGTCGGCACTTCGCTGAAGCCCAGGGCCTCGACCGCACAGGAGGGCCCTGCTTCCTTGAGACGATGCCCGGCGTCATCGACCATGGCGCGCACCTTGCCCAATACAGGCCCAGCCGCGACCACATCACCCGTACGCAGGGTGCCGTTCTGAATCAGCAGTGTGGCCACAGGACCCTTGGCTTTGTCCAAGTGCGCCTCGATCACGGTGCCCTTAGCCAGGCGATCGGGGTTGGCCTGCAGGTCTTCCACTTCGGTGACCAGGAGGATCATCTCGAGCAGCTTGTCGATGTTCTCGCCCTTGATCGCGCTCACGGGCACCATCACCACATCACCGCCCCATTCCTCGGCTAGCAGGTTCTGTTCCGAGAGTTCCTGCTTCACCCGGTCGGGAGATGCTCCTTCTTTGTCGATCTTGTTGATCGCCACCACGATCGGGACCTCAGCGGCCCGTGCATGGCTGATCGCTTCTAGGGTCTGGGGGCGGACGCCGTCATCGGCAGCAACCACCAGGACAGCAACGTCAGTCACCTTCGTGCCTCGGGCCCGCATGGCGGTGAATGCCTCGTGGCCAGGCGTGTCGAGGAAGGTGATCTTGCGGGGCTCTCCGCTGTGTTCGATCTCCACCTGGTAAGCACCGATGTGCTGGGTGATGCCTCCGGCTTCGCCTGCGGCCACCCTCGCTTTGCGAATGGCGTCGAGCAGGCTTGTTTTGCCGTGGTCCACGTGACCCATGACGGTGACCACGGGAGGGCGGCGAATCAGGTGGGCGAGATCCTCCTCCTCGATCATCTCGACCGTCTTCTTTGCGGCCTCCTCCACGTCGTCTTGGAGAACCGGCACACCGAACTCTTCGGCCACCGTCTCGATCGTGGGCATATCGAGGGTTTGTGTGACCGTGGCGATGATCCCCTTGAAGAACAGGGATTTGATGATCTCGGAACTCTCGACACTGAGCATGTCGGCCAGTTCCTGCACCGTGAGGTTGTCCTCCGGAACGATCAGCATCTCCGGGCGAACTTGCTTGGCTTCTCGCGCTGCACGCAGTTCCATCGCCCGGCGCCGTTGGCGCTGACGGGTGGTTTCCTTTTTGCGTTTCCGCATGGCCGCCACCGGCTTGGCTGCGGCTTTCTGCTGCGCTTTGGGTTTGGCCGGACGGGCCAGGCTGGCCGAAAGGACCATGGCCTGCTGTTCACCGGCGTAACCACCGGTTTCCGCCGTCAACGCATCATCGTTTTCACCAATGATGTGAACCTTCTGACGCTGCTTCTGAGGAGAGCGGCTGCGCAGAGCTTCCAGCTTGGCGCTGTCATCCCAGTCGGGGCGACCGGGTCGGCGCTGACCTCCAGCACCCGGGGCTGGTCTGTAACCAGGACGTCGAGGCGCTGAAGGTGGCTGAGCGGTGGGCCGAGCCACGGGAGGAGTGGCTTTGCTGTCACCGTCCGTTCCTCCACGCGGTGCAACCGGCGTGCCGTCGGGTCGACGGGGCGGGGGTGCCCCAGGACGCCCAGACGGCTTCTGAAGTTGCATGAGCTCGCCAGGGGCCACTGGCTTGCGCATGCCGCCAGGAGCTCCGGGGCGAATCGGTGCCGACGGGCGTCCGCCGCCATCGCGTCCGCCTGGGCCGGCCCCATCGCGTCGGATCGGCTTGCCGACCAGCTCGAGACCACCGCCAGAACGGGGCTGGCCGGGACGGGATGGCCCAGGACGTCCAGCACCGGGTCCACCTGCTCTGGCAGGAGTCGGTCGCTGGGGGGCGCTGGGGCGTGCGGGCGTTGCCGGTCGTTGGTTTTGGCTGCTGGCGGCGATAGGTCGGGGACTGACGCCAGGGCGCTGCGCCGGCGGACGCATGGGGGGATTTCCCTGGGCATTGCCGGGAGGATTGGCTCCGCGGGCAGGCTGGGGGCGGCCCACCAATTCCGGTTTGGCCACCGGACGCTGGGGCGGCGCCGTGGTGCGCTTCACCGGTGCGGGTGCGGCAGGCCGCCCAGCACTGGGAGCACCACTTTGGTTTTGGACAGGTCTGGGGGAAGGAACCGCAGGGCGAGGACTTGGTGTCGCCGGCCGTGTGTTCGAAACCGGCTTGCTCGCAGGGGCACTGGGGCGTGCCGGAGGTGCGCTCACCGCAGGTTTCACCACCTGAGGACGGGGTGTTGGCGCAGCAGCTGGCTTGGCCTGGGGCTCGCGGGCCACAGGCTGCTTCGGACTCGTGGGTTTCTGCACCCCTGGCTTCACCACCACGGGCTTCTGCTGCACCACTGGCTTCGCCGGGGGGGCTGGTTGGCGCGGAGCGGCGGGGCGGCTTGGGCTTGCCGCATCTCCTGCCGGCTGCGCAGGCTTGGCGCTGGGGCTGTCCGCTTTCCGCACGGAAAGGATCGCCTTGCCTGGAGCCGGTTTCGCAGGTGCTGCCGGTGCAGGCTTGCTGCCCTGCTTCAGCAATGAGCGGATCTTTGCTGCCTCGCCATCACTGATCGAGCTGCTGTGGCTCTTCGCCGCAATGGAAAGCTTTTCAGCAGCATCCAGCACGTCCTTGTTGTCCAGGCCCAAGTCCTTGGACAGCTCATAAATTCTGACTTTGCCGCTGCTGGTCATTCAGGTCAGGTCTCCGGTCGGTCAGGGCACGGTGTGCCCCGGGGCTCCACCCAGGTGGGGCCAATGGTCATCTTGCCTCAGCGGCCGTATCCCGTTGAAGGGTGAGCCGCTCCTGCAGCACCTCCACAACGCTGTCGGGCACCTGGCAACGCAGGGCTTTTTGCAGTCGTTTGCGGCGGCGTGCCTCTTCCAGACAGGCCTCCTGGGGGCAGAGGTAGGCGGATCGGCCCATCCCTGCGTCCAAGAGAACCCCATCCTGATGGTCGCGTACCACGCGCCAGAGCTGGCGACGATCGAGCAACTGGCGACAGGCGACACACCGTCGCAGGATGGGGCGATCGATGTTCACCGGGCTCCGTCCTCTTCGCTCACGGCCTGGGCGTCGTCGACGCCATCGACTAAGGCAACGTCTTCATAGGAGGCATCGGGGTCGTTGTCCTCATCATCCTCGGGCAGGGGATACAGCTCGCGCAGGCGTGCATCCTCGGCAGCTCGGGCTGCCTGTTCAGCGGCGAGGCGCTCTTCGGCTTCGCGCTGGAGGGCTTCCTCTTCTTCCCGTTGGGAAATCAGCTCAGACACAACCGCATCCTCTGCCGCCTGGTCGTATTCGGTGGAGTTCTTGATGTCGATCTTCCAACCCGTCAGACGGGCCGCCAGACGGACGTTCTGGCCTTCGCGCCCGATGGCAAGACTCAGCTGATCCGGGGGAACCAACACGTGCGCATGCTGTCCTTCAGGATCCACCAGTCGCACCACTTCAACCCGAGCAGGGCTGAGGGAATTGGCGATGTACTGGCTGGGGTCAGCTGACCAGCGGATCACATCGATCTTTTCGCCGCGCAGTTCGTTGACCACCTGCTGAATCCTGGAGCCTCGGGCACCGATGCAGGCGCCGACGGGATCCACTTCCCGTTCGATGCTGTCAACGGCGACCTTCGTGCGCGGGCCAACGGAACGGGATGGGGGATTGGCTTCTCTGGCCACCGCCACGATCCGCACCGATCCCTCCTGGATCTCAGGAACCTCGTTCTCGAAGAGGTAAACGACGAGTCCGGCGTTGGCGCGGCTCACGAACAACTGGGGACCACGACGGGGTACTTCACTGACTTCCTTCAGGAAGACCTTGAAGGTGGCATTGGCTCGATAGTTGTCGTTGGGCAGTTGGTCCCTGCGGGGTAACTCAGCTTCAACCTCCGGTCGGCCTAGGCCCGAGCTCACGGCCATGATCACCGACTGACGCTCGAAGCGGATCACTCGGGCGGTGAGGACGGGATCCTCCAGATCAGCGAATTCCTCCTGGATCATGCGCCGTTGCTGATCTCGGAGTTTCTGGGCAAGAACCTGCTTTGTGGTGGCTGCCGCCATGCGACCGAAGTCTTCCTTCTCAGGGGTGACATCGAGCACCACGGTGTCGCCCACCTGAGCGTCATCGGTCACCTGCATCACTTCGGCAAGGGCGATCTGGTGGTCTTCGCTTTCCACTTCTTCGACAATGATCTTGCTGGCCAGAACCCGGTAGCCCTCCTCCTCAAGGTCGAGGGCAACATCGAAGTTGCTGAAGTACTCCTCATCGAAAGGGTCTTCACTGATGCCCAGGTAGAGGGTGCGTCGATAGCGCTCGTAGCCTTTCAGCAGAGCTTCACGCAGGGCCGCTTCCACCACCTGAGGGGGGAGTTTTTTCTCCTCGCTGATGTCATCGATCAGGTTGGTAAGGCCAGGGAGAAGGACGAGAGCCATCGGGGGATTTCGAGAAGAAAAAAAGAGCGAGCGAGTGGGTGGAGGGGATTCAGCCGGTGGGGCTGATGAGTTGAACGGAGATCACAGAGGGTCTGGAAATGCGTTTGATGCGTCCCCGCACATTCACCTGCACGTGGTCGTCGTTGCGTTCGAGCAAGGAGCCTTGTTGCCGTTGCTCCCTGCCTTCGTCATCGCGATAGAGGACTTCAACCGGGTAGCTGCGGAACGTCTGGAAGTCCCGATCGCTCTGGAGCTGATCCCCGATGCCAGGGCTGCTGATCTCCAGAACATACGCCTCGGTGAGCAGAGCCTGCGACTCAAGTGCTTCTCCCATGGGTCCACTGAAGCCTGCGCAGTCATCAAGTGAGACGTCAGAACCATCTCCGCGACGAATCTGTACCTGCACCGTCATGGGTTGCAGGTGGGTGAGGATCTGAATGTCTGCCAGCTCAAAACCGTGCGCTGCAGCTGTGCTTGCAGCAACGGCAGTGATGTCAGGCAGGAGTGGATGGGGCAAGGGCTCGGCGAGAGGGTGACTCGGGCTCAGGCCCGATGGTTGATGCTGTGATCACCCTCCCGGAGAGAGGTACTCACCAGGCCTGTGTCAAATGTAGGCGATGGTGGTTCACAGAGCCGAAGTGCAGCCGAGAGGCAGCGTTCAGTTGCAACCCTGCACAGAGATTCGGTAGCTGAAGCCGGTGGCTCCTGGATCACTGTTAGCGCCGATTCTGAAATTCACCTGACTCACGGCCTTGTCGGACGGCACTGCGAATGGACCGAACTGGGCACCGGTGCCCGTGGGGGGCTTCATGGATTGCTGCACCACCCGAAGGTTGCTTCCGTCTGTGAATTTCAGATAGGCCTCGATTGGATAGGCACCCGGGTTGCCATCGGTGGAATCTGCCGTGAAGAAGAGCTTGAAGCTTCGATAAGGCCGGTTGACGACGAAATCAGTGTTCCAGTTCGTGCGTCCGACTGCCTTTCCCACCAAGCCTTTGGGGCGTTCAACCTGTTTCTTGATGATGTAGGGCTGAGGACCGTTGCCATTGCCCCCGACCGGCATCAGGAAGGAACAGCCGGCATGGGCTTGGGGAGCCATCGAGAGCGCGCTGGAGATCGCGGTGCAGCAGAGGATGGCAGTGGTCCGTCCTGTCTGGATCGGCATGGTCTCTCTTTGGTTGTGGGGAGTGGAGCGAGTGCGTCAGGGGCTGGTGGCACTCTCAAGCTCCAGCCGCTCCAGCACCACGTCCACGGGAATCTGACTGGAGAAGCGGCAGGAACAGGTTTCGCTGGCATCGAGAGTGCCGTGTTCCCAATACTTATTGCTTCCATTGCCGCCACCGCAGAACCCGTAGTGGTCACAGGTTTTCAGGCAGCGACTCATGCCTGAGCGCATGTCGGCAAGCAATCGCTGGAAGGTGCTTGATGAGGCGGCAGCCTCCAATGACACCTCACGGATGTTGCCCAGATTGAACAGTCCGTAGCGCTCTGTTTCGACGGAGAGCAGTTCCGGATCGAAGGTGGAGAAGTTGCCTTGGGCGTCAACGCTGAGAATGGCGTAGGGACGATTCATCTCGTTCTGAAGCAGGCGTTGCTCCCCCTGGATCATCCCTAGAACTTGATCGAATTCCCTCAAGTGGATTGGGAAACCATCGCGACGATTGCAGTCCCAGAAGTGGCTCAGAAAGGATCGATATTGCTTTTCGCGACTTTGACCCTGCATGGATGACTTGGTATTCACGCCCTCCTGCTCCTCCACGTTGAAGCCGATGTGGTGAATGCCCTGATCACGGAAGAAGCGGTAGACCCGTTCAGGATCCTCCATGGCAGCGCTGGTGATCACTGCGATGGCATGAAAGGGAATCTCATGCGCTTGCAGAGTCTTGATTCCCTTCATCGTCAGGGCATGAGATCCCCGCTGGTTGCGGAAGCGACGGTGGGCGTCGTGAATGTCTTCGGGCCCGTCAATACTCACGCCCACCACGATCTGATTGCGCCGAAAACAATCACACCAGTCGGCATTGATCAGCGTGGCATTGGTTTGAACGTGCTGCTCAATCACCACACCCTGGGCCTGGAGATCAGCGGTGTGACGCCGGAGGATCGCCGTGGCCTCGTCGTAGTAACCGGTGGGCAGGGTGAGAGGCTCCCCCGCATGCCAGAGGATGGACAGCTGGGGGCCCCAGAAGGGACTCTCATAGATCCGCTCGAGCAGGGTCGGTAGCAACTCGAGATCAAAAATCTTCCGTTTTTGCCGGTCCGGTAGGTAGCAGTAACTGCAGTCCAGGTTGCACAGAGAGGTGGCCTGGATCACCAACAGCCCGATCGGGCCGAATTCTGCGTTGTTCACCAGTTCGCGAAACCACCGCGGTAGCCATTGGCGAAACCGCCGCCACCACCATTGGCAAAGCCACCACCTCCGTTACCCCAAGCACGACCGCCGTTGCCCCAGGCACGACCACCACCGTTGCCCCAGGCACGGGCGAGGTCCGGGTGCTGTGGAGCTGCTTCATCAAGTGCCTGCCAGGCCGTCTGTCGGATCAATTCGATCCGTTGCTCGAGCTGAAGGCTCCGGTCTGGGTTGACGTGGACGCTGGCATGGCTGGCTTGCTGCATGACGCCCGCCGCGCTGAGCAGGGTCACGAGGCTGAGGAGGGTGGTTTTGTTCATGGGTCCTGGATCGATCGGGGTGGGTCGGCGGTGGGAAGGCGTTAGTTGTTAGGGGTGATCTCGGCGACCGTGGCCAGCACGATCCTGAAGAAAGTGCTGATCTGCTCGTCTTTGAGACCAATGCTGCTGCCAGGACCCACCCAGCGGTTGATTTCCTTGCGCACGTCGGTGTCGTTATTGATGTAGGCCTGCAGAAGCCGGCCGATGGCAAGGTTGCTCACGTTGAGGAGGTGAGGGGTGGCATCGGTGACCACGCAGCCCACGCTCGCTCGGGCATAGGGGAGGGCTGGAACCAGATTGCTATCAGGGGCCGTTGTTTTCTGGTTGGCGCGTAGCCAGAGCGTGTCGCCACCCAGCACGCTCACCTTGTCGCTCTTCAGCGCTTCCAGAGCCTCTGAGGGAGTGTCGAAAGCCTGAAGGGAGGCGTCATCCACGGAGTTGGCCAGGATCGAGGCCGCAACGCTGTCCTTCACAACGCCGATGGTCTGACCCTTAAGGCTGTCGGGTGTGCCATCGATGCCGGCCGGTGCCAGCACGCGGATGCCGCTGGTGGCGAAGGGGAGGGTGTAGTTAAGGGTCTTCTGGCGCTCCCAGGAGAAACCCACACCGCAGGCGATATCGGCTTCACCATTGCGAATCTTGTTGAGGCCCTCGTCCACCGAGCTGGCCGTCATCGTTTCCAAGCTCACGTTGTCAGCCTTGGTCTCAGCGGCCGTTTTGAGTTGGTCGCGGATCGCCTCCAGCACAATGAAGGAGAGGCCGTCATCACCCGTCTCGGTGGTGGTGACAAAAGGAAGCTGCTGGCCGATGACCACAGCCCGAAGCTTGCCGGTGGAGAACACAGTCTCAGACGCACCCGCTGCGTTTGTTGAGGAGTCAGGAGAAGACGACGGCGACTTCTGACAGGCCAGCAAGCCGAACGAGGCGAGAAGCATCAGGCCAGTGGCGGTGGCCCGGAGGGAGTGCTTCATCGGAAAGGGTGCGCGTTACCGCACGTCTAGGCAGGCTCGCTGGCGGTGTCCACCGCATCGTGCCGGGGTGTGCACGAATCGGATCAGTTCTGATTTCCTCCCAGATCGATGCTCGGTAGATCCTCATAACGATCCCCAGGTTTTTCATCCCCTCGCAGTGTTGGGTCCTGGTTGATGCAGCGCGCCTTCTGCTCCCCGGTGGTCAGGTATTGGCACACCCTGGCCCACAGCTTGCTCCGGGTTCCGCCGGGGCCGCGACTGAAGAGCACTTGGTCTGGCAGACCGGGCTGGCAATCGATCTCAACTTGGCAGAGCTCACAGCGAAGACGCTGGCTTGAGGGGACCGTCATCGTGGATCGGGCGGTGAGAGAGGCAAGTTAAGGCCGGATTGCGCTTGGTAGGGTCCCGAAATCCCCCGCGATCGCCCTGCTGTTGTGACGACGCTTCCTTTTGACTTGCAGATTCCGCTGATTGGGCTGAGCAGTGCGCTGCTGATTTGGTTCGCTCTTGATCTGATCGCTCGCCGGTTCGGTTCAGGGTCTTTGCGTCGCCATCTGCTGCTCGCCAGTCGACTGAGCGTGTGCATGAGCTGGGCGCTTGCGTCCTTGGGCTGGTGGATCGGCGAGCTTCTTGATCCCCAGGTCCTTGATCTGCCCCGGGACGGCCTTGGTATCCGCTCCTTCTTCGCTGTTGTGGGGTTCTCCTGGACCCTTCTGCGCTGGAAGGGAGTGATCGAGGCGCAACCCGATCTCTACGGCGAACGTTTGCTGCCCGGTTTGGAGAAGAAGGACCGCACGTTCTTACTCGACGTGATTGGCAAGCTCCTGCTTGGCCTGGCGCTGCTTGTCCTCGTGCTGCAGGTGATGCGACTACTGGGTATCTCTGCCGCCGTGCTGATTACTGCCGGTGGCTTCGGCGCGGCCGCGGTTGGTTTTGGTGCCCAGAGTATTGTCTCGAATTCGCTCAGTGGCTTGAGCTTGTATGTCAATAGGCCATTCGTTGTGGGTGATTACATTGATATTCCTTCAGAAAATCTCTCGGGAACTGTTGAAAAGATTAGCTGGTTTTATACGCGCCTTCGTTCGGTGGATCGCCAGCCTCTTTTTGTCCCCAATGCGATCTTTAGTGCTAAGCCGGTGATCAACATCAGCGAAATTGATAATCGCCGGGTCTGGATTGAATTCGGACTTAACTACGCCAATCGCGCACTGATTCCTGAGCTCACTTCCGCACTGGAAAGCTGGCTGCGTGGGCACCCCGATGTCGATGCCAGCCGAACTCTTGCCGTCAATTTCATCGGCTATGGAGATTCCAGCCTGAACCTCAGGCTTGTTTGTCATGCCCGTGGCGCCACCTTGATGGACGCCTGGTCTCTTCAGGAAAAGGTTCTTCTGGAAATTGGGGCTGCTGTCGATCGATGTGGCGCCTCGATGCCTTTCCCAACGCGAACGTTGTTGCAGGGATGAGGCTGATGTGGCTCAGAAGTTGAGGATCACGCCTCCACCACCGTTGCCCCAGCCGATCCCGCCGTTGCCCCAGCCACCATTGCCCCAGCCACCATTCCCCCAGCCGCCATTTCTCCAGCCGTTGCCCCAGCCATTGCCCCAACGCCGTCCACCACCATTCCCCCAGCCTCTGCCACCGCCGTTACCCCAGTAACGAGCCAAGGTGGTCGAGCTGTTGTCATGGGTTGCTGCTGGGTTGGGATCGCCCAGAGAGGTCTGGATTTGCTGGATGCGTTGCTCCAGTGGGTTGTGTAGATCAGGGCTGCTGAAAATGCCGGAGCTGAGTCCCGGTTGCTGTAAGACAGCCGATGTGGCCAGAAGAGTGCAGAAGCTGAGTAGAGAAGGCTTGTTCATGGAAGAGAGATTGAGACGCCGTTTGGTTTTGCTTCAGGAGGCTTTCTGGAATTCGGCCACTGTCGAAAGTACGTTCCGGTAGTAGTGGTTGATTTGCTCTTCGGTTAATCCCACCCCACTATCTTTGCCAAGCCAGGCATTGATTTCCTGGCGAACTTTGGGGTCGCCATCCACATAGGCCTGCATCAGGCGACCGAGGGCGATGTTGCTGAGATCAAGCAGGGATGAGGAGGACTCCGCCACGATGCAACCGACCGCGGATCGTGCATAGGGCTCAACCGGCACAATGACGTCGGCAGGGACCGTCTCTTGCTGGCTGGCCCGTAACCAGAGGCTGTCGCCCGCCAACAATTGGATGGCGCCAGATTTCAGAGCCTGCAGCGCATCGCTTGGGGTTGCATAGCTCTTGAACGTCGCTTGGTTGATGTTTTCAGCCAGCACGGTGGCGGCAACGCTGTCGGCAATGACGCCGATCGTCTTGCCTTGGAGGTTCTTGGGAGTGCCGTCATTCCCTTTCGGTGCCAGCAGCCTGATCCCGCTGGAGGCAAAAGGAAGGGTGAAGTCGAAGTTCTTTTGTCGCTCCCAGGAGAAATTCACCCCACAGGCGATGTCGGCTTTCCCTGAGCGGATCATCTCCAACCCCGACGCCACATTCGGAGCAACGATGGGAACGATGCTGACTTGCTTCGCACCCTTGACTCCTTCGGCATTGAGCTGGTCGCGTATGGCCTCCAGCACGACGAAACTGAGGCCGTCAAATCCTTGATCGGCTTTGCGCACCATCGGCAGTTCCGTCCCGATCACCACCGCTCGCAGTTGCCCGCTTTCGGAGACAGGATCAGGGGTTGCTGGCGGATTGTCTGTTGTCTGTTCAGCTGGTTTCTGACAGGCCAGCAAGAAGGTGCAGCAGACGGCGAGCAAGGCCAGCCGCGCATGCCGAATGGATCCCATGGAACCCACATCGTGGAGATCACCCTTAGATCTAGTCAGCGGAGAGAGATTCGTCGATGCTCTGGGATGCCCCTAGCGTGGGAGCCGCCGTCGCCTTCGCGCGTTGATGGGTCGCTTCCGGCTGTGCGCAGTTGCTCTCCTGATCTGTTTCTGCAGCCTGATCGGCGCCCTTCCGGTGCAGGCCTCACTCAGCTCTGCCAAGGCCTCTCACAGCTTTGTTGCTGATGTGGTGCATCGGGTTGCCCCATCCGTGGTGCGGATCGACACCGAGCGCCTGGTGCAGCGGCAGCCTTATGACCCCACGCTGATTGACCCTCTGCTGCGGGACCTGCTGGGGCAACCGGGCATGGGTGCAGAACGCGAGAGGGGGCAGGGATCGGGAGTGGTGATCGATGCGGAAGGGTTGGTGCTCACCAATGCCCATGTCGTGGAGCGGGTTGATGAGGTGACTGTGACCCTGGCAGATGGCGAACAGCGTGATGGCCAGGTGATCGGGACCGATCCGATCACAGATCTCGCCTTGGTGCGTCTCGGGAGTGGGGAGCGGCCATCCGCTGCACCCCTGGGTGACTCCGAAGCATTGGAAGTGGGGGACTGGGCGATTGCCCTCGGTACGCCCTATGGCCTCGAGCGCACGGTCACCCTCGGCATCGTCAGCAGCCTCCATCGCAACATCAACACCCTCGGTTTCTCTGACAAGCGTTTGGATCTGATCCAGACCGATGCCGCGATCAATCCTGGAAACTCCGGCGGTCCGCTGGTGAATGCCGCTGGAGAAGTGATCGGCATCAATACTCTTGTGCGCTCGGGGCCTGGGGCTGGACTCGGCTTTGCCATTCCGATCAATCTGGCCCGTCGGGTCGCGGAGCAGCTGCTGGCCACAGGGGAGGTGGTGCATCCCTATTTAGGGCTCCAGCTGGTGCCTCTCACCCCAAGGATCGCAAGGGATCACAACCGCGATCCCAATGCCTTGCTTCAACTGCCCGAGCACTCCGGAGCTCTTGTACAGACCGTGTTGCCAGATAGCCCGGCTGACCAAGCGGGGCTTCGGCGTGGCGATCTCGTGATTTCCGCTGCTGGCCTCCCGGTGGATGGTCCTCAGGCGCTGTTGCAGGAAGTGGATCGTGCTGAGATCGGGGCGCCACTGCCCCTCGAGGTCCTGCGTACTGGTCAGACTCTGCGCCTGTCTGTCAAGCCGGCCCCCCTCCCTGGTCTCGGCTGAAACCCTTGCTACGGTCTCGCCAGTCTCTGACCAACGACGGTGGATCTTCAGACCCAGATGAAGCAGGCTGTGGCTGCTGCTGCCACAGAGCAGATCCAGAGCGGCATGGTGGTCGGGCTCGGGTCAGGCTCCACGGCAGCCCTGATGATCCAGGCCCTTGGTGCCAAGTTGAAGCGTGGTGAACTCACGGAGATCGTCGGGGTGACCACCTCGTTTCAAGGGGAGGTTCTGGCGGCAGAGCTTGGGATCCCCCTGCAAAGCCTGAATGCTGTGGATCGCATCGATCTGGCCATCGATGGGGCTGATGAAGTCGATCCTTCTTTTCAGCTGATCAAGGGAGGCGGAGCCTGCCATGTGCAGGAAAAGCTGGTGGCTGTTCGCGCCGACCGGTTTGTGGTGGTGGTTGATTCCACCAAGCTGGTGGACACCCTTAACCTCGGCTTTTTGTTGCCTGTGGAGGTGCTCCCAGGCGCCTGGCGCCAGGTCAAAGCACAGCTGTCCGAGATGGGGGGAGAGGCTGAACTGCGGATGGCAGTGAAGAAGGCCGGTCCAGTGGTCACCGATCAGGGAAACCTGGTGCTGGATGTGAAATTTGAAGGTGGCATCAGCGATCCGGCTGGACTCGAGCAGGGCATCAACAATCTTCCTGGGGTGTTGGAGAACGGCCTGTTCGTGAACATCACCGATCAGGTGCTGGTTGGTGAGATCAGTGACGGTGTGGCCGGTGTACGAGATCTCGTCAGGCGTTGAGCCGCACCGACACCGAGTTGGCATGGCTGTGCAGCCCCTCGCTGCGGGCCAATTCCATGACGGCTCCGCCGGTGGCTTCCAGGGCTGCCCTGTTGAAGGCGATCAGGGAGGTATGGCGCATAAAGGTTTCTACACTCAGGGCCCCACTGAAACGGGCTGTTCCACAGGTGGGCAGGGTGTGGTTCGGGCCTGCGAGGTAATCGCCGACCGCCTCCGGTGACCATGAGCCAATAAAGATCGCCCCTGCCGTGCGGATGCGATCCGCCAGGGCCTCAGGGCGCTCCACCAGCAATTCCAGATGTTCGGGTGCGAAGCGATCACTGAGGCGGGCACAGCTTTCCAGGCTGTCGCAGACCACAACAAGTCCCCAGTTCGTCAGGGATTGCCTGCAGATGCTCTCGCGGGGGTGATCGCAGAGCTGACGTTCCAGTTCGGCCGGTAATGCAGCTGCGAGGGCTGGCTCCGTCGTGAGCAGCACGGAGGCAGCCAGCGGGTCATGCTCGGCCTGGGCCAGCAGGTCGGCAGCGACGTGGGCGACTGCGGCTGTGTGGTCTGCGATGACCAGCACCTCGCTGGGACCGGCGAGGGAATCGATTCCCACCTGCCCAACCACCGCTTTTTTGGCCAGGGTCACATAAAGATTTCCTGGCCCTGTAATGACATCGACCTGTGGAATCGTTTCGGTGCCGAAGGCAAGGGCGGCAATCGCCTGGGCACCACCCACACGGTAAACCTCTTGAATTCCTGCGATGTGGGCAGCGGCCAAGACCGCTGGATTGACGCAACCATCCCGGCCGGCGGGAGTGACCATTACGACACGTTCCACCCCGGCAGTGCCTGCAGGCACCGCATTCATCAACACAGTGCTTGGGTAAGCAGCGCGTCCACCTGGGACATAGAGTCCCGCCCGGTGTACGGGGCGCCATCGACGTCCGAGACGCTCACCATGGACCCCCTCAAAGTCGAGGTCCTGGGGTTTCTGACGGGAGTGAAAATCCTGAATGCGGCGATGGGCCAAGTCCAGAGCGTCCCGGAGATCGGCCGGTGTTCGCTTCCATGCCTCTTCAAGCAGAGCTGGATCCAGCTGAATGGGCTCGGGCTTGAAACCGTCTAATTCCTCGGTCAGTGCGATCAAAGCCTGGTCGCCGTCTCGTCGCACGCGCGTCAGGATCCCTTCGACAGTGGCCTGTGCTTGCTGCTGCGCATCACCGCCGGTTCGCCCTGCGATCTGATCCAGCAAGGCAGCGGCCTGATCCGCGTCATGGAGGCAGCGAAGCTGGATGTTGGCCTTGGAGGGAACCTCACGGTTCGGCTGGGTCATCGGCGGGGGCTCTGAGGCAATGGCATCTGATCAAGCTAGAACCCGCTGCTCCCGTCCGAAGGATGAAGTGCGGGAGAACTCCTGTGGGCTAAGGTTGAAGATTGTCGAACCCGATCCGCCTCAGTGGCCAATAACAAGTCGTCAAAAAAGCGCGTTGAGATTGCCGAGCGCAATCGTCTGCAGAACAAGTCGTACAAGTCGGCACTGCGCACCCTGATGAAGCGTTGCTTCACTGCCTGTTCGGCCTATGCCGAGAAGCCCGGCGACGATGCCAAGGCCACCGTTCAGTCCAGCATGAATGCTGCTTTCAGCAAGATTGACAAGGCTGTGAAGCGTGGTGTTCTGCATCGCAACAACGGCGCCCACCAGAAGTCCCGGCTGACCGAGGCTGTGAAAAAGGCGATTGAGCCGGCAGCCACCGCCAGCTGAGCATCGCTCCAAGGTTCAACTCTGCAAAATGGACCGGAAGGCGCGTTTCCGGTCCTTGTGTCCACTCTTTCGCTGATCGACAGTCACTGTCACATCGTGTTCCGCAATTTCGACGCGGATCTCGACGAGGTGTCACAGCGCTGGCGAGAGGCCGGGGTGGTGGCTCTGCTTCATGCTTGCGTCGAGCCTTCTGAAATCCCGGCGATCCGGGCCCTTGCCGATCGCTTCCCGGAGATGCGTTATTCGGTGGGTGTGCATCCACTGGATACGGAGCACTGGACGTCTGACACCGCGGCATTGTTGCGCCGCGCTGCTCTTGATGATCCCCGAGTGGTGGCCATCGGTGAACTCGGTCTCGATTTGTACCACGATCAGAATCTCGATGAGCAGTTGGCGGTGCTGAGGCCCCAGCTTGATCTGGCGGTTGAGCTTGACCGCCCGGTGATCATTCACTGCCGCGATGCCGCTGAGCCGATGCTGCGTGAGCTGCAGGAGCGTCAAGCTCGTGGTGCTTGCCCGAGGGGGGTCATGCACTGCTGGGGTGGTACCCCTGAAGAGATGGAGGCGTTTTTGGCGCTTGGCTTCTACATCAGCTTCAGTGGCACGGTGACGTTCCCCAAGGCTGAGGTCACTCACGCCTGTGCTCGACAGGTGCCGGACAATCGATTCCTGGTTGAGACTGATTGTCCATTTCTTGCCCCTGTGCCCAGGCGAGGCAAGCGCAACGAACCTGCCTTTGTGGCTGCGGTGGCTCAACGGGTCGCTGAATTGCGTGGGCAGACCGTGGAGGAGGTGGCTGAGCGAAGTACCGCCAATGCCCGTCAATTGTTCGCTCTGCCCTGAAACCAGCGCTTTCGGGCGAGGGCGGAGCAGAAGTGTAAGATGTTTTATTGGCCTGGCCGCTGCGCAGATTCTGCGCAGCGGCTCCCGAAGCGTCCACTCCCTTCCGGTGCATTGACGACGTCCGCCGTTCGTTCCCGAGATCTCTGAGACCCCTTCAGCGGTGCCTTCTCCCCGTGGCGAGGAGGTGCCGCAGCCTTGTGGTGATCAAAGCTCGTGGAATTCAGCGGCTGACCTTCAGGCCTTTTGTCCCTCCATCCTTCTGCAGGTCTCCGCATGAGCAGCAGCGCGATTCAGGTCGCCAAGACCGCCACCTACCTGCCCGATCTGGTGGAGGTGCAGCGTGCCAGCTTTAAGTGGTTCCTGGACAAAGGTCTGATCGAGGAGCTGGAAAGCTTTTCTCCGATCACGGATTACACCGGCAAGCTTGAGCTGCACTTCGTCGGTAGCGAGTACCGACTCAAGCGCCCTCGCCACGATGTGGAAGAGGCCAAGCGTCGTGATGCGACCTTCGCTTCACAGATGTATGTCACCTGCCGGTTGGTCAACAAAGAGACCGGTGAAATCAAGGAGCAGGAGGTTTTTATCGGGGAGCTGCCCCTGATGACCGAGCGCGGCACTTTCATCATCAATGGTGCCGAGCGCGTGATTGTGAACCAGATCGTGCGCAGCCCCGGCGTCTATTTCAAAGATGAAATGGATAAGAACGGGCGTCGCACCTACAACGCCAGCGTGATTCCTAATCGTGGCGCCTGGCTGAAGTTCGAGACCGATAAGAACGACCTGCTGCATGTCCGGGTCGATAAAACCCGCAAGATCAACGCGCACGTCCTGATGCGTGCCATGGGTCTTTCGGATAATGATGTGATCGATAAGCTCCGTCATCCGGAGTACTACAAGAAGTCGATTGAGGCCGCCAACGACGAAGGGATTAGCTCGGAGGATCAGGCTCTGCTTGAGCTTTATAAGAAGCTTCGCCCCGGTGAGCCCCCCTCGGTCAGTGGTGGTCAGCAGCTGCTGCAGACCCGCTTTTTCGATCCCAAGCGCTACGACCTCGGTCGCGTCGGTCGCTACAAAATCAATAAAAAGCTCCGCCTCACGATTCCCGATGCGGTCCGTACCCTCACCCACGAGGACGTGCTCTCCACTATCGATTACCTCATCAACCTCGAGCTCGATGTCGGCGGGGCCAGCCTTGATGACATCGACCACCTGGGCAATCGCCGCGTGCGCTCGGTTGGAGAACTCCTGCAAAACCAGGTGCGTGTGGGCCTGAACCGCCTCGAACGGATCATCAAGGAGAGGATGACTGTCGGAGAGACCGACTCCCTCACTCCTGCCCAGCTGGTCAATCCCAAGCCCCTGGTGGCGGCGATCAAGGAGTTCTTCGGCTCCAGCCAGCTGAGCCAGTTCATGGATCAGACCAATCCCCTCGCTGAGCTCACCCACAAGCGCCGGATCTCGGCCCTGGGCCCAGGCGGTCTGACCCGAGAGCGCGCCGGCTTTGCCGTGCGTGATATCCATCCCTCTCACTACGGCCGTCTCTGCCCGATTGAGACACCGGAAGGTCCCAACGCCGGTTTGATCAATTCCCTGGCCACCCACGCTCGGGTGAATGAGTACGGGTTCATCGAGACCCCCTTCTGGAAGGTTGAGAACGGCGTGGTTCTCAAGCAGGGAGATCCCATCTATCTCTCCGCTGATCTGGAGGACGAGTGTCGTGTCGCCCCTGGTGACGTGGCCACCGATTCAGACGGTCGCATCCTCGCCGATCTGATCCCAGTGCGTTACCGCCAGGACTTTGAGAAAGTCCCCCCGGAGCAGGTCGACTACGTGCAGCTTTCACCTGTCCAGGTGATTTCTGTGGCCACCTCCCTGATCCCCTTCCTGGAGCATGACGACGCCAACCGTGCCCTGATGGGCTCGAATATGCAGCGGCAGGCCGTGCCTCTGCTCCGACCCGAGCGCCCCCTTGTGGGAACCGGTTTGGAAACCCAGGTGGCACGCGACTCCGGCATGGTGCCGATCTCCCGGGTCAACGGCACGGTCACCTTCGTCGATGCCACCGCGATTGTCGTGCGCGACGAGGAGGGAACGGATCACACCCATTTCCTGCAGAAGTATCAGCGTTCCAACCAGGACACCTGCCTCAATCAGCGACCGATCGTGCGTCAGGGTGATCCGGTGATCGTCGGTCAGGTGCTGGCTGATGGCTCTGCCTGTGAGGGCGGCGAGATCGCGCTCGGCCAGAACGTGCTGATCGCCTACATGCCCTGGGAGGGGTACAACTACGAGGACGCGATTCTCGTGAGTGAGCGTCTGGTCAATGACGACCTCTACACCTCGGTGCACATCGAGAAGTACGAGATCGAAGCACGCCAGACCAAGCTCGGCCCTGAAGAGATCACCCGCGAGATTCCCAATGTTGCTGAGGAAAGCCTCGGCAATCTTGACGAGATGGGCATCATTCGCATCGGCGCCTTTGTGGAGAGCGGCGACATCCTGGTGGGCAAGGTGACTCCGAAAGGTGAGTCAGATCAGCCGCCGGAAGAGAAGCTGCTGCGTGCGATCTTCGGGGAGAAGGCTCGCGACGTTCGCGATAACTCCCTGCGCGTTCCCAGCACTGAGCGCGGCCGCGTCGTGGATGTTCGTATCTATACCCGTGAGCAGGGGGATGAGCTGCCCCCGGGCGCCAACATGGTGGTGCGGGTGTATGTGGCGCAGCGTCGCAAGATCCAGGTTGGCGACAAGATGGCTGGCCGCCATGGCAACAAGGGCATCATCAGCCGCATCCTTCCTCGGGAGGACATGCCCTATTTGCCCGATGGCACTCCGGTGGACATCGTGCTCAACCCCCTGGGTGTGCCGAGCCGCATGAATGTCGGACAGGTGTTTGAGCTCTTGATGGGTTGGGCCGCCTCCAATCTCGACTGTCGGGTCAAGGTGGTTCCCTTCGATGAGATGTATGGAGCTGAGAAATCTCAGCAGACCGTGGAGGCCTTCCTGAAGGAGGCTGCGAGCCAGCCCGGTAAAGACTGGATTTACAACCCGGATGATCCTGGCAAGCTGCTGCTCCGTGATGGACGCACCGGTGAACCCTTTGACCAGCCTGTTGCAGTGGGCTATTCCCACTTCCTGAAGCTCGTTCACTTGGTGGACGACAAGATCCACGCTCGCTCGACGGGTCCTTACTCCCTGGTGACCCAGCAGCCCCTTGGTGGTAAGGCCCAGCAGGGTGGTCAGCGTCTGGGTGAGATGGAGGTGTGGGCGCTCGAGGCCTACGGCGCCGCCTACACCCTGCAGGAACTGCTCACGGTTAAATCCGATGACATGCAGGGCCGCAATGAGGCGCTCAACGCCATCGTCAAGGGCAAGCCGATCCCCCGTCCTGGTACCCCGGAATCCTTCAAGGTGCTGATGCGCGAACTTCAGTCCCTCGGACTGGACATCGCGGTCTTCACTGATGAAGGCAAGGAAGTGGATCTGATGCAGGACGTGAATCCCCGCCGGAGCACGCCCAGTAGGCCCACCTATGAATCCCTCGGCGTCGCGGATTACGACGAGGACTGACGGACCGAACGATCGAACCGACAGACCCCCTCTCTTCCCTTAACCGTCAATGACCAACAGCAACCTCCGCACCGAGAACCACTTCGATTACGTCAAGATCACGCTCGCGTCCCCCGATCGGGTGATGGAGTGGGGTCAGCGCACCTTGCCTAATGGACAGGTGGTGGGTGAGGTCACCAAGCCTGAAACCATCAACTACCGCACGCTGAAGCCCGAGATGGACGGGCTGTTTTGCGAAAAGATCTTTGGACCGTCCAAGGACTGGGAGTGCCATTGCGGCAAGTACAAGCGGGTGCGCCACCGCGGCATCGTTTGTGAGCGCTGCGGCGTTGAGGTGACCGAGAGCCGGGTGCGTCGTCACCGCATGGGCTTCATCAAGCTGGCTGCTCCGGTGTCCCACGTTTGGTACCTGAAGGGCATCCCGAGCTATGTGGCCATCCTTCTCGACATGCCCCTGCGGGATGTGGAGCAGATCGTCTACTTCAACTGCTATGTGGTGCTCGATCCGGGTGATCACAAGGACCTCAAGTACAAGCAGCTGCTGACCGAGGACGAGTGGCTGGAGATCGAAGATGAGATCTACGCCGAGGATTCTGAGATTGAGAACGAGCCCGTTGTGGGCATCGGTGCTGAGGCTCTCAAGCAGCTGCTCGAAGACCTAGAGCTTCAGGCCGTCGCTGAGCAGCTACGCGAGGAAATCGCCGGTAGCAAAGGCCAGAAGCGGGCCAAGCTGATCAAGCGCCTGCGGGTGATCGACAACTTCATCGCCACCAACGCCCGTCCGGAGTGGATGGTGCTGGATGTGATCCCTGTGATCCCGCCAGATCTGCGACCCATGGTGCAGTTGGATGGCGGCCGTTTCGCCACCTCTGACCTCAACGACCTTTACCGCCGCGTGATCAACCGGAACAACCGGTTGGCGCGTCTTCAGGAAATCCTCGCCCCCGAAATCATCGTCCGCAACGAAAAGCGGATGCTCCAGGAGGCGGTCGATGCCTTGATCGACAACGGTCGCAGGGGCCGCACAGTGGTTGGTGCGAATAACCGACCGCTGAAGTCCCTCAGCGACATCATCGAAGGCAAGCAAGGTCGCTTCCGTCAGAACCTCCTTGGTAAGCGCGTCGACTATTCAGGTCGTTCCGTGATCGTGGTCGGTCCGAAGCTGAAGATGCACCAGTGCGGTTTGCCTAAGGAGATGGCAATCGAGCTGTTCCAGCCCTTCGTCATCCATCGCCTGATCCGCCAGAACATCGTCAACAACATCAAGGCGGCCAAGAAGCTGATCCAGCGTGCAGACGATGAGGTGATGCAGGTCTTGCAGGAGGTGATTGAGGGGCACCCGATCCTGCTCAACCGAGCGCCCACCCTGCACCGACTCGGCATCCAGGCTTTCGAGCCGAAGCTTGTTGATGGCCGTGCCATTCAGTTGCACCCGCTCGTTTGTCCGGCCTTCAACGCTGACTTCGACGGTGACCAGATGGCTGTGCATGTGCCTCTGGCCATTGAGGCTCAGACCGAGGCGCGCATGCTGATGCTTGCCAGCAACAACATCCTGTCTCCTGCTACGGGCGAGCCGATCATCACGCCGTCCCAGGACATGGTGCTTGGCGCCTACTACCTGACGGCACTACAGCCCGATCAAAAGCCTGTGGACTTTGGTGATCGCTCCCGCACCTTCGCGGGCCTCGAGGATGTGATTCATGCCTTCGAAGACAAGCGCATTGGTCTGCACGACTGGGTTTGGGTTCGCTTTAGCGGTGAAGTTGAAGACGACGAAGAGCGTGATGAACCCTTGAAGAGTGAGACCCTCAGCGATGGAACCCGCTTTGAGCAGTGGAGTTTCCGGCGCGACCGTTTCGATGAGGACGGTGCCCTGATCAGTCGCTACATCCTCACAACCGTCGGACGCGTGGTCATGAACCACACGATCATCGACGCGGTGGCGGCCACCTGACGCCCTTTTTCGCAACGACTTTTCCCCGATTCTCGAACCGAGCGCTGTCATGACCTCCACCCCTTCCAAATCCCGTAAGTCTTCCGGTAAGGCCGCTAAAGGCAAGCAGGCAGCTCCTGCTGCTGTGACTCCCCCTTTGGCCAAGACCCCACCCCCGTTCCGCAACCGGGTGGTGGATAAGAAAGGCCTCAAGCAGCTGGTGGCCTGGGCCTACAAGACCCATGGCACTGCCGCCACCGCTGCAATGGCAGACCAGCTCAAGGATCTGGGCTTCCGCTATGCCACTCAGGCGGCCGTTTCAATCTCTGTCGACGACCTCAAAGTCCCTGAGGCCAAGCAGGATCTGCTTGGACAGGCCGAGGAGTTGATCACCGCCACCGAGGAGTCTTATCGCCTCGGGGAGATCACGGAGGTTGAGCGTCATACCAAGGTGATCGACACCTGGACGGAGACCAATGAGCGTCTGGTGGATGCGGTCAAGAAGAACTTCAACCAGAACGACCCCCTCAACTCGGTCTGGATGATGGCCAACTCAGGCGCCAGGGGAAACATGTCCCAGGTGCGTCAGCTGGTGGGCATGCGCGGCCTGATGGCTAACCCGCAGGGGGAGATCATCGACCTCCCAATTCGTACCAACTTCCGCGAGGGGCTGACGGTCACCGAATACGTGATCTCTTCCTATGGAGCCCGTAAGGGTTTGGTGGATACGGCACTGCGGACGGCTGACTCGGGCTATCTCACCCGCCGTCTGGTGGATGTGGCTCAGGACGTCATCGTGCGTGAGGACGACTGCGGCACCACGCGTTCGATCCTCGTTAAAGCGGAGGATGGTCGTTATGGCAGCCGTCTGATCGGACGTCTGACTGCCGATCAGGTGCTCGACGCTGAAGGAACGGTGCTGGCGGAGCGCGACACCGAGATTGATCCGCCTCTGTCCAAAACATTTGAGAAGGCCGGTGTCGCTGCGGTCAGCGTGCGTTCACCCCTCACCTGTGAAGCCAATCGCTCCGTTTGTCGTAAGTGCTACGGCTGGGCCTTGGCCCATAACGAGCTGGTGGATCTCGGAGAAGCGGTGGGAATCATTGCGGCTCAGTCGATTGGTGAACCCGGAACCCAGCTCACGATGCGCACCTTCCACACCGGTGGTGTGTCTACGGCCGAGACCGGTGTGGTGCGTTCGAAGCTCGAGGGCACGGTTGAATTCGGTGCCAAGGCTCGGGTTCGTCCGTACCGCACCCCCCATGGTGTGAACGCCCAACAGGCAGAGGTGGACTTCACCCTCACGATTCAGCCCAGTGGCAAGGGCAAGCCCCAGAAGATCGAGATCACCAACGGTTCGCTCCTGTTCGTCGACAACGGCCAGGTCATCGCCTCTGATGTGACCGTTGCTCAGATTGCCGCTGGTGCGGTCAAGAAGAGCGTTGAGAAAGCCACCAAAGACGTGATCTGTGATCTCGCCGGTCAGGTGCGTTATGAGAAAGCAATTCAGCCCAGGGAGGTCACCGACCGTCAGGGCAACATCACCCGCAAGGCCCAGAGGTTGGGTCGCATGTGGGTGCTGGCAGGTGATGTCTACAACCTGCCCCCCAACGCACACCCTGTGGTCAAGCCTTCCGCCCCGGTCCACGAGGGCCAGGTGCTCGCTGAGGCCAGCCAGGCCAGTGAGTATGGCGGCGATGTGCGTCTGCGCGACTCCCTCGGTGATTCCCGTGAGGTTCAGATCGTCACCACGGCGATGACTCTCAAGGACTTCAAGCTTCTGGGAGAGTCCACCCATGCTGGAGAGATCTGGCATCTCGAGGCCAAGGACGGCACCCGCTATCGCCTCAACACCATTCCTGGAAGCAAGATCGGTTCCGGTGAAGTGGTGGCTGAACTCGCCGATGATCGCTTCCGTACCCAGACCGGTGGCCTGGTGCGCTTTGCTCCAGGGCTGGCAATCAAAAAAGCCCGCTCCGCCAAGAACGGATATGAGGTGAGCAAGGGCGGGACCATGCTGTGGGTCCCTCAGGAAACCCATGAGATCAACAAGGACATCTCCTTGTTGATGATTGAGGACGGCCAGTGGATCGAGGCTGGCACTGAGGTTGTGAAAGACATCTTCAGCCAGACCGCCGGCATCGTCACGGTCACTCAGAAGAACGACATCCTGCGCGAGATCATTGTGCGCAGCGGTAGCTTCCACCTCTGCTCCGACAAGAAGGCCCTTGAGCGATTCGAGGGTGATGGAGTGATGGTGAATCCCGGCGAAACGATCGCTAAGGGCATCAGCAGCGATGCCATGGTGTTTGTGCAGTCGGTGGAAACCCCGGAGGGCATGGGCCTTCTGCTCCGCCCTGTTGAGGAATACACCATTCCCAATGAGGCTCAGCTTCCTGAGCTCAGCCATGTCAAGCAGGCCAAGGGGCCCTACCTGGGGCTAAAAGCCAGCCAGCGACTCGCCTTTAAGGATGGCGAGCTGGTGAAGTCTGTGGAAGGTGTGGAGCTCCTTCGCACCCAGTTGATGCTGGAAAGTTTTGACACCACTCCGCAGATGACCGTGGACGTTGAGGCTGTGCCCGACAAGCGCGCCAAGACGATCGAACGTCTTCAGCTGGTGATTCTTGAAAGCATCCTGGTGCGTCGTGACACCATCTCCGACTCCAGCCATGGTTCGACTCACACCGAGCTGCAGGTGGAGGACGGCCAGTCGATCAAGGCTGGTGACGTGGTGGCTACGACTCAGATTCTCTGCAAGCAGCAGGGTGTGGTGCAGATGCCTGAAGAGCAGGATGGCGAACCGGTTCGTCGTCTGATCGTCGAGCGAGAGGAGGACACCACAACCCTCACGGCTAAGGGATCCGTCTTGGTCAGCGTGGGGCAGAGAGTTGTCGATGGTGACGAGATTGCTGCAGGTCAGCCGGCTGGTTGCTGCGGTGAGGTGGAGGCCGTGAATGGCAGCAGCATCACCCTCCGACTCGGCCGCCCCTACATGATCTCGCCCGATTCCCTTCTGCACGTGCGTGATGGTGACCTGGTGCAGCGGGGAGACGGTCTCGCCCTCCTGGTGTTCGAGCGGCAGAAGACCGGTGACATCGTTCAGGGTCTTCCCCGGATTGAGGAATTGCTGGAAGCCCGTCGACCACGGGAATCGGCGATTCTCTGCAAGAAGCCTGGCACCGTTGAGATCAAGCAGGGTGAGGACGATGAATCCACCACCGTCACAGTGATTGAGGCGGATGATGCGATTTCTGAATATCCGATCCTGCTGGGCCGCAACGTGATGGTCAGCGATGGTCAACAAGTGCATGCCGGTGAGCTGCTTACCGATGGGCCGATCAACCCACATGAGTTGCTGGAATGTTTCTTCGAGGATCTGCGCAGCCGCAAGCCGCTGATGGAGGCCGCCCAAGAGGCGATTGCCAAACTGCAGCACCGCCTCGTCAATGAGGTTCAGAACGTCTACAAATCACAGGGCGTTTCGATTGACGACAAACACATCGAGGTGATCGTCCGTCAGATGACCAGCAAGGTGCGGGTCGAAGATGCTGGAGACACCACCCTGCTTCCTGGCGAGCTGATCGAGCTGCGTCAGGTGGAAGACACGAACCAAGCCATGGCGATCACCGGTGGAGCTCCAGCGGAATTCACCCCTGTGTTGCTCGGTATTACCAAGGCTTCGCTCAACACCGACAGCTTCATTTCGGCGGCCTCCTTCCAGGAGACCACCCGGGTTCTTACGGAAGCAGCCATCGAAGGCAAGAGCGACTGGCTGCGCGGTCTCAAAGAGAACGTGATCATCGGTCGCTTGATCCCCGCAGGCACCGGTTTCAGCGGCTTCGAAGAGGAGCTGCGGGCTGAGGCTGGTCCACACCCCGACATTCTGTCCGAGGACCCTGCTGGTTACCGACGCATGCAGAATCTGAGGCCTGACTACACCGTGGAGATGCCCGCTGCCCCTGCAGCCAGCGCCTCTGCAGTGCTCGATGATCCCAGTGAGGAAGATCTGGAAGCCACCCGCAGTCGTCATGGCATCGATGCCGCGGCCAGCAACTTCGCGGCATTCGCCCGTCCCGCTGCTGACGATGAGCTGGCGGAGGAGCAGGTGGTCGATGCTGAGGCCCTCGAGGGTCTGCAGGAAGAGGGGCTGCTCAGCGATGAGTGATCCCTCTGCCCTGAAGGTCCACAGCTGTCGGATCAGCGCCATCAGACTCAATGTCGCTGCAGACCATGGTCATGCTTGAGCCCACCTTGATTCCGAAACGCCGTAAGCCCCGCTACGGCTTTCACCTCCATACGGAACGGCTCAATGGCCGTGTGGCCATGCTTGGGTTTATTGCTTTGTTGGCGGTGGAATTCAAGCTGGGCCACGGTCTACTGACTTGGTGAGCTCGACTCCGGAGCCGGTGGCCCTTCTGGGCCGCAGCGCCGCAGATCTTGAGCAGTGGGCTGTCGACCAGGGGCAGCCGGCTTTTAGGGGGCGGCAGCTCCATGACTGGCTTTACGCCAAGGGAGCCCCTGATCTGGCCTCGATCACGGTGCTCCCGAAGGCCTGGCGAATCGCTCTCGAGGAGCAAGGTGTCACCGTCGGTCGTCTTAAGGAGCAGGACCGACGGATTGCTACTGATGCCACCACCAAGTTGCTGCTGGCCACCAACGACGGTGAGTTGATTGAAACGGTTGGCATCCCCACAGACCAACGGCTGACGGTTTGTGTCTCCAGTCAGGTGGGCTGCCCCATGGCCTGTCGTTTCTGCGCCACCGGGAAGGGGGGCCTCCAACGCTCCCTCGCCACCCACGAAATCGTCGATCAGGTGCTCAGTGTTCGCGAGGTGATGGATCGCCGTCCCTCCCATGTGGTGTTCATGGGGATGGGAGAACCCTTGCTGAATATCGACGCCGTGCTGGGCGCGATTCGCTGTCTTAATGACGACCTCGGGATCGGTCAGCGCCGGATCACCGTGAGCACTGTGGGGGTGCCGCGCACCTTGCCGCAGCTGGCTGAACTGGCGATGAGTCGCCTGGGTCGGGCCCAGTTCACCCTTGCCGTGAGTCTGCATGCGCCTAATCAACGGCTGCGAGAGGAGCTGATCCCCACCGCCCATGCGTACCCCTACGACGCCCTGCTTGATGACTGCCGCCATTACCTGGCGGTCACAGGACGACGCGTCAGTTTCGAATACATCCTTCTCGGCGAGCTCAACGATGCCACGAGTCATGCCGCAGAACTTGCTGACCGGGTTGGTGGCTTTCAGAGCCATGTGAACTTGATCGCCTACAACCCCATCGACGAAGAGGATTTTCAGCGACCCTCCCCTGAGCGGATTGCTGCATTTCGGCAGGTTCTCGAACGCCGTGGTGTGGCGGTGAGTCTGCGGGCCAGTCGGGGGCTCGATCAGGATGCGGCCTGCGGACAGTTGCGGCGGAATCGCACCACTTGATCGAGACTGCCGCCATCCGGCAGGGCTCCATGGCGGCAATTGACTGGCTGATCCTTGTTCTTTATCTGGCGGGGACCCTGGTTCTCGGCCTCTGGCTGGCCCGACGCAATCGTGGAGAGGACGATTACTTCGTGGCCGGTCGCAGCCTCAGTGGCTGGCTGGCTGGGGCCTCGATGGCTGCCACCACCTTCTCCATCGATACGCCCCTCT
This sequence comes from Synechococcus sp. BS55D, assembly GCF_004332415.1. Lineage (NCBI taxonomy): Bacteria > Bacillati > Cyanobacteriota > Cyanophyceae > Synechococcales > Synechococcaceae > Synechococcus > Synechococcus sp. BS55D. The sequence continues at coordinate 118,748 of NZ_PHQT01000004.1, forward strand.
ATGTGGCGGGTCTCGTGGGTACCCGTGGGCTGGCGGCCAACTGGGAGTGGTGGGGATTTGGTCTCGCCCATGTGGCGATGGCCGTGGTCTTCGCGCCGCTTTGGCGGCGCAGTGGTGTGCTGACTGACGCCGCCTTTACAGAGCTGCGCTACGGCGGGCCAGCCGCCGCCTGGTTGCGGGGGATCAAAGCCTTCCTGCTAGCGCTTCCGGTCAACTGCATCGGCATCGGGTATGCCTTCTTGGCGATGCGCAAAGTGGTGGAGGCGCTGGGGATCGTCGCGGATCAGCCGATTCCTGCCTTCGGTGGCCTCTCTGACACTGTGCTGCTGTTGGCGGTTGTGGCAGGCCTTGTGCTCACTTACACCGCCGCCGGTGGTCTCTGGGCTGTTGTGGTCACTGATTTTGTGCAGCTTCTGCTGGCCTTGCTGGGGGCCCTGGCGGTTGCCTGGGCTGCAATCCATGCCGCCGGGGGGATGGATGCACTTCTGAGCAGTCTCGATGCCCTCGGCCGTCCGGAACTGCTGTCGCTGGTGCCTTGGCGCTGGACGGATGCAGGCCTCGACTGGATTGGCGGTGCCGGAATCAGTGTGTCCACGTTTTTGGCCTACCTAAGCGTGCAGTGGTGGAGCTTCCGCCGAAGTGATGGCGGCGGTGAGTTCATCCAGCGCATGCTGGCCACGAAGGATGAACAGCAGGCGCGCCTCGCCGGTTGGGTGTTCTTGGTGGTCAACTATCTCGTTCGGAGCTGGCTTTGGGTGTTGGTGGCGCTTGCCGCGCTTGTGCTTCTGCCGGACCAAAGCGACTGGGAGCTGAGCTATCCCGCTTTGGCGGTTCAGTACTTGCCGCCGGTTGTGCTCGGCCTCGTGGTCGTGTCATTGGTGGCCGCTTTCATGAGCACGGTGAGCACTTCCGTGAACTGGGGGGCCAGTTATCTCACCCATGACCTCTACCAACGTTTTATCCGGCCGGAGGCCTCCCAGCGGGAGCTGCTGTTGATCGGGCAACTGATGAGTGTGCTGCTGGTGGTGCTTGGCGTGATCACCGCTCTCATCAGCGATAGCATCGGCACGGTGTTCCGTTTGGTGATCGCCATTGGGACCGGGCCAGGGGTCGTGCTTGTGCTGCGTTGGTTCTGGTGGCGGATCAACGCCGCCGCTGAGCTGGCTGCCATGCTCTGCGGCTTTTGTGTTGGCCTCAGCACTTCGGTGGTGCCTGTGCTGCAGATCTCGGATTACGGCTCGCGCTTGATGGTCACCACAGCCCTGACTGCCGTGGTCTGGGTGGTGGTGATGCTCAGCACCCCACCCGAAGCAGCAGCGGTCCTCGAGCGCTTCGTGCAACAGGTGCAGCCCCCCGGGCCCGGTTGGCGCCGTTGGCGTCGACCCGATGCCAGCGATGGAGGCGAGTCTCTACCAGCCCTACTCTTCCGTTTCCTTTTGAGTAGTGGCGTGCTCTTCGGCGCCCTGCTCGGATCGGGCGCGTTCCTGCTGCATCAGCAGCTCAGCGGTTGGATCGGGCTGATTGTCACGGTGGTTTGCCTGACGTTGCTGCTGCGTTCGGGCCGCCGTAGGTCTCTGGCCGTCTGATCGCCACCCAGAATGGCCGAAAGCGTTTGTTCCGTGAGTTTCTTTCGCACCACCCTGCTGCCCCTGATGATCGTGGGCTTGTTCGCCTTGGCTTTGTTCGCCGTTAGTGCGCGCATCTGGCTGCCGGGCGACATGCTGGCCCCGGCTCCGGTGGGCTGAGCGTACGATCGGCGCCATGAGCGAGCGATTCACTCCAGACGGTGATGAGGGCCTGGTCAACCTGGCCATCGATCCGGATGTGCTTGCCCGTGAACTGGCTGCGGAGCTGCTCGGCGATCCTCTCGACGAGATTGATCTCGATGATCCGCAGGAGGAAGCTCTCCATGCCGCCCGTGAATGTGATCAGGGGCTGGCCTGGTTGCAGCAAGGCCATGAAGAACGTCTTCAAGGGTTACGCGTGTTCTGTGAGCACCGCGACCCCCGAGCCGTCCCCCTGTTGCTGCCTCTGCTCAGCCAGGCCTGTCCAGTTGTGCGGATGAGCGCGGTCTACGCGCTTGGCCGCAACCCCTCCCCTTCCGCAGTTGAGCCGCTCCTGCAGCTGCTCCAGGTGGACAGCAATGCCTACGTCCGCAAAGCGGCAGCCTGGAGCCTGGGCAATTACCCCGATGCCCCGGTCCTTAACCCCCTGATCCGCTCGTTGCAGGTGGATGTGGCCTCCGTCCGGCTCTGGGCGACCGTGGCCTTGGCTGAAGCTGGAATGACCTCCCCTGCGAAAGCGGATCTTGCTGCAGGACAGCTCCTGATCAGCCTGCGGATCGATAGTGAGCCTGTAGTCCGGAGTAACTGCATCTGGGCGCTCGGTCGCCTTGTGGAGCAGCTCGTTGAGCCGCGTCGGGCTGATGTGATCGAAGCGTTCGTGAACGCCTTGCTCCATGATCAGGAGACTTCCGTCCGCGATGAGGCACGGACGGCTCTGGAGCAACTCGAAAACCCCGAGATTCTGGAGCGCCTGCAGACCTTGGTGGATGAAGGTTTGCTCTGAGTCATTGGGAGCTGACACCGGCCTGTAACAGTCGCCCGTCAGTCGCCAGGCACGTTGCCTAGCATTCTTGTCTCCATGGTTGAGGCGAATGCCCCAGCGCACACTCCGTTTCCGCATTCGTCCTGACGGACGGGTTGAGGAGCGCGTTGAAGGCGTTGAAGGTGAAGCCTGCCTCGGTCTGACTGAGCGATTGGAAGCAGCTCTCGGTTCTGTCGAGCGCCGCGAAGCCACCAGTGAGGCCTATGGCACCCAGGCGGCACAGACCCAACCTCTTCCCGTTGAGCAACTCTGATGTCTCATTTCAGCACGGTTCGTACGGAGCTTCGTCAGCGCGATCCGCTGATGGCTGCGCTTCGCGATCTTGGCTACGAGCCCGAGTCGGGCTCCCGCCCTGTGCGCGGTTACCGAGGTCAGACCGTTGATGCTGATTTGGCGGTCAAGATGACCGAAGGCTCTGACTTGGGCTTTCGTTGGAATGCTTCAACCGGCAGCTACGAGCTGGTGACCGATCTCGACCTCTGGCGCCAGCCCATTCCCGTTGAGCGCTTTCTCCAGCGCTTGACCCAGCGCTATGCCCTTCACACAGTGCTCAGCGCCAGTGTCGAGGAAGGTTTTGCGCTGAGTGAGCAAACGACCACTCAGGATGGATCGATTGAGTTGGTGGTGACCCGCTGGGACGCCTGATTCCTTTCCCATTGCGGCGTGTCATTGCCCTTCGATCCCTCTGCGGCCTATCGCGCCACCGTTGACGGTGGCGATCAGCGCAGTGGTGATGAGCCTCTTCTCGGAGGGGCGTTGCGCGAGCGTGCTGTGTGGGTGGATGAGGCCGTTTGTATCGGCTGTCGTTACTGCGCCCATGTGGCGTCGAACACTTTCGCGATCGAGCCCCGACTGGGCCGTTCCCGTGCGATTCGACAGGACGGCGACAGCACGGAACGGATCCAGGAGGCGATTGAGACCTGCCCAGTGGATTGCATCCACTGGGTTGGTTTTGAGGAGCTCGATGGTCTGCGGGCCCGGCTTGAGGCAACGGAACTGCTTCCGCTAGGGCTTCCTTCTCCAGCCAGGCCCCGACGGCAGTTGCCCCGATCTTCAGGCCCATGAGCGCTGCGCTGCCGACGCGTCGGTTCGGGCGGACCGAACTACCGATGCCGATCCTTTCTCTTGGAGGGATGCGTTTTCAGCAGAGCTGGACTGATCTCGAGGCTGACGCGATCACCGCTGAGTCTCAGCGACTACTCGAGGCCACCTTGGAGCGTGCCGTCGCCTGTGGTTTGCATCATGTGGAAACCGCTCGTCATTACGGCAGTTCCGAGCGCCAGCTGGGCTGGGCGCTCGACAGGGTGCCGGATCGGAGCCGCCTTCTTCAGACCAAGGTGCCGCCCCACGACGATCCAGAGGTTTTCGAAGCTGAGCTCCGACTGAGTGCGGAGCGCCTCGGAGGACGACGCATTGACCTCCTCTCCATCCATGGCATCAACCGTTCGGAACACCTCGCGCAAACCCTGCGTCCTGGTGGCTGCCTTGAGGTTGTGCACCGTTGGCAGCGCGATGGCCGGATCGGCCATGTCGGCTTCTCCACCCATGGACCCACGCCGCTGATCGAGGAAGCGATCGCCAGTGATGCCTTTGATTACGTGAATTTGCACTGGTATTTCATTCGCCAGGACAACGAAGCGGCGATTGCAGCGGCGGCGGACCATGACATGGGGGTGTTCATCATCAGTCCCACCGACAAGGGAGGACATCTGCACACCCCTTCCGTGCCGATGCAGGAGCTCTGTGCGCCCTTGCATCCGATCGTCTTCAACGACCTCTTTTGCCTGGGGGATCCGCGTGTGCATACCATCAGCGTCGGGGCCGCACGATCGGAAGACCTTGATCTACATCTCCAGGCCGTGTCGCTTCTGGACAGGGCTTCTGAACTCGTGCCCCCTGTGGAGCAGCGTCTGGAGCGAGCGGCCAAGGAAGTCCTGGGTGAGCCTTGGGTGTGCAGCTGGCGCCAGGGCCTTCCCGGCTGGGAGGACACACCCGGAGAGATCAATCTGGAGGTGCTGCTCTGGCTCCATGGACTGGTGGAAGCCTGGGGCCTTGAGGGTTACGCCAAAGCCCGATATGGATTGCTCGGCAAAGCCAGTCATTGGTTTCCTGGCGCCAATGCTGACCCCCTTGACCAGCAGGTGTCGGAAGCCGAGCTGCTGAGCGTTTTGGGTGCCAGCCCTTGGGCGACGCAGATCCCCGCGATTCTTCGTTCCTTACGAGCGCGGGTGGGTGGAGCGGAGCAGCAGCGTCTATCGAGCGCTTAATTCAGGTCGAGACCCAAGGGCAGTTTGGCCGGTATCCCGATGGCTCTTGGGTAGGAGGCAGGGCATCTGGCCTGGGGACGTAGACGCAAGAGATGGCGCGGCCCTTTGTCGGCTGGCAGCTCGCAGTGCTGACGTTCCGCAAGGTTCGCCCAAAGGGGCTTGAGGGCGCCCTGAAGCTGCAGCTCATCCTCCGGCGTCCAGCGACCGCGATACAGCAGGGCCTCCCCTTCCTCTCGCAGGAGGGGAACCAGATATTCGGCAACCACAGGAGCTGAGGCCACGGCACGGGCCATGGCTCGATCGAATTGGCCACGGCAGTGTGGATCTTGGCCGGTGCGTTCGATCCGTTCCGTGCGCACTTGGACGCGATCAGCAAGCTCGAGGCTGCGGGCCATCGCCAGCACCGCTGAGGTCTTGCGACCGACGGAATCCACGAGTGTGAGCCGGGCGCCGGGGAGGGCGATGGCGACGGCCAGTCCAGGAAACCCCCCGCCGGTGCCCACATCGATGCAGTCCAGGGGCGCATCTGGCGTCTGCAGTTCCCTTTGGAGGGGCCAGAGACTGTCGAAGACCTGAGCAATCCAAAAATCAGCTCCTTCGAGCAGTCGGGTCAAGTTCACCCTGCTGTTCCATTCCTTCAGCTCCTGCTGCAGCCGGATGAACTGCTCCAGTTGTCGGGCTGAAGGTGTCCAGCCCAGGGCCTCCCAGAGATCCTGTTCCGGTCGATCGAAACGGGACGGGTTCGGCATCGAGATCCGACCGTTGGTTCTTCCTAGGATGCCTCCCCGAGGATGACCCGGTGCGCCCGTGGCTGAGAACCGGACCCTCTACGACCTGCTGGGGGTTGATCCAGGAGTGGATGCAAGCGGTCTTCGTCAGGCTTTTCGTCGTCGAAGCAAGGCGCTGCACCCCGACACCACCCAGTTGCCTGCGGAGCAGGCTTCCCGCGAGTTCCAGCAGCTATGCGAGGCCTATGCGCAGCTGGCAGATCCCCGACGCCGCGCCTGTTACGACGCCGGATTGCAGGAACCAGTCGCCCCTGTGCAACGCGTAACGGCATCGGCTTCAGAGGCTGGATGGGGGCGGATCGGTGAGCGACGTCCTCTCTCCGGGGGCGAGTGGTTGTCGATCGTCCTGCTGCTGGGGGCTCTGCTGCTCTGTCTCGTGCTTGGCCTTGGGATGGGATGGCGTCGGGGGGTGCAGCTGCAGGTCGCGCCCAGCTGGATGCTGCAGGAGCAGACTTGGTCTGATTCAGAGTCCTCCCGCAGTGATGTCCTCCCTGCCCCCGGGCCAGACGCCGCTCAATCAGCACTCCCTTCGCTCCCTTGAGCTCTGGCTTGAGGGGCTTGGGGCCCTACGCAGTGAGGAAGACCCCTGCCTTTGGTGTTGGACGCAGCCTGATTGGTCTGCCGAGATTCGTCTTGACCAGGAGGAGCTTTGGGTGAGCTGGCAGTCTCCGGGGCAGGACGCTCAGCGCAGGTTTTCCTACGGCTTGTCTCGTCTGGATGTCGAGGCGGCCATGAGGGCCGGTCCTTGAAGGGAGCGCCATGATGGACATGACGTTGAGGCCGCCCACCATGGCCACAGCACAGACAACGATTAGACGATCCAATCGTTTTATCGATTCGCCTCGGTCCGACTCAGGCAGGCGTTTTGCAGTTTTCAATTGCAGTCTCGACCCCCGCGCCTGCGGAACACGGCAGATGTTCTTCGAGGGTGGATGGCCCTCGATCAAGGTGCGCCTCGAGATGGGCGGTTGGTCTCCTTGTCAGATCGATCAGATCCACGAGCAGTTGCGACAGGGATGGCCGCTGGCTCTGGCCGTGCGTCATGTCGCTCTTCTCAACGGACTGTGTCCCTTGCGCTCTCGGCCCCTCGGTTGAGGGTGGCCTCGGGAGATCTCTGATTTCCGGCTGGATTCAGCGGCAGACTTCGCTTCGGTCTTCTGATGGCGTGGAGAGAGGGCCGCAGTTGAACCAGCGAACGATGCCGACTTCCACATCGGTGAACAGCACCAGAATGCCTCCGCAGAGCAGGATCACGGCAGCAGTGGCCCAGGTCTGGCGGCTCGTCATTGGGGGCAGTCCTGCTCATTCAGAATCCGTTCGAACTTAGGGCCCAGTCCCTGAATGCGCCATTGCTCCGCCAGGGCCTGGGCATTCAGCGGTGCTAATGGGGGTAACTGGGCCAGTACAGGCACCCCGGCAAGCTCCTCCAGGGTGCGGGGGTTATCGGGATGGATTGGGCCGTTGAGGATGAGTCCCAACACCGGAATGCTCCGTCGGTTGAGGGCCTCCAGGCTGAGCAAGGAGTGGTTGAGAGTGCCCAGGCCGCTACGGGCCACCAGCAGCACAGGTAACTGCCAGTGTTCCAGCTGGTCGATTTGTCGCCATGTGCGTGTGAGTGGCACGTGAAGACCACCGGCGGTTTCGATGACCAGCGGACATTGGTCTTGGTTCGGGGGGGACAGCCGTTCGGGATCGATCTCTTGGTTCTCCATCTCCGCGGCCCAGTGGGGAGAGACAGGGGGCTGAAAGGCGTAGGCCTCTGGCAGCCAGCGCTCCGGCGGAAGGTGCAGCAGGTTCACCAACCAGTCGCGATCACCGCCCTGTTCCAGGCCGCTCTGCACCGGTTTCCAGTAGCGGGCTTCCAGTCCCTGCACCAGCAGAGCACTCACCACGGTCTTGCCCACGTCGGTGTCGGTGCCGCAGACCACCAGACGGGGGCCCGGGCAAGGGCGTTCATTCATCGCCGGAGTAGCAGGATCTGGATCAACCAGGTGAGTCTGATCTGGCCATTGGAGTTGCGGTTCGGCCAGCACCGTTCGAGGCGGCGCCAGCCGCCTACCCCTAGGGGAGTGCAGGGGGAGCTGCCGGCGCCGATTTGGCGCATGGGCCGAAGCAGCGCAACGGCGCTGGAGGCCTGCTGGCTAAAGCGGTAGCACCTGTTGTGCTGAATCGCTTCGACTGGCAGGTTGGCGACCAAATCCTGCGGGTTGGGGAAGGTGTGGGCTGAGCAGCGCTCCCCACTCACCCTTGCCGCTGCGTGCCACTGGGGAAAGCTGCCCTCCACGGGCAGGGCAACCGCCAGCCAGTCGCCAGGGGCGAGGGCCCTGAACCAGTGCTCCAGCTGCAGATCGGGCTGCTCAAGCCAGTGAAGACAGAAGCTGGACGCCAACAACCGCGGTGGCTCTTGCCAAGGGGGCAGTCCGTCCTGAAGGCGCCACAGCAGGGTGGTGCTTCCGGCCGGCTGCAGGCTCAGCATCGCCTGGCTCCCATCAAGTCGGGTGAGTCGCTGTCCCGGATGAAGGGCCTCCAGGGCCTCCGCAAGCAGTCCGGTGCCGGAGCCCAGATCCACCCATAAGCCCCGGCGAATCGGGAGGCGCTGGCAGAGCGCCGCCAGACGCCAGGCGACAGCCCGCTGCAGCCGGGCGTGGGCGTCATAGGACGGTGCCGCCCGGCTGAATTCATGCAGCACGTCCTGCTGCCAGTGGGGCGAATCCCTCAAGATGAGGCCGCTCCATCCAGCCAGCGCTGCACCCTGCAGACCAGGTCAGGAACTGGTAAGGCATGGCCCACATCCTTCAGGGTCCAATGTTCAGGAGCGGCCTGCAGTTTCTGTTGCAGATCCAGCAGCAATTGGCGACTGGCGGCTGACGAGACGATCGCATCGGCACCAGCCTCCACGACGAGCACTCTCGCCTGGGTGGGGATGCCGTCTGGCAGGCCGATGGTCTGGCTGAGCAGTTCGAGATCGCGGCGCAACCGGTCTCGGCCTTCGGAGCTGAGACCTTTCCTTAGGGGGCCGCTGGGCAGTACATCGGGGTCCGCTGGATCGGCAGCCCGGGCGAGAAAGGTCGTGAGCATGGCGGTTTCCCCCTCAGTACCAATGGCTGCATGCATGCCGTTGAGGGCCGTTCGCAGGGCGCGGCCTCCGGCACCTGTTGGGATGAATCTCCCGAAGCTGGCTAGAAGCACCACATCGGTGGCTTGGCACAGCACAGTCGCCTGGACCAGATGAGGGCCGAGGGAATGGCCGATGAGGACCCGACGCTCGCTGTTGGCATGCCATTGGGGCTGCGCAAGGGGACGTCCGCCGTAGCCCCGTTCTCCGCTTTGCCAGTGCCAGCCATGGCGGTCAAAGTGGCGTTGCCAGGGCTCCCAAGCACAGCTGTCTCCACCCCAGCCGTGCATGGCGATCACCTCTTGCCTCGGCAGATCAGCCATCCGCCAGCGCCCTCAGCAGTACCTCCAATGTCTCATCGGGGAGGTCGCGGTGCAGCACAAGCCGCAGGCGAGCCGTTCCCTCGGGCACGGTGGGAGGGCGGATCGCCACGGTGAGCAGGCCTGCCTTCTCCAGTTGATGCTGCCGATCGAGTGCCGCCTGGTCGGCCCCCACGATCAGGGGCAGGATCGGCCCGCAACCGCTAGGCCGCTGCCAGCCTGCGGCCTGGAGATGGTCCCGCCAAAGGATGCTTCTCTCCATCAGTTGCTGACCCCAGTCGGGATGGTGACGGATCAGGTTGAGGGCCGCCAACGCTGCAGCGACCAATGGAGGCGCAAGGGCAGTGGTGTAGCGGAAGGCGCCGCTGCTCTGCAGCAGGACCTCCCCCAGCTGGGTATCAGTGGCCAGGAAGGCACCGCCGCTTCCGAACGCTTTGCCAAAAGTGCCGCTGATCATCGTCACGCCCTCCAGGCCGTAGGCGAGGCCGCGCCCGGCTGGACCAAGAACTCCCAGGGCATGGGCCTCATCCACCAGCAGGCGCGCCCGGTGCTGGCGGCAGAGAGCTGTCAGCTCCATCAGGGCTGGGCTGGTGCCCTCCATGCTGAACAGGCTTTCTGTGATCACCAGCAGCGGTTGGTCAGGGTTTCTGGTTCGGCAGGATTCGAGCAGCTCCTTCACAGCGTTGAGGTCGTTGTGGGCGAAGCGTTTCAACCGTGCGCCGCTGGCCTGCACCCCGACCAGCAGGGAGTGGTGGATCAGGCGATCCGCCAGCACGGTGCAGTGGCGATCCGCCAGGGCGGAAATGGCCGCAAGATTGGCCTGAAAGCCGCTGGGGAAGAGCAGCACCCGATCCCTCCCCAGCCAGTCGGCGAGCTCCGCTTCCAATGCGCCATGAACCGGCCGGCTTCCGCTCACGAGTCGGGACCCTCCGGCACCGACTCCACTGCGCTCGAGTTCCGCTTGGGCGGCAGCGATCAGAACGGGGTGTCGGTTGAGCCCGAGATAATCATTGCTGGCGAGATCAAGGAGTGGGCCGCTCGCCGCTTGAAAGCCATGCGCTTGCAGCCTGGCGCTCCCAGGTGCGGGGACCCAGGTGCGCAGCTGACGGCGACGGGCTGGGGGCAGGCTCTCCATCTCCTCACTCTGCTGCAGTGCCAGGGCAGGACAGGATGGTGAGGTTGCCTGCCTGGTCACTTTGATGCCCCCCCGGCTGCTGGAGCGCTTCACCCTGCTTTTCCCATGCTGGACCTTGCTGGCGGCCGGTCTTGCCCTGGCGTTGCCGGGCTTGTTCGCCTGGGTTGCTGGTCCGGTGATCGTGTGGTCCCTGGCCGTGATCATGCTCGGCATGGGTCTAGGGCTGGAGCCTGCCGATTTCCGTCGGGTCCTGACTCGGCCGCGGCCGGCCCTGCTGGGTGTGCTGCTGCAGTTTGTGGTGATGCCGTCTCTGGCGGCATTGGTGGCCTGGGGCCTGCGTTTGGAACCACCGCTTGCCGTCGGCTTGATTCTGGTCGGCTGTTGCCCAGGGGGCACCGCGAGCAACGTGGTCGCTCTGATCGCTCGCGCGGATGTGGCGCTCTCGGTGGTGATGACGTCCCTCAGCACCGTCTTGGCGGTGGGGCTGACGCCGCTGCTGAGCAGCATTTTGGCGGGCCGCTACGTGCCTGTGGATGGCTGGTCGCTTCTGGCCAATGTGCTCCAGGTGGTGTTGATACCGGTGGCTGTTGGGGTGTTGCTCAAGCAGGGGCGTCCAGGATTGGCTCGGAGGATCGAGCCGCTGATGCCCCCAGTTGCTGTGTTGGCGATCGCCTTGATCGTTGCTGGGATCATCGGTGCCCAGCGGGAGGCCCTGCTCACTCAGGGCTTCCTGTTGCTGCTGGCCACACTTCTGCTCCATGGCAGTGGTTTTCTCCTGGGTCTGGTGCTGCCGGTTCTGCTCGGGGAGTCTCGACGGGCAGCACGCACCATCAGCATCGAGGTGGGCATGCAGAACTCGGGTCTGGCGGTGGTGCTGGCTCGAAGCGGAGGATTCACCAGCCCCCTCACCGCCCTCCCAGGGGCGATCTCCGCCGTGGTGCATTCCCTGATGGGAAGTGCGCTGGCGGCCTGGTGGCGGAAGCGTCCCTAGGATCGCTTCTATGGCGGAAACCGACACCCAGGCTGCTGAGCCCGCGAGCGTGGGGTCGCCAGATCCGGCGCGGATCTTTCCCTTCCCCCTGGATGCCTTTCAACTGGAGGCGATCGATGCCCTGAATCAGGGGCATTCGGTTGTCGTGAGTGCTCCCACCGGCTCCGGTAAGACGCTCGTTGGTGAATATGCCATCTATCGGGCGATGGCCCACGGCCAGAAGGTTTTTTACACCACGCCTCTCAAGGCGCTTTCCAACCAGAAACTGCGTGATTTCCGCAGGCAGTTTGGGGCGGAGAACGTCGGTTTGATGACCGGTGATCTCAGCGTCAACCGGGAGGCCTCCATCGTGGTGATGACCACCGAGATCTTCCGCAACATGCTCTACGCGGAAGCGGACGAGCATGACGATCCGCTTGCGGATGTTGAGGCGGTGGTGCTCGATGAATGCCATTACATGAACGATTCCCAGCGGGGCACGGTCTGGGAGGAGTCGATCATTCACTGCCCGCCAGCGGTCCAGTTGGTGGCCCTGTCGGCCACGGTGGCCAATGCCGGTCAGCTCACCGATTGGATTGAGCGGGTGCATGGGCCCACCCGTCTGGTGCTGAGTGATTTCCGGCCGGTGCCGCTTCAGTTCAGTTTCTGCAGTGCCAAGGGACTGCATCCCTTGCTGAATGAGGAAGGGACCGGACTGCATCCCAATTGCAAGGTTTGGCGCGCTCCGAAGGGCAGCAAACGCAAAGGTCGCTCTCCGAAACCTCCCCAGCCGGAGCCACCACCGATCAGCTTCGTCGTGGCCCAGATGGCCGAGCGCGACATGCTTCCCGCGATTTATTTCATCTTCAGCCGCAGGGGTTGCGATAAGGCGGTTCGCGATCTGGGGGTGCAATGTCTGGTGAGCGATGCCGAGCAGGCTCGAATCCGATCTCGTCTCAAGGCCTATGCCAGCGCCAATCCGGAGGCGGTCCGTGATGGCTTGCATGCCGATGCCCTGCTTCGTGGCATTGCGGCCCACCATGCCGGCGTGCTTCCCGCCTGGAAGGAGCTGATCGAGGAGCTGTTCCAGGAGGGGTTGGTGAAGGTGGTCTTCGCCACGGAAACCCTGGCGGCGGGGATCAACATGCCGGCGCGCAGCACGGTGATTGCAGCCCTGTCGAAACGCACTGAACGGGGCCACCGGCCGCTGATGGCCAGTGAATTTCTGCAAATGGCCGGCCGGGCCGGCCGGCGCGGCCTCGACTCCCAGGGTTATGTGGTGACGGTTCAGAGCCGCTTCGAGGGGGTGCGGGAGGCAGGACAACTGGCCACCAGTCCAGCCGATCCGCTGGTGAGTCAGTTCACCCCCAGCTACGGGATGGTGCTCAATCTCTTGCAACGTCATGATCTCGCCAAGGCGAGGGAGCTCGTGGAGCGCAGCTTCGGGCGCTATCTGGCGAGCCTGGATTTGGTGGAGGAGGAGGAGATCCTCACCCAGCTCAGGCTTCAGCTGGGTCAGTTGCAGGGCACAGCTGGGGATGTGCCTTGGGAAGACTTCGAGGATTACGAGAAGCGTCGGGCTCGATTGCGGGAGGAGCGGCGTCTCTTGAGGATCCTGCAGCAGCAGGCGGAGGAGACCCTGGCCCATGAGCTGACGTTGGCTTTGCAGTTCGCCAGTGTCGGCACCCTGGTGAGCCTTAAGGCCCCGCAGTTGCGGGGCGCGGTGACGCCAGCGGTGATCGTCGATAAGCAGGACGGTCCTGGTCAGTTCCCCCTGCTGCTTTGCCTCACCCACGACAATGTCTGGCTGCTGCTGCCTTGCCAGGCCGTGGTGAGCTTGCATGCGGAGCTGAGCTGCCTGCAGGTGCATGGAGTTGAGGCCCCTGAACTGCGTCGATCGGGTGAGCTCCGCCATGGGGATCAACGCAGTGGCGGTCTGGCACTCGCCGTGGGCCATATCGCCCAACGCCATGACATGACCACTCCCCAGTACGACCTGGCCGGAGAGGTTCTCTCTCAGGCCCGTCTTGTGCAGGAGCTGGAGGCCGACCTCGAGGCTCACCCGGCGCACCGCTGGGGGGATCGCCGCCAGCTCAAGAAGCATCGGCGTCGCATGGAGGAGCTGGAGTTGGAGATCAGCGAGCGTCAGCAGCTGCTTCATCACCGCGCCAACCGCCACTGGGAAACCTTCCTGGCTTTGATCGAAATCCTCCAGCACTTCGGCTGCCTCGATGATCTGGAACCCACCGAGATAGGCCGCACCGTGGCGGCTCTGCGCGGAGATAACGAACTGTGGCTGGGCCTGGCTCTGATGAGTGGCCATCTCGATGATCTGCCGCCAGCGGAACTTGCGGCTGTGTTTGAGGCGATCAGTACGGAGGTCAATCGCCCTGATTTATGGAGCGGATTCCCACCGCCGCCTCGGGCAGAGGAGGCACTCCACGATCTGATGGGAATCCGTCGCGAGTTGCTTCGGGCCCAGGAGCGCGCCCAGGTGGTGGTGCCTGCTTGGTGGGAGCCGGAGCTGATGGGGCTGGTGGAGGCCTGGGCGCGCGGCACGGCCTGGAACGATCTGATCGCCAATACCTCCCTGGACGAGGGTGATGTGGTGCGGATCATGCGGCGCACCGTGGATTTGCTGGCGCAGGTGCCCTATTGCGAGGCGATCAGCGAGCAGCTGCGTAGCCACGCTCGCCAGGCGCTCAAAGCGATCAACCGCTTCCCGGTGGCCGAAGCTGATGATCTGCTGAAGGCCGCGGCGGCGGAATCCGGGGGATTGAACCCAGCCACGGAACGGGCTGCCTAATCAGCTGCCAGGGTGCGTCATGGCAGCTGGATTCACGATCCGGTCAAAATCTGTGGCACTGACGTAGCCGAGTTCCAAGGCGGCTTCCCGAAGGCTGGTGCCATTGGCGTGGGCCTGTTTGGCGATGGAGCTGGCCTTCTCGTAGCCGATTGCTGGGGTCAGTGCCGTGACGAGCATCAGGGAGCGCTCCACTAACTCCTGGATCCGCGGACGGTTGGGCTCCATCCCTTCCACCATCGCCACCCGGAAGCAGCGACAAGCATCGGTCAGCAGCGTGATCGCTTGCAAGAGATTGAAGCCGATCAGCGGTTTTGAGACGTTCATCTGCAGATGGCCGCCAGCACCGGCTAAAGCGACCGCTGCATCGAGGCCCATCACATGGGTGCAAACCATCGCCATCGCCTCGCATTGGGTGGGGTTCACCTTGCCGGGCATGATCGAGCTGCCAGGTTCATTCGCTGGAAGATTCAATTCACCGAGTCCCGCTCGGGGGCCGCAGGCCAGTAAGCGGATGTCATTGGCGATCTTGAGCAGGCTCACCGCCAGCAGTCGCAGCTGCCCCATCGTGTTCACAAGCCCGTCATGGCTAGCCATCACAGCGAATTTGTTCGGTGCTGAATGGAAGCCCACGCCCACCAGCCGGCTTAGTTCCGCCGCGGTCTGCTCGGCATAACCCGGCGGTGCATTCAGACCTGTGCCTACAGCCGTGCCGCCGAGGGGAAGGGCTCGGATCTCCTCAAGGCTCGCCTCGATCCGCGCCCGGCCTGCGCTGATTTGGTCACGCCAGGCCGAAACTTCCTGCCCCAGGGTGAGGGGCACGGCATCTTGCAGGTGAGTACGGCCAATTTTGACGATCTCCTGCCAGGCCTCGGCTTTGGCGGCCAAGGCGCTGACCAGCTGCCCGAGCTCCGGTAGCAGCCTGGATTCGATGCCTGCCACTGCAGCGATGTGGATTGCAGCTGGAAAGGCATCGTTGGTGGACTGGGAGCGGTTGACGTGGTCATTGGGATGCACCGGCCGATGGCTGCCCAAGGGCTCGCCTGCCGCCCTGGAGGCCAGATTGCTGATCACCTCATTGACGTTCATGTTCGTCTGGGTGCCGCTGCCTGTCTGCCAGACGCGCAGTGGGAATTGATCGTCGTGCTGGCCTGATGCCACAGCAGCGGCTGCCGCAACGATCGCGTCCCGTTGGCCGGGCTCCAGCACCCCGAGGCGAGCGTTCACGATCGCTGCCGCTTCTTTGATCCTGGCGAGGGCATGGATCAGTTCCGCCGGGATGCGATCGGAAGCGATCGCGAAGTTTTGGAGCGAGCGCTGGGTCTGGGCTCCCCAAAGAGCCTCAGTGGGAACCGCAATCGGCCCCATGCTGTCGGTCTCGATCCTGGTGGTGTTCGTCATCGTTTTGGATTGGGCCTGAGCACCATGGCGATGATCAGCAGCAAGCCACTGACGCTCACCACCACATAGATCTAGTCTGCGTAGGGGGTCCAGAACATGCCGCGTTCAGGGCGTCAGAGTCCCAGTCGCTCCCAGATCACGCCGAGATTGGACTGGTGTAGATCCGTGCTGAAGCAGTCAGCTAGCTGCTCGGCGCTGAGTTTGCCAGTGACTTCAGGATCTGCCGCCAGGTTGGCCCGGAAGTCGCCGCCGTTGCTGTTCCAGGCGGTGTGGGCGTTGCGCTGAACCACCCGATAGGCATCCTCTCGGCTCATCCCGGCATCCACCAAGCCAAGAAGCACGCGTTGGCTGAAGACCACGCCGCCATACACGTTCATGTTGCGACGCATGTTGTCGGGATAGACCCCCAGACCGGCTACAACGGCCGTCATCTCCCGCAGCATGAAGTGCAGTGTCACCGAGCAGTCGGGAAGCATCATCCGCTCGGTGGAACTGTGGCTGATGTCGCGTTCATGCCAGAGGGCTACGTTCTCGAGAGCGGCTACCACGTAGCTACGCAGCACCCGCGCGAGGCCGCTGATGCGTTCGCTGCGGATCGGATTGCGCTTGTGCGGCATGGCGGAACTGCCCTTCTGCCCTTTGGCAAAGCTCTCTTCCACTTCAAGAACGTCAGTCCGTTGCAAGTTGCGGATCTCGGTCGCGAATCGGTCGAGCGAAGCGCCGACGAGGGCCAAAGTCTGGATGTAATCCGCGTGACGATCACGGGAGATCACCTGGGTGCTGGCGGTGTCTGGAGTGAGGCCGAGGCGCTCGCAGGTGAGGCGTTCAACTTCAGGATCCGTATTGGCGTAGGTGCCCATGGCGCCGCTGATCTGGCCTACGGCCACATCCTTTTCCAGCCGCTCGAGGCGATCGGCATTGCGACGGGTCTCCGCAAGCCAGCCGGCCAGCTTGAATCCGAAGGTGATCGGTTCCCCATGGATCGCATGGGAGCGGCCGATCATCACCGTGGACTTGTGCTCAGAGGCCAACTTGGCGATGGCTGCATCCAGGGCGGCTAGCTCCTGACGCAGCAGAGCCACCGATGCTTTCAGTTGCAGAGCCAAGCCAGTGTCCAGCACATCGCTGCTGGTCATGCCCACGTGGATGTAGCGACCCGCATCGCCGACGTGCTCATTCACATTCGTGAGGAAAGCGATCACGTCGTGACGCACTTCGGCCTCGATCTCCAGGATCCGCTCCGGCTCGAAGGCCGATTTCGTGCGAATGTCCTGCATGGCGTCTTCTGGCACACGGCCAAGGCTGCAGTTGGCTTCGCAGGCGGCGACCTCTACATCGAGCCAGCTCTGATATTTCGCCCGGTCAGTCCAGAGCGCGCCCATCTCGGGCAGGGTGTATCTCTCGATCAAGGCCAGCGCGTGGCAACGACCTCACCAATGTATGGCCTGGGCTGGGTTGCTCAGGAGGAGCACGTCTCTTAGGCCGAGGTCAGGCGTTGATGCTCCACTTCCCACTGCACGTGTTGCCCCCAGGCCTGCTGGCGCACCCAGCAACGCCCTCCACGGCATTCGATCACCTGAAAGGGAGGCAGATCGCTCGGGTGATTGTCGATGGTCACGAAAGTGCCGGGGGGGAGCAGCTCAAGGACGCGGTTTGGCTCGACATTTGGCAGGCTCCGCAAATGTGGGCGATGGGATGTCCTGTTGCGCTTGCTGGAGCGGGGGGGCTGATGGGCTGACACGTCCTTGCGGGCGGCTTGGAACGATCTTCCTGGTGGTCACCGCCGCTCCGGGAGGAACCCTGGTTTTTGTTCGGTTTTCTCCTCTGCTTTTATGACGAAATGGCCCGTAAACAACGACTGGATCTGCATCTGCTGACCCTTGGCCTGGTGCCCTCGCGTCAGCAGGCCCAGCAGCTCATCCGTGCAGGTCGGGTGCGGGATGTCCATGGACAACTCCTGGACAAACCTGGTGTCGAGGTCGCACCTGATCTTGAGGTGATCGTCGAACAGCCCCCTCGCTTCGTCTCCAGGGGTGGCGAAAAGTTGCTGGCGGCTCTGGAAGCTTTCCCCTTGCAATTGGATGGACGCATCTGCCTTGATGGCGGGATCTCCACGGGTGGTTTCACCGACTGCCTCCTGCAGCACGGGGCCGCCAAGGTGTATGGCATTGATGTGGGCTACGGGCAGACGGCCTGGAGCTTGCGAACGGATGAGCGCGTGGTGCTGAGGGAACGAACAAACCTGCGTCGTCTCACGCCAGACGAGCTCTTCGGTGTGGATGACCCCAGGCCCACATTGGCGGTGGCCGATGTGTCGTTCATCTCTCTGGGCCTAGTGCTTCCAGCACTGTGGGGCCTGCTGGATCCGACGAAAGCAGAGGCGGTGTTGTTGGTGAAGCCTCAGTTTGAGGTGGGGCGGGAACGGGTCGGTAAAGGAGGTGTAGTGCGGGACCCTGATGCCCATCGGGATGCCCTGATTGGGGTGATCGATGCAGCATCACCACTGGGATGGAACCCCCATGGGCTCGTGGCATCACCGATCACCGGTCCGGCTGGCAACCACGAATATTTGCTTTGGCTCGCCCAGGGAGCCCCAGTGCAGATGCCTACAGCTGAAAGCTTGCAGGCGCTGGCGAGGGCAACCCTGGGGCTCTAGAAGACTGCTTCAGAGTGCCGAGCCGTCGCGGTCTCCGGTGCGGATGCGCACCACTGTGTCGACAGGTGAAATGAAGATCTTGCCATCGCCGATTTCGCCGGTTTTCGCTGCATCGGCGATCGCGGTGACGACCGTGTCAACGCGGGCGTCATCGACAACCACTTCGATCTTGAGCTTCTGGAGGAATTCCACCGTGAACTCAGATCCTCGATAGCGCTCCACTTGGCCTTTCTGGCGACCGAAACCACGCACTTCACTCACAGTCATGCCAACGATGCCGGCATTGACAAGGGCCAATTTCACGTCTTCCAGCTTGAAGGGGCGGATGATCGCCTCGACTTTTTTCATGACCTGGGGCGGTGGGTGTTGGGTAGGGAAAGTGTGTCAGATCTGGCCGGATGGCGACAGGGCTGGCAGGTACGTCAGTTGCAGACCTGCAGCACTCGCATCGGCGCTGAGGGCGTCGGCATCGGCGGGGGGAAGGGTCACCAAGCCATCGGCCAGTAGCGACCAGTGTTCGCTCTCGAAATGCGTCTGCAACCAGAGCATGCCGTGGATACTGCCCGGTCGGAGCCGGATGGAGCTTTCGGAGCTGTACAGGCAGAGATCCATGAAAAAGCCTGAGCGACCACTCCATTACGGCGTGGAGCCCAGGCAACAGTTGTGCTTTTTGCGACCGAATCAGCGGTTGGCCTGCTGGCTGGCTTCCGCTTGCCTGTGCTGATAGGTGTTGCCGCGGTAGTGCAGCTCGACACTGGCGTCGGCATCGGCGGACTCATGGCGGAGCGGAGCCTCGTAATGCTGACCGCGGTAAGTGTGATCGACCTTGGCTTGGCTTGGCTGCTCGTGTTGGTTGGCGTCATAAGCGACGCCTCGATAGGTGCGTTGTTTGACAGACATGGTGGGAACCTCGAAGGGATGGGAGTTCACCCGAGCGAATCGGGGACCGCTTCGATGGAAGGAGCGTTGCTTCGCCTTGCGGAGGGCTACTTCCGGCTGGTCGACCGGCGCCGAAGCGCCGACCAAGCTCAACGTTTTGTCCTTCAAGAATGTTGTATCCCAAAACCGCTGTTCATAGTGAACAGTTTCGCCCTTTGTTTGTGAAGCTTTTGTGAGTTTGTAGCGTAGTGATCACTTCGCACCTTTTGTCTTGGCTTCCTCCGCCTCTGAAACCACCCGCACTCCCCTCTATGGCGAGCGTGCCATCGCCGAGGCCGAGTTGATTTGCTTCGACAATCCCCGTCCTGGGCGTCCCTATGAGGTGGCGATTGAACTACCTGAATTCACGTGTCTCTGCCCCTTCTCGGGATATCCGGATTTCGCGGTTTTGCGATTGCTTTACCAACCCGGTCCCCGGGTGGTGGAGCTGAAGGCCATCAAGCTTTATGTGAACAGCTATCGCGATCGCACCATCTCCCATGAAGAGGTGGCCAACAGGATCCTTGATGATCTTGTGGCGGCCTGTGCTCCGGTCTGGATGCAGCTGGAGGCAGATTTCCACCCCCGCGGCAATGTGCACACCGTGGTCCGTGTCAGTCACGGCAGCCGCCAGCCGTGCTGATGAGCTCCGGCAGCTCCCGGGCGAAGCCCCCCAGGTTGCGATTGCAGAGGCCGCCCACATGCAGCTTCCTGCCTTCGGGGTCAAGGATGGCCCAGAGCTGACGGGTGGCCACCAGGCTCAGACCGCCCCCAAGCAGGGTGATAGCAAAGCCTGCATAGACCAGAGGGACTCCAGGATCACGTTTCAGCAGCAGACCGCTGGCCGGCATCACCTCCCACACGCGCAGCGGCAGACCATTGATCTCTGCCGCCGCCCCCCCTGGGCGGAGATTGGCCAAGGAGTCGCCGCCGCTGCCAAACACCTGCACAGGGCCCTCTTCGCTGCTGAGGGCTAGAAGCACTGGTTCGCTGCCATCCGGCCGGGTGGGGAGCACCAGGCCCCAGAGCTGATCTCCGAGTTCCGGAAAGGTCTGCAGAGGAAGTTGCAGCCTTGGGCTGTTGCCCAATTGCACCGTGATTGCCGCCAGTGACCAGTCGGCCTGATACACCGTCATCCCGCGAAAACGGAGTGGGTGGTTGACGCTGATCTCGTGGATGGAGGGGCTGGCGTCGTTAGGCGCCTGAAGCTCTAAAACCGAGCGGAACTGCTCGGGCCGCCCAGCGGGATCCCTTTCGATCGCGAACTGCTCGAGGGTGAGGGTGAGCTGGCTCTCTCCCTGGCGATTCAGAAGGTCGAGACTGCGACCAGGTGCCAGATAGCGCTCGAGGCGATGACCAGCCAGTGCCCCCCAGGCGGCACCCAGCATCAGCAGGACAAGCCCCGTGTGCACAAGTAGCGGGCCAACGCGGCCTACCACTCCCCGGCGTGCACTGAAACGTTCCCCGTGCTCCTGAACTTGCCAACCACGCTCCCTGAGGCTGCTCGCCAGCCGGCGGAGCCCTGTGCTCGCGTCATCGAGGCTCAGGCTCTCGGCCAGGGCCAGTTTGCTGAGCTGACGCGGTTCCCGGTAATCAATCCAACGGAGTGCGGTCTGGAGTGCGGGCCATTGGCGTCGCCAGCTGCAGAGGATTAAGGCCAGCCCGAGCCAGCCGAGAAGACTGAGAAACCAGAAGCTGCTGTAAACATGATCCAGCTGGAGGGCGAGCATTCGATCGCCGTTGATCAGTCCCAGCCAGGGATCGTTGTTAAAGCGATCGAGGTAAAGCGCAGGATCTTCCCCCTGAGGAAGGATGGTGCCGACGGCACTGGCGATCGCGATCAGCAGCAGCAGAGTAATGGCCAGCCGTAGATCGGATAGCAGAGCTGCCAGACGTCGAAGCGCTGTCATGGCTGAGGGGTCATGGCTGAGACGTCATGGGTGTGAGGTCATGGCTGGTTCACAGCCAGCGCGAGAGCAGGGTGAGTGCACCGGTGGTGATGAGTACAACGCCGCTAACCGGTGGCACCCAGCGGCCGATTGGGCGTAGGGCCAGCAGGTTGGGAACGCTCGCTGCTGCGCTTCCTGCCAGCAGCAGCGGAAGCACCTGGCCGAAACCGAAACAGGTGAGCAGCAGCATGCCGATCAAGGGGCTGCCGCTGGTGGCGATCCATCCGAGCAGAACAGCGAGTACCGGGGTTGTGCAGGGGGAGGCGGCCAATCCGAAGGCGAGGCCAGCAGCCACTGGTGCCAAGGGTGCCGGTATACGGCGGCTCCACTGGGTCGGGTCCGGTCCTGCAGGAAGAGGCACCCGCAGGAGACCAAGCAAGTTAAGCCCCATCACCACAGCAAGCACCGCGACCACTGTCGGCACGGCATTCGGCACCTGGCCGTAGATCCTCCCCAGCAGGCCGCTGAGGCTGCCCAGCAGCACGAGTGCAACAACAATCCCGCTGCAGAAGAGCAGGCTTCGCTGCCAAGGGCTTTGGCGGCCCTCAAACCCCGCTAGGTAAGCCAGAGTGACGGGAAGCAGGGAGAGAGAGCAGGGACCGAGGCTCGTGAGTGCGCCACCGGCAAAGACCAAGCCAAGGGTGATGGGCCCAGGGTGGGTCAGGGCCTGGGTCAGCAGCTGCTCACTGCTCTGTGCAAGACCGGCAAGATCGAGGTTGATGGCTGCCTCGGAGGTTGATCGTCACCTTATCGAGAGGGCTGCCTTGGCTGGTGCCTCCGCCCCCCGTTTTGTTTCAGCCTGCGACCTCCGACCAGACCGCTGGATTCAAGGGAGCAACGGATCAGAAGGCCGGCGATCAAAAGACTCGACATCAAAGAGTTGCCCCCATAGCTGATCATCGGTAACGGCAGTCCCGTTGTGGGCATGGCTCCAGAGGCGACGGCCAGGTTCATCAGCGACTGGCCAATCAGCAGGATGGTGCATCCGATCGCCGTCAGCCTGGCCTGGTTACTCCGGCAGCGCAGGGCGACGCGCAGGCCGATGAAGCCGATCAACATCAGGAACATCAGCAGCATCAACGAGCCGATGAAGCCGAACTCCTCTGCGTAGACGGCAAAAATGAAATCTGTGCTCTGAATGGGCAGATACTGCAGCTTCTGGGTCGAGAGTCCGAAACCCTGGCCGAACAGCCCCCCTGAACCGATGGCGAGCAGACTCTGCACCAGTTGATAGCCGTCTCCCTGGGGGTCCTGCCAGGGATCCAGGAACGAGATCACCCGTAGACGCTGGTATTCGTTGATCATGATGCTGCTGACTCCCAAGGCGGCGCCCGCCAGGGCGGTACCGAACAAGGTGCGCAGGCGTAGCCCGGCAGAGAATGCCATGAGCCAGAGGAGTAGGCCCGTTAAAGCTGCTGTGCTCAGGTTCGGTTGTTTGAGGATCAGCAGAATCAAAGTCGCGAAGCTGCCCAGCCAGAGCAGCTTTTGATCAGGAGCGCTCCGTTTCCAATGGGCAAAGAGGTTCGCGGCCTGAAGCACCACGAATGGTTTGACGAGTTCCGACGGTTGGATCTGAAGAGGGCCGATGACGAGCCAGCGGCTCGCACCATTCACGGTGCTGCCGAACACGAGGGTGGCCGCGACAAGCAGGGTTCCGATCCAGAGAGCCGGGCCGGCGAGCTTCATCCAGCGCCGAAGGTCACTGCTGATTGCGGTGGCTAAGAGTCCCCAGCTGGCCACCATCCAGATGATCTGTCGCTTGAGGTAGTAAGCCCCTTCTCCCATTTCCCGGCTGGCAACCCACCAGCTGGCGGACGCGAGCACCAGCAGTCCCGCCAGGCTCCAGATTGCCGTGAGGCTGATCAGCAGCCTGGCCTCCGCAGGCCAGAGCGACCAATCCAGTGGCAGCTGGCGTTGCAGGAACGGCCCCTGGACCGCTGTGGTCACGGTGCGTGGTTTCCTTCTGGAAATCGCACTGGTGCTGGTCAAGGAAGGAGAGACAAATGGTGATGCTCCATTCAGCCGTCTCAAGGGGATTTTGCCAAGTCGTAGAAGACAAAAAAGCCCGGTCAGAGACCGGGCTTTTCAAGAATCTGAGGAGGCTTCAGGTTCAGTTGCCGACGTTCACCTGAGGGCGACCGCTGCAGAGCTCAACTTTAAGGATCCGCCCCCCTTGCTTCATGATGCGCTGCTGCTCAGCGAACCAGCTCTCGTAGGGAACCCATTTCGTGAAAAAGGTGTTTTGCAGCTCACGCTGACTACGCACTTTTTCAGGACAGGGGATACAGGCGGTGACTTTGAACAACCGCATGAGACTCAGTTCCCGAGACCGGAACAGATGTAATCGAAATAAACACCCATTTCACGACCTGCATCAGGACCAACCAAGGAAGCAGTGACTTCCTTCATGGCTTGAATGGCCTGGACGGTGGCGCCGATGGGCACTCCCAGAGAGTTGTAGGTCTCCTTGAGGCCATTCAGAACACGCTCATCCAGGATGGAGGTGTCACCAGCCAGCATGGCGTAGGTGGAATAGCGCAGGTAGTAATCGAGGTCGCGAATGCAAGCTGCATAGCGACGGGTGGTGTACATGTTGCCGCCGGGACGGGTGATGTCCGTGTAGAGCAGAGCCTTGGCGACAGCGTCCTTGATGATCGCAGAAGCGTTGGCGCTGATGGTGGCAGCAGCCTTGACGCGGAGTTCGCCGCTGGCGAAGTAGCTCTCAAGGTTGCTCATCGAAGTGGTGTCCAGGTAAAGACCCTGGACATCCGACTTATTGATGACGTTGGTGATGGCGTCTTGCATGGATCCGTGAAGAGGGCGAAAAGGCTGAAAAACGGCTTGTGATCAGGCGAGAGCGCCCACCACATAGTCGAAGTAGGTGCCGGCTTCCTCGGCATCGCTGCCGGTGAGAATGCTCATGGCAACGGCTTTCATTTCGCGGATCGCTTCGGCCATGGCCTCCAGGGGAGTGCCGAGGGCGCGATACATTTCGCGAGCGCCGATCACGCCGATCTCTTCAATCGGAGTGACATCGCCAGCGACCACGCCGTAGGTCACGAGACGGAGGTAGTAGTCCATGTCGCGCAGGCAGGAGGCTGTCATTTCCTCGCCGTAGGCATTGCCGCCGGGGGAAATGACGTCAGGGCGCTTCTGGAAAAGCTGGCCTGCGGCCTGCTTCACGATGCGCTCACGGCTCTCGCTGAGAACCTGGGCGACGCGAAGACGACGCTGACCGCCGGCCACGAAGGCCTTGATCTGGTCGAGTTCGCCAGGACTGAGATAGCGGGCTTCGGCGTCCGCGTTGATGATCGAGTTGGAGACGATGCTCATGCAGTTCTGCCTCGAAACAAGCGGCCGCCCGTAGGAGACCGATATCCGGTGAGTGGTTGACGCGACCAGTGTGCCCGATCGCCACAGCATTCTGTGCCAACGCTGAGAGGCAATCGCTGCCCCGGTAACAGTTCTTCACGGCGACGGTAAAGCTTAAGAGTCATTGCGGTGCAAGGGATCTGGCGGACGTTGCTCAGCAATAGGGTATGGCGTGTTTCTGACATAATTTTCACAAAAATTGCTCGCTATTTGTGACAAAAACGCCCCACGCCCGGGATGGGCGTGGGGCGTTTTTGCCTTCTCTCGGCTTTAGGGCTTAGATGGCGCCTTTCAGGGGTGGGTTAAGGGCTGCATTGCCCCCATAAAGGGCTGCACCACGGTTGATTGTTGCCGTAGTGGTGCCGTCCAGGCTCACCATTCCCTGGAAGCAGGGAATGGAATCGGTTCCGAAGCTGCTGGCATAGGCCTTGGAGTTCAGCAGATCATCAATCGCAGCCTGTTGGCCATGCTTGGCTCGGGTTGCCAGGAAAGCGCTGACTTCACGGGGAAGTGGAGCGCGACCCAGGAGTGCGATGTGGGCTGCGGCGGCAGCACGCAGGGGTGCCATTCGCCAAAGCCGCTGCTGGAAAAGCTCACTGGCGCTGACGCGGGCCACAAATTCAGCCACGCTCAGTCGACGCTGGGTGAACAGGGACTCAGCGTCTCCAAGGCGCTCAGCCTCAACCGGCATACGGTTGAGAAGCTGTCGGTAAACGGCTTGGATCGCCGCCTCGATTTCGCTGGTGCTGGCTGCTTCCGCCAGACGGAGAGGACGGTTTTGGCTAGCCCGTCGTTTCATGCCAGAGGGGCTGGCGCCCTCAAGGGCCTTGCGCATGGCCGTTTCGGCAGTTTCAGGCAAGCCGAATCCACCACTGCTGCCGGTGCTGCTCCAGATCGCTGGGGCAGATCCCACCTGAGCTAGGGGTTGAATTGGTGCGGCACTGGTGCCACTGCTCCAACTGCGAACCTGGCCAACGCCTGGCTGCCAGCGAGGTTCACTCCAGCGACGGGTTGGAGTGGGCTGGTTGCGCACGCTGTCTGGGCCCTGGCTCTGGCCTGTGCTCGATTGAGCGAATTGCCCACCGCTGAGTGCCACGCTCCAGTTACCGCGGACCAGAGGTCGGGCAGGCAGATTGCGGTTGGTCAGGTCACCGGTGGTCCGCAGGGTCGGTGACTTGGGCACGTTGGGACGCTGATAGGCCGTTGCCGCCGAGGCGGCGATCAGATCGACTGGCCGTTTGAGAGCGGGCACCCTGCGGCTGCGGAGATCGGTGGGAGTGATGAAGCGTTCGTAGGGAACGGTGTCCTCACCGAAGCAGTCGTTGTATTCCGGGCTATTGATCAGAGCATCCACAACTCCGTAGAAGCCATGGCGGGCTGCGGTGTCGAAGAGAGCATCGATTTCCCAGCGTCCGAACGTGGGTCGACCCAGCAGACGACGATGCATCACCTCGATGGCCTTGGTGATGTAGAGGCCGCTCCAGTACCGACGACGGAAGGCCTGAGATCGAGCCACTTGGCGCACGAATTCGCGAAGGCTGATGTCGCCGTTCTCGAGCTTGATTTCCTCGACCTTGTTGCGCTCCCCGGCGTAGCCAGCGCTACCGAGCACCTGCACGTACACCGCATTGATGACGGCCTGGGTGCTCGATTCTGTGCCGCGCACACTGGGCTGACCGGCGCGGCGTGGCATGGAGCTTCCGCCCGTTGCTATCTGTTGCAGACGCATCACCTTCGGGCCGACGCGGCGGGGCTGACTGCCGCGGAATTGGGGGCTCGCCATCTGGCCTGGTTCACGCATGCCATTGCCCACAAGGATGCGTCGGCTGTCGTAGCCGAACGGTGCGGGGCGCGTGGCCACGGAGGCTGTGGCTGAAGGGAAGATCGCCCCGTACTGGAGGCCCAGAGGGTCATTGCTACCTCCGTAGACGTGCTGGTCTCCGAAGGGTTGGCGGTAGGAGGCGTAGAGGGTGACGTACTGAGGTGCTCCTTCGAACGGTGCACTGAAGCGGAAAAGCTTGCGGTTGGATCCCCAGCCGGCACTCTCCTGAGCTTCCTCGCCGAGATCGCGGAGGAAGGGGACTGTTTCCTCGCCAAAAACGCGCGCATATTCCATGGTGTTGACCAGGGAATCGACCAGTCCGTTGAGCCCCTGAGCGCTCACGATGTCGAAGTAGCGGGTGAATTCCTCACGGGAACTGATGCCGCGACCGAGGAAGTGGCGGAAGGCCAGTTCTACCGCCCGACTGTTCGAGAAGCGTGCGTAAAACTGCTGCCTGTACTCCTTGCTCCGACCCAGGCTGCGGATGAATTCGCGCATGGAGATGTCGCCCTGTCGCACCTGGGTGGCTTCGACTGGGCAGGGCATCTGGGAGTAGGCCTTGCTGATGTCGCGCTCGAACACCTGGCGGTAAGCAGCACGGACTACCTCGGCCTTTTGGGCACCGGTCATGGCCGGCTTCATCGTGTACCGCAGCGCTTTGCCCTTGGCGGCCAGGGCATAGATCGCAGGCAGTTGCAGGCCTTGATTTTCAGGACTGCCCAGTCGCTGGCGTGCGGACGGGGTTGGAATGGAGAGTTCTTCGAGCAGCACGTTGAAGCACTGCACGGTGAGACGCCGGGCTTCCGGGCGCTCTTTCAGGAGGGTTGCAGCGGCAGCGCGCATTTCCTGGAGAGCCACGTTTGTAGCCGCCAGTGAGCAGCCCTTTTCAAGAACGTCACGCAGCCCGCGGGTGTTCACGGCAAGGATGCTGGGGTCGCCAGCTACGAGCGCATAGCCCACATAACGCAGGAACCAGCCCAGATCACGGATCGACTTGCGCATCCGATCTGGGCCGTATTTGGCCACACTGATGGGGCTGAAGCCTGTGGGAAGCACCACCCGCACGTCGGCTTCTTCGCCGCCGCCCTGGAGAAGCCGGGAGAAAAAGTTCCCACGGCTGGTGGAGCTTGCTGCTCCGGTGAAAGTCTCGATCGACTGGGCAAAAGCCGCTTGGTCGGCCGCTAGTAGCTCTCGGCCAGGACCGCCGGATTCACCGGTGCTCAACGGTGCATCCAGGAAAGAGAGTGGGGTTCCACCCACAAAGATCCTGTTGGCGGCGCGGGCAACGATCGCCTCAGCATTGGCGGCAAGCACCTGGGCGGCCTCCAGGCGGTCGCTGCCGCTCCTGAAGAAGGTCACCAGGTTGTCAAGTTCCGCTCCGTCGGGGAAGCGATCCTGTTGTTCAGCCTGACGAACGCTGGAGAGCGGCAGGGTGTCGAACAGCTGGGGGGAGACCCTGGGGCTGCCGCTGCTGGCGGTCACGGTCATGAACGAAAGCAAGCCGGATCCGGCCACGTTACGGCTCGTCTTTAGGCCTCCAGGAACGGCATGAACAAATGTTTGCAGGGGCTGGTCGTTTTCTTCGGATTCCGCCCTTGCCCATGAAAAGCTCGCCGCACGCCCCTGCCGGCGTCCCGTCCATCCAGTAGCGCATGCACGACAGCTTCAGTGACGCCGCCACGCCGGTGGTGAGCGCCTTCTACGACCGCTTTCCCTATCCAGGAGATCCCCTCCAGGATGGCCCGCCGCCCGGATACAACTGGCGGTGGTGCCTGCGCAGTGTTGAAGCGGCTGTCCATGGTCAAGTGCGTCCCCAGGGGAATGGGCAACGCCCGAGCCGCTTGCTCGA
Source organism: Synechococcus sp. BS55D (assembly GCF_004332415.1). Lineage (NCBI taxonomy): Bacteria > Bacillati > Cyanobacteriota > Cyanophyceae > Synechococcales > Synechococcaceae > Synechococcus > Synechococcus sp. BS55D. The sequence continues at coordinate 146,720 of NZ_PHQT01000004.1, forward strand.
TGCAGGCTGTGGCACCGGCGTCAGCACCGACTACCTCTGCCACCTCAATCCCGGAGCCGAGGTGCTCGCGGTGGATATCAGTGCTGGTGCTCTGGAGGTGGCGCGCGAACGTCTGCGCCGCTCCGGTGGTGCCGGGCAGGTTGCGTCTCTACGGCAAGAGCAGCGCAGCCTGCTTGACCTTGCTGGTGAGGGGCCTTTTGACTACATCAATTCCGTCGGGGTGCTGCATCACCTCCGCGACCCCCTCGCTGGATTGCAGGCGCTGGCCGGATTGTTGGCTGATGACGGTCTGCTTCACCTGTTTCTTTACGCGGATGGTGGGCGTTGGGAGATCCATCGCTGCCAGAGAGCGCTCGAGCTGCTGTCGGTGGGGAACGGAGCCGAGGGGCTCAGGCTCGGCCGAGAGCTCTTCGAGGTGCTTCCAGAGACGAACCGGTTGCGACGGCACCACGCTCAGCGCTGGGCGCTTGACACCGTGGCGGAGGCGAATTTCGCCGACATGTATCTGCATCCTCAGGAGACCAGTTACAACCTCACCGGTTTGATGGCGCTCATCGAGGCGGCCGGCCTCCATTTCGCTGGTTTCTCCAATCCTTCGGTCTGGGATCCTGCCCGGCTGCTGGAGGGTGAGCTCCTGGAGCGTGCCCGTTCCCTTGCACCTCGTGAGCAGTGGGCCCTGGTGGAGGAGCTGGATCCAGACATCAGCCATTTCGAGTTCTTCGTGAGCCGTCAACCGGTCCATCCCGAGTCCTGGACAGAGGACAGTCGCCTGCTGGAGGCTGCAGGAGAGGTGCAGCCCTGTCTTTGGGGGTGGCCTTCGGCGAGTCTTCTGGGACCCGACCTCGAACCACTCACTCTCAGCGATCAAGATTTGGCGCTCCTAAAGGCGGTGGAGGCCCAACCGGGAGCAGCGCTTCAATCCCTTGAACTTGAGGGAGAGATCGCCTCCACTGCAAGGGATCTGTGGCGAAGACGTCTGCTGTTGCTCCAGGCTCCCCTGGGGGGGTGACCTGTGAACGCGTGATAGATTCCGCGCGCTTTCTCAGGCGTTGTTTGCAGGCTCTGTCCTCCACCGAAACGGCTCTGTCCCCAGGTCAGGTCGACAACGGAATGGAGGACTACGCCAGGCTCCAACGACGCCTGATGCTGGCCACCTTGATCCTTTCTCTGGTTGCAGCCTTGCTTGCAGCCTGGCGATTTGACCTCTTGGTGGCTCGCAGCCTGTTGGTGGGAGCTGCTGCAGGTCTTCTGTACCTGCGGTTGCTCGCCCGCAGCGTGGCCCGGCTCGGCGGAGGATCCCGTCAGGTGGGTCGGTTTCAACTGGTGGTACCGATGTTGCTGATTGTGGCTTCTTCGCGCCTCCCCCAGCTGGAGCTGCTTCCTGCCTTTCTCGGTTTTCTTCTCTACAAGCCTGCCCTGATCCTTCAGGCCGTCACAGACGCCTGAGTCCGCGCAACCCCCTGCATTCATGGCTCTGTTGCCCTTCCCACTTCCTTTCGCCGAACTGGAGGTGGGCCAGCATCTGTACTGGCAGATCGGCAATCTCAATCTTCACGGCCAGGTCTTTCTGAGCTCCTGGGTTGTGATCGGCTTGCTTCTGGCTCTCGTGGTCAGCGGTACCCGCAAGATGGAGCGTGACCCCCGTGGCGTGCAGAACCTTCTGGAGTTTCTCTGGGACTATCTGCGGGATCTGGCTCGGGAGCAGATCGGCGAAAAGGCTTATCGCGACTGGCTCCCGTTTGTGGGCACCCTCTTCCTGTTCATCTTTGTGTGCAACTGGGGCGGTGCTCTCATCCCATGGCGTCTGATCGAACTGCCCAACGGTGAGCTCGGCGCTCCCACCGCTGACATCAACACCACCGTGGCCATGGCCCTCCTGGTGTCGCTCTCTTATTTCTATGCGGGCCTGAGCCGCAAAGGCCTCCGGTACTTCGAGTACTACGTGGAGCCCACGCCGATCATGCTCCCGTTCAAGATCATCGAGGACTTCACCAAGCCCCTGTCACTCTCCTTCCGTCTGTTTGGAAACATCCTGGCTGACGAACTGGTTGTGGCAGTGTTGGCCTTCCTCGTGCCGGTGCTCGTGCCCCTGCCGGCCATGTTCCTTGGCTTGTTCACCAGCGCCATTCAGGCTCTGATTTTTGCCACTCTCGCCGCCAATTACATCGGTGAGGCTGTGCACGAAGAGGCCCACTAGGCCGCTTCATCCTTTCGCCGGTCCCCGGCGATCTGCTAAACACTTCGCGCGCAGGTCCGGGTGGAACCGGGCCCACTCTTCCTCGGAAGAGTGTCCCGGGCGCGCCCTGCCCTTTCCGCGCTCATCCTGCGCAACCCCAACCGCTTTCCACCAATGAGTGATCTGACCTCCGCCGCCTCCGTCCTGGCCGCCGCTCTCGCGGTGGGCCTCGCCGCCATCGGTCCTGGCATTGGCCAGGGCACCGCAGCCGGCCAGGCTGTGGAAGGGATCGCCCGCCAGCCTGAAGCTGAAGGCAAGATCCGCGGCACCCTGCTGCTCTCCCTGGCCTTCATGGAAGCTCTGACCATCTACGGCCTGGTTGTGGCTCTGGTGCTCCTGTTCGCCAACCCCTTCGCCGGCTGATTCAGGTATGGAGGAATCGCTTAAGCGCGATTCCTCCAGTCTTTTTCTGAATCCATTGTCCCGCTTCCACCCAGCGCTCCTCTTCCATGACCTGGCTTCTGCTCGCTGAAGCAGGGGTACCGGAGGGAGGTCTCTTTGACCTCGATGCCACCCTTCCGCTGATGGCGGTTCAGGTGGTGCTCCTCACCTTCCTGCTTAATTCCCTCTTCTTCCGTCCGGTCGGCAAGGTCGTGGAAGATCGTGAGGGTTACATCTCCACCAGCCGTGCCGATGCCAAGCAGAAGCTGGCTCAGGTTCAGCGTCTGGAAGCCGATCTCACCGATCAGCTCCGCGGTGCTCGTCAGGCGGCTCAAGCCGCCATTGTCGAAGCCGAACAGGAAGTTGATCGTCTCTACCGCGAGGCTCTGGCCACGGCTGAGACAGAAGCCAATCGCACCCGCGAGCAGGCTCGCCGCGAGATCGAGGCCGAGCGCGAAGGAGCGCAGGCCAAGCTGATGGCTCAGGTCGATCAGCTCAGCTCCCAGATCATTCAACGACTTCTGGCAGCGTGATGATGCTCTCTCTTTCCCTGCTTGCTTCCGAAGGTGGATTTGGGATCAACCTCAATCCACTCGAAACCAACCTGATCAACCTGGTCATCGTGATCGGTGTTCTCGGTTGGTTCCTTAAGGGCTTCCTCGGTGGAATCCTGGAGCGTCGCCGTCAGGCAATCCTTCACGACCTTGAGGATGCCGAGACCCGTCTGAAAACTGCGACGGCTGAACTGGCTAAGGCCCAGGCCGATTTGGCTGCTGCTCAGCAAAAAGCCGAGCAGATCCGTTCAGACGGCAAGGCGCGAGCCGAATCCATCCGTCTGGATGGTGAGAAGCGCACGATCGAAGCTATGGCTGCCCTGAAACAGGATGCCCTTGCCGATCTCAATGCTGAGGGTGCCCGCCTCACCGAGCAGCTCCGTCGTCAAGCGGCTCTTGCCGCCATCGACAAGGTTTTGGCTGATCTCCCTGGTCGCCTCGATGAACAGGGCCAAGCCCGTTTCATTGATGCCTCCATTGCCAATCTGGAGGACGCCTGATGCCCCTTCTCAACTCCCTGGCCACTCCTTACGCCGAAGCTCTGCTTCAGGTGACGGATTCTCGTAAGGAATCCGATGATGTGGCAGTCCAGTGCAAGCAGTTACTCGCTCTCTGGGACCAGTCCGCCGAGCTCCGGGATGCGATGACCTCTCCAGTGCTCGAGCCTGAAAGTAAGAAAAAGGCCCTCACCACTCTCTTGAGTGATCAGTTGAAGCCTTCTCTGCTCAACCTTCTCAAGGTGCTCGCAGATCGTCAGCGTTTGGCCGCGTTTGATGCAGTGCTGCTGCGCTATCTCGACCTCTATCGGGAATCCCGCCGCATCTCTCTGGCCAAGGTGGCCACTGCTCAGGCCCTGACCGATGACCAGCAGGCCGCTCTGGCCAGCAAAGTTCAGGCCATGGTCGGATCCGGCACGGTCGAGATCGACCTCAGCGTTGACCCCAGTTTGATCGGTGGATTCGTTGTGAACCTGGGCTCCCAGGTGATCGACGCCAGCCTGGCCGGTCAGGTCCGTCGACTCGGTTTGTCGCTCGCCAAGGCGAGCTGAGCCTTCCACCTTTCTTCATCGCTCCTCCACCCACCACTCCCCGCAGGGACTTCCCGCCATGGTTTCCATCCGTCCTGACGAGATCAGCGCCATCCTCAAACAGCAGATCGAGGACTACGACAAGTCCGTATCGGTCAGCAACGTGGGCACCGTCCTCCAGGTTGGCGACGGCATTGCCCGTGTGTACGGCTTGCAGCAGGCCATGGCCGGTGAACTCCTTGAGTTCGAAGACGGCACCGAAGGCATCGCCCTCAACCTTGAGGACGACAACGTCGGCGCCGTGCTGATGGGCGAGGGCAATGGCATCCAGGAGGGCAGCACCGTTCGCGCCACCGGCAAGATCGCTTCAGTTCCCGTTGGAGAAGCTCTTCTCGGCCGCGTGGTGAATCCTCTCGGACGCGCGATCGATGGGAAGGGTGATCTGGCCACCACCGAAACCCGCCTGATCGAATCCCCCGCCCCTGGGATCATCCAGCGCAAGTCGGTGCATGAGCCCATGCAGACCGGCATTACCGCAATTGACGCGATGATCCCCATCGGTCGCGGTCAGCGTGAGCTGATCATCGGTGACCGCCAGACCGGCAAAACCGCCATTGCGATCGACACCATCCTCAACCAGAAGGACCAGGACGTCGTCTGCGTTTATGTGGCCGTCGGCCAGAAGGCCGCTTCCGTGGCCAACGTCGTCGAAGTCCTGCGTGAGCGCGGCGCTCTCGACTACACCGTCGTTGTGGCTGCTAACGCATCCGAAGCCGCAGCCCTCCAGTATCTGGCTCCTTACACCGGTGCCTCCATTGCTGAGTACTTCATGTACAAGGGCAAGGCCACGCTGGTGATTTACGACGACCTCACCAAGCAGGCTCAGGCTTACCGCCAGATGTCTCTGCTGCTCCGCCGTCCGCCCGGTCGTGAGGCCTATCCCGGAGACGTTTTCTACTGCCACAGCCGTTTGCTTGAGCGTGCCGCCAAGCTGTCTGATGCGATGGGCAAGGGTTCCATGACCGCCCTGCCGATCATCGAGACCCAGGCCGGCGACGTTTCGGCCTACATCCCGACCAATGTGATCTCGATCACCGATGGTCAGGTCTTCCTGAGCTCCGACCTCTTTAACTCAGGTCTTCGCCCCGCCATCAACGTTGGTATTTCCGTGAGCCGTGTTGGTGGTGCTGCCCAGACCAAGGCCATCAAGAAGATTGCCGGTACCCTCAAGCTCGAGCTGGCACAGTTCGACGAGCTCGCCGCTTTCTCCCAGTTCGCATCCGACCTCGACGCTGCCACTCAAAAGCAGCTTGGCCGCGGTAAGCGTCTGCGTGAACTGCTCAAGCAGCCTCAGTTCAGCCCGCTGATCCTGGCTGAGCAGGTTGCCATCGTCTACGCCGGCGTGAAGGGTTTGATCGACGACGTTCCCGTGGATCAGGTGGTGCAGTTCTCCCGTGAGCTGCGCGAGTACCTCAAGAGCAACAAGCCTGAGTTCATTCAGAAGATTCAGGACGAGAAGGTTCTCAGCCCTGAGGCCGAAACCATGCTCAAGGAGGCCATCGCTGAAGTCACCTCCACCATGCTGGCCACGGCCAACTGAGGGATCTTCACTCATGGCGAATCTCAAGGAGATCAGAGACCGAATCAAATCGGTCAAGAACACCCGCAAGATCACTGAGGCCATGCGTCTCGTGGCTGCGGCCAAGGTGCGCCGGGCTCAAGAGCAGGTGCTGCGCAGCCGTCCCTTTGCGGATCGGCTGGCCCGCCTGCTCGAGAACCTTCAGGCCCGCATGCGCTTCGAAGATGCAGATGCCCCTCTGCTGGAGCAACGCACCGTCGAGTCCATCACCCTGGTGGCCGTGACCGGCGACCGCGGCCTTTGCGGTGGCTACAACACCAACATCATCAAGCGCACCGAGCAGCGCTTCGCTGAACTGAAGGCCCAGGGCTACAAAGTCGATTTGGTGCTGATCGGCCGTAAAGCCATCACTTACTTCACCAACCGTAGTTACCCGATCCAGGCCACGTTTACCGGTCTGGAACAGGTGCCAACGGCTGATGAAGCCGGCTCGATTGCGAATGAAGTGTTTGCCGAGTTCCTCTCGGAAAGTACTGATCGTGTCGAGATCATCTACACGAAGTTCATCAACCTCGTGAGCTGCAAGCCTGTGGTCCAGACCTTGCTGCCCCTCGATCCTCAGGGAATTGCTGAGGCCGATGATGAGATCTTCCGCCTCACCACCAAGGAAGGTCAGCTTCGAGTCGAGACCGGCAGTGGTCCGGGTAATACCCAGCCTGCTGTTCCCTCCGACATCGTGTTTGAGCAGAGTCCTGAGCAGTTGCTCAATGCACTGTTGCCCCTTTACCTGCAGAATCAGCTCCTCCGCTCACTGCAGGAAGCTGCGGCTTCAGAGCTGGCCAGTCGCATGACGGCCATGAACAATGCGAGCGACAACGCCAAGGCTCTCGCCAAGTCCTTGACCCTCGACTACAACAAGGCCCGTCAGGCAGCCATCACCCAGGAGATTCTTGAGGTGGTTGGCGGTGCTGCAGCAATGGCCTGATCCTGCGGCAATCCAGCGATCAGTCTTCACCGGTCCCCTTGGGGGCCGGTTTTTTTATGGTCTCTTGCGCTGACTGTCAGCGCTGGATGATGGAGCGATGGTTCTCCAACTCCATTCCCTCTTTCCCACGTTGGTGGCAACCGAGCATTTGCCGCTCGATCCCCTTGACCATGCCGGCCTGCTGCAGACGCTGCATCAGCTACGCGGAGAGGCGAGCGGGAATCCCAGTCCAGGTTGTGCCTGGACTGGGGACCTGAATGGCATCTGGCAACTGCACCGTCATCCCGATGTGGCTCCGCTCGCCGATTGGGTTACCCAGCAGGCCTGGCGCTATCTCGAGGCGACTGGGTTTGACCTCACCCGTGTCTCCCTTCATCTGCAGCGTTGCTGGCCGGTGTTGAGTGAGTGGGGGCAGGTGGTGGGGCGCCACCACCATCCGAATGCGCATCTCAGTGCCGTGCTTTATCTAAGCGGTGATGGGTCCGCCCAGGAGGGGGCGCTTTGTTTGCATGCGCCCCACCAGCTCAATGAACTGGTGCCCGGCCTGGCCGTCGGTCACGGGGGGCCAATTGCGCTCGATCATCCGCACAATCAGACGCGCTGGACCTTGGCCCCCCAGCCAGGTCTGCTGGTGTTGTTCCCCTCCCGGCTCGAGCACAGTGTTCTTGAGAACAGCGTTGAGGATGCATTGCGGGTCTCGATCAGCTTCGACTTTGTGCTGACGGCCGTCGCTGATGGGCTCCCACCTGAATACTTGGCTCCCGATCCCTCGCATTGGACCTCCTGTCAACGGCCTGTGCCCTGAGAGGATGCTGGCTCCTGGCACTTCTTCTGGCAGCAAGGATGAGCGACACCACTGCGGGCACCTACACCATTACGGTTGAGTTGGATGGGCAGCAGCATGCCTTTCAGTGCAGAGCCGATCAGACGGTGCTCGCCGCCGCTGAAGCGGCTGGCGTGCTGATTCCGAGTTCTTGCTGCGCTGGGGTTTGCACCACCTGTGCAGCCCAGATCCGCGAGGGTGAGGTGCATCAGCCCGATGCGATGGGCGTTAAGGAGGAGCTGCGCAAGGACGGTTTCGCGCTGCTCTGCGTGTCCTATCCCCGCTCTGATCTCAAGGTGGTGGCTGGCCAGGAAGATGCGCTCTACGAAGCGCAGTTCGGGCAGTATCAGAAGTGAGGCTGACCTCCCTTCGCTTGACGATGTGCGCACCTGCTGAGCTGCAGGCCCAGTGCCTGCGGCCATGGCTGCTCGATCAGCTGCGCGTGCACGGTGAGCCCCTGCGCTGGGCCATTACGGCCGCAGAGCCCAGTGCAGGAGGGGCTGGGCTCCAGTTGCAAGTGGAGGCGGTGCTGATCCCATGAGTGCCGCCTTGGCTCCTGGGGATGCTCTGCCCACTCTGCTGTTGGTTCCTACTGGGATCGGCTGCGCCATCGGTGGCTATGCCGGTGATGCCCTGCCCAGTGCCAGGTTGTTGGCGGCAGCATCCGGCTGTTTGATCACACATCCGAATGTGATGAACGGCGCGGCCCTTTACTGGCGCGACCCAAGGATCCATTACGTGGAGGGTTACGGGCTCGATCGTTTTGCTGTAGGCACTTGGAGCCTGAGGCCTGTGCGGCAACAGCGCATCGGCCTGTTGCTGGATGCCGGGATTGAGCCGGGGTTGCGCGAGCGTCATCTGCAGGTGGCTGAAGGCTGCCGGGCCACTCTTGGCCTGGAGATTGGCCCGGTGCTGACCACCGAAGTGCCGCTTGGTGTGCATCTGGAGCTTGGCGCCAGTGGCATCAGCTGGGGCACGCTTGAGCGTCCGGATGCGCTGCTGAGAGCGGGCGAGCAGCTCAAGGCTGCTGGGGCTACTGCCATCGCTGTCGTAGCCCGATTTCCGGAGGATCCCGAAAGCGAAGCCTTGGCGGCCTATCGCCACGGCAGCGGCGTGGATGTGCTGGCCGGTGCGGAGGCGGTGATCAGCCATCTGCTGGTGCGTCATCTCCAGATCCCCTGTGCCCATGCACCAGCCCTTCAGCCTTTGCCCCTCGATCCCCAGCTCGATCCGCGGGCTGCAGGCGAGGAGCTCGGCTACACCTTTCTGGCTTGCGTGCTTGTGGGATTGAGTCGCGCTCCGCAGCTGCTCGCTTCAGGCACTCAGCTCCAACCCCAGGACTTGCACGCCGATCAATTGGGTGCCGTGGTGGTGCCGGACGGTGCCCTTGGAAGCGAGGCTGTGCTCGCTTGCCTCGAACGGAGGGTCCCTGTGATCGCGGTGGCCAACCCATCGTTGTTAAAGGTCAGCGCGTCGGCCTTGGGGCTGGAGGGTGTCGCTGAGCTGTTATCAGCAAGCTCCTACGCGGAGGCAGCCGGGCTGGTGCTGGCCCTTCGCGAGGGGATTGCGCCGGCCTCTTTGCGGCGTCCATTTCCCTCGCTGCATCGGCTTGAGTGATGGCGGCTGGTTTCGGATTCGCGGCTGCCACAGGCTCATGGCTTTGTCCCTGTGGCTCTGGGCTGGCCTTTGCCGCCTGCTGCCGCCCTCTGCATCGTGGCGAGCAGCAGGCGCAGACCGCAGAGCAGCTGATGCGTTCCCGTTACGCCGCCTATGCCTGCGCCGTTTTCGACTATCTGATTCAGACCCATCCCATCCCTGGGGAACCCCTCGCAAAGCGCCGCAAGGATCTGCGCGAAAGCTGCCGCCAGACCCGTTGGCTAGGGCTCGAAATCATCGCAGTGGAGCGTGGAGGCTCCGCTGATCTGGAGGGGACCGTGCAGTTCAAGGCCAGCTTCCAGGTCGGAGGGCATCGGGGCGTGTTGGAAGAAACCTCCCTGTTTCAGCGGAGAGACAGGCAGCTCGGCGGTGAGTGGCTCTACATCAAGCCCCTGGCCTTGGATTCCGGTGGTACGTTGGCGTAACGAAGTCGTTCCTTTCCCGTGTCAGCGCAGGCAGGCCATCGGGTGGCGAGGTGGCACTCCCAGGGCTTTGGCGACTCCGGGATGGCAGACCGCGCCTTGCACGGTGTTTAAGCCTGAAAGCAATTCGGGCCGCTCCGTGACGGCTTCCTCCAGTCCGCGGCCAGCGATGCCGAGGATGTAAGGCAGTGTCACGCTGACCAGGGCCTCGGTGGAGGTGAAAGGCACGGCCCCAGGCATGTTGCCCACGGCGTAGTGCTGCACCCCATGGATCGTCACGGTTGGGTCGGTGTGGGTGGTCTCCCGGCTGGTGCCGACGCAGCCCCCTTGGTCGATCGCCACATCCACGATCACTGACCCCGGTTTCATCTGCTGCACCATGCCTTCGTCCACCAGGGTCGGCGCTCGGCCCCCTGGTGTGAGCACGGCACCAATCAGCAGGTCGGCGGTTGGCACCAGTCGCTCCAGTAATCCCCGGCTGCTCACCACGCTCATCAGGCGTCCGCGCCGGTCGGCTTCCAGGCTGCGCAGCCGTTCTGGGGAGCGATCCAGCAGCATCACCTCTGCATCCATCGCCGCCGCAAGCCGCGCTGCATTCCAGCCCACCGTGCCGGCGCCGAGCACCACCACCCGTGCTGGACGAACCCCGGTGCAGCCCCCGATCAGTACGCCACGGCCACCGTTCGGTCGTTCCAGAAGCCGGGCACCTACCTGGGCTGCGAGCCGACCGGCGATCTCGCTCATCGGTGCCAACAGCGGCAGGCTGCCGTTCTCCAGCTGCACGGTTTCGTAGGCCACGCCGGTGGTGCCTGCATCGAGGAGCGCCTGACCCACCTTTGGGTAGGCGGCCAGATGCAGGTAGGTGAACAGCACCATGTCATCTCGCAGGAATGGGAATTCCTCCTCCTGCGGTTCCTTCACTTTCACCACCAGGTGGGCGGCCCAGGCCTCCTCACGGTCCACCACCCGGGCACCCGCGGCAGCAAAGGCGTCATCGCTGATGCCGGCGCCAGCCCCTGCGCCGCTTTGCACACGCACTTCAAGGCCCTGCATCACCAGCTCTCGCGCACCGTCTGGGGTCAGGGCGACCCGTTGCTCATCCGACTTGATCTCGGTTGGCACCCCGATGCTCGCCATCGGGGCGGAGAGAACGGAGTGGGCCATGGCTGCCGGAATCTCTCCTCAATCTGGCTCAGACGGCCGCGATCGGCAGCCGCCAACCGGTTCCGAATGCCTGACCGCTCACTTTCAGAAGGGGCGGCGCCTGACGGCGTTTGAACTCCGCTCGCTGGAACAGCCGTTGCACACGATCCACATCGCCGGTGGCATGGCCCCTGGCCAGCAGGTCTTCGCGGCTGCAGCGTTCTTCGATCATGTCCCGCAGCAGCGGATCCAGCACGGCGTAATCCGGCAACGAATCACTGTCTTTCTGGTCGGGCCTGAGCTCGGCGCTGGGGGGTTTCTCCCTGATCGCCCGTCCCACTAGCTCCCCTGCGCTGGGAAGCCCCAGGTCGCGGCGGCAGGCCTGGCTGGCATCGCTGTCAAGCCAGGCGCAGAGCGCGAACACACTCGATTTATAGAGATCGCCGATCACCGCCAAACCGCCGTTCATGTCGCCGTAGAGGGTGCAATAGCCCACGGCCAGTTCCGATTTGTTGCCCGTGGAGAGCAGCAGCTGCCCCTGCTGATTGGCCATGGCCATCAGCAGGGTTCCGCGGATGCGGGATTGCAGGTTTTCTGCCGTCACATCGGTCGGTCGACCCCCTAACACCGGTTCGAGAGTGGTGGCAAAGCCATCCATGAGGGATTGGATCGGGGCGATTTGCGTGCGGAGCCCAAGGCGTTCTGCCAGCGTTTGGGCATCGTCGATCGACCCCTTGGAGCTCCAGGGGGACGGCATCAGCAGGCCCTGCACCTGCTCGCCGCCAAGGGCTGCACAGGCGATCACCGCCACCAAGGCCGAATCGATGCCGCCACTAAGGCCAAGTAAGGCTTGCTGGAAGCCGCATTTGCGGGCGTAATCCTTCACGCCCAGCACCAGGGCACGGAAGAGGGGCTCGAGCTCGTTCTGTTCTGAAGGAGTGATCAGGGCCGTCCTCCGCTCAAGCTGCTGGTCCGTCGCCCAGATCTGCACCGCTTCCCTGCAACTGGGCAGTTGCAAGGCGGGCGCGCTGGGCTCCGGCGCTGGGACCGCTACGAAACTGGCTCCGTCAAACACCAGTTCATCGTTGCCGCCTACCTGGTTCACATAAATCACCGGACAGTGCAGCCGTTGAGCTGCCTGCCCCGCCAGCTGTTGACGCTTGCTCGTTTTGTGGCGACCGAAGGGGGAGGCTGAGAGATTCAGCAGCAGATCCACATCCTGTTCCGCTAAAGCAGCGATCGGGTCCGGTCCGCGCAGGCGTTCTTCATGCAGAGAGCCATCCACCCAGAGGTCTTCGCAGATGGTGAGACCTAGGCGCCAGGTTCGCTCTTCCGTGGGGAAATCCAGCACGGAGGGCCCTTCAGCGGCTCGGAAGTAGCGCGTTTCATCAAAGACGTCGTAGCTGGGCAGCAGCTGTTTGCGGCCCACCACCCTCCAGTGACCACCACGGATCAGGGCCACCGCGTTAAACAGCCTCGGCTGCTGTTGATCGGAGGCCGGTTCCACCAGGCCCACCAACACCCCCAGGTGTGGAGCTAGGGCTGCGAGTTCTCCGCTGAGCCAATCCATTTCCCTGCTCTGCGCGCTGACGCGGGATCGGTTCAGCAGTAAGTCCCGAGCCGGATAGCCCCAAAGGGCTAGCTCTGGAGTGACCACCAGATCGGCCCCTGCACGGTGGGCGTCCTGGCAGGCCCTGAGGATCCGCCTGGCATTGCCGGCGAGGTCACCCACCAGCGGATTGATCTGGGCCAGGGCGATACGCATGGCGCTTCAGTCGTTGCCGCGGGTGAAACCGTAGAAATTGTGCTTCAGCAGCAGCGGCTCCAGCGCATCGGGGATCTGAGAGGCTGCCGCTCGCGAGCGAATCTCGGAGCTGGCGGTTCCTGGAATCCCGAGCGGCAGGATCTCAAGACGGCCCCCGAGGCTGCGCAAGCGCTTGAGGTCGGCGTCCTGCAAGGGCCATCCCTGCCGGGGCACGATCGCCAGTCGACAACGGCCCAGCAGGGTGGAGGCGTCTTTCCAGCGGGGGATCTGGCTGATGAGATCACTGCCCACCACAAAGCAGAGGTCCAGCCCTGGCCAGCGCTGCTCGGCCCGGGTCACCGTGGTGACCGCAAAGGGGCTGCTGAGCTCCTGCACCAGTTCCAGTCGGGGGTTATTGATCGCCTGCACCAGGGCGCCGAGCAGTTCCAGGCGTTGGTTCAGTTCGATGACATGCTGTTTGGAGGGATTGTCACTGGCCCAGGTGGCCACCCTGGGGAACTGTTTGCAGAGACCTTCGAGTAAGGCCTGATGGCCCCGGGTCGGTGGGTCGGCGCTGGTCCCCAGCAGCGCGATTGTGTCCGTGGGCGAATCGCTCAAGGCAGGAGCTCCTGCACCGCCGTTCTCTCCAGGGGTTGAGGCCACTCCGCAAGCAGGCGCTGCAGGGTGGAGTCCTGCCAGGCCAGGCGCCTCAGCAAGGTGGCGGGTAGGGGCCGAGAGCGCTTGCCTCGGCCCTTCTGCTCCAGCAGCCAGCGGGCCGTCAGCCGACCGGTTCGACGGGTGGTGTGTACGGCTAGGGCTGCTTGGGCCAGGGCTACGGGTGCGGCGGGAGCCAAGGAGAGCCCGGCGGTGAAGGGGGCCGCCAGCATCAGCAGCTGTCGCACTCCGCTAAGGGCGGCTTGGATACCGAGCTGGGCTCCGCCGATCAGGGCGTTGTGCCCAGACAGGCGCTGGAGCAGACGTCGCGCTCCCGGTCCTCCCATCGGTAGGTCATAGAGCTGGCAGAGCTGCACCACCAGGGCTGTGTCGCAGGCCAAGCCACCGGCTAGATCCAGCAGCATCAGTGGGTTGGCGGCCAGGCCGGCCGCCTTGAGGGCGGCGTAGCGGCCGATCAGCCCCTGCGCCGCCTGGCGGCGTCGCAGCAGACGACCCGCCTCAAGGCGTTGCTGCAGCCGTTCCGCTTGACGCAGGCTATTGAGGACAAGCAGGGCTTGCCCCTGCTCATTCAGCAGGCTGCGAAGGGCTGTTTCCAGGTCATCAACCTCCGCTGGCAGAGGGCGGCTACGCACCCGGCCGTCGCTGAGGACCACCGCCCCACGGGGGGCAGCTGCCACCGCGATCGGCGCCAGCACCCGCCGACTGGTGCGGCACAGCCCCGAGACAGCTAAGTGTTCACGAATTCTGGTCTCGATGCTCCGGCACAAGGTCTGGCGCTGCGGTTCCGGCCAGCAGTCGCTGCGGTTGAGCACCGGCAGCACCGGTTTCCCCCAGCTCAGCAGGGTGTCGAGCGCCTCCAGCTCCACCCGGCTGATGTCGGCGTCCAGCACCATCAGCACCAGATCTGACTGCAAGGCGACCCGAGCCGCGAGCCTGGCCCTGGCGTCAGCGGCAACTTCATCGATGCCTGGGGTGTCCACCAGCTCGACCGCTTCGAGCGCTTCGATGGTCAGCGGCCAGGTCACCGCCTGCTGGCGTCGGGTGCAGCCATGGGCCACATCCGTGGCCATCAGCGCTTCCCCCACGAGAGCATTCACGAGGCTCGACTTGCCAACCCCCACGCGTCCGAACACGGCGATCCGCAACCGTCGCTGGGCGAGACGTTCCATCTGGCGCTCTAGGGTTTGGAGATGGCCAGATAGCAGGCTGCGGTCCCGCGCCGTTAGTTCCAGCGTCTGGCGCCATTGCTGGAGCAGCAGCTGGCAGCGTTCGAGGGTTGGGCGAGAGGCGGCAGCGACGGTCATTCCAGCTGACCTCCCACGCCTCCCTTGCGCCACCAGCCCGCCAGGACCGCCAGGACCGCCTCGGCGCCAATCACGCCGACGAAGCCTCCGAATTCATCGACCACCACCCGGACGCCGCTGTTGTCGCGACGGAAGCTGGTCAGCAATCGGTCGGCCCTGATCATCTCGGGGACGAATTCCACAGGTTCACAGAGATCGGCGGCACTCAGTTGTCCGCGTTGCTCGAGCAGGGCGGTCAGCAGTTGCTCCCGACTGGCAATCCCCAGAACGCGATCCACCTCGGCTCCAAGCACAACCCACCAGGGGGCTGCCTGGGCCATCAGCTGGGGTCTCAGCTGCTCGAGAGAGAGGGCCCCCTCCAGGGTGGGTGCCGCCACGCGGGGGGTCATCAGATCACGGGCGGTCAGATCGTTGAGCTGAAAGACCTTGGCGATCATGGCCGCTTCATCGGCTTCGATCTGTCCTTTCTGGGAGCCAAGCCTGGCCAGGAGTCTGATTTCGTTCTCGTCGGTGCTGATCTCGTTCTCTTCGCTGATCGCCGGCAGCAGGCGCTCGAGCAGCAGCACCAGCGGGCGCATGATCACCCCTAACCAGTGCAGCACTGGTGCGCTGGCAAGGGAGACCGGCAGGGCCAGCCGGCTGCCGATCGCCTTGGGAAGGATCTCCCCCAGCAGGATCACCAGCACGGTGAGGGCCACCGAGAACAGCGGAAGGGCCACCTCGCTGAACTGGTTCTTCTGAAACACCCAGGCGGCATAGCCGCCCAGCATCATGCTGCCGAAGATGTTGAAGCCGTTGTTGGCGATGACCAGCACGGAGAGGGTGCGTCCCAGTCGTTGACGCAACTGTTCCAGCCGCCGCGCCCCGGCGGGTGGTCGACTGCGCCCAGTCAGTTCATGCACCCGCACCGGGTTGACCGTGAGCAACGCTGCCTCGACACCCGAACACAGGGCGGATCCGGCGAGTACCACCACCACCATCAGGATCAGGATCAGAAGGTCGCTGGTCATGCCCGGGTGCTTTGCCTGCCATCCTGACGTTTCCCCGTCCTTCTGTCTCCGCCGTGATTGATAAGCAGCGTTATGCCGAGCGGCGTCAACGATTCCTTGAGCAGCTCGGCGGTGCTGCGGCCGTCATTCCGGCAGCGTCCCTGGTCACCCATCACGCTGACTGCGAGTGGCCCTTCCGCCAGGACAGTGACTTCTGGTATCTCACCGGCTTCGATGAACCGGATGCGGTGGCGCTGCTGCTTCCGCATCGTCCGGAAGGGGAGCGCTTTGTGTTGTTCGTGCATCCGCGGGAGGCAGGCGCCGAGGTCTGGACCGGCCGTCGCTGGGGGTGTGAGGGGGCGGTGGAGCATTTCGGTGCGCAGATCGCCCATCCACGCGATGAGCTGGAAGAGCGTCTGCCGGAGTATCTGAAGGGTGCCGAGGGCATCGCCTTTCGAGTCGGTCGCCATGCTGCCGTTGAGCCCCTGGTGCTGAGGGCTTGGGCCGACCAGCTCGATCGGGCTCCCCGAAGCGGAGCGGCAGCCCTTGGTCTGGTGGCTCCATGCCCCCTATTGCATCGCCTGCGTTTGCGTAAAGAGCCCCAGGAGCTGGAGCGTCTGCGGGAGGCCTGCCGGATTTCAGCGGAGGCCCATGAGCTGGCCCGCGCTGCTGTGGCACCGGGTATGGGCGAGCGGCAGCTTCAGGCTCTGATTGAGCAGCATTTCTTGGCAGCCGGTGCCCGAGGGCCTGCCTACAGCTCGATCGTGGCCGGTGGAGACAATGCCTGCGTTCTTCACTACATCGCCAATAGCGACGTCCTGCAGGACGGTGACCTGCTTCTGATTGATGCCGGATGTTCGCTGCCCGATTACTACAACGGAGACATCACACGCAGCTTCCCGATCAACGGGCGCTTCACGGGCGAACAGCGGGCCCTTTATGAGTTAGTGCTGGCCGCTCAGGAGCGGGCGATTGAGGCGGTGCGGCCTGGAGTGAGCGCAGAGCATGTCCATCAGACCGCCCTGCAGGTGCTGGTGGAAGGATTGCTGGAGCTTGGTCTTCTGGTCGGTGAAGCGGACGCGATCATCGAACAGGGGGCCTATCGCCATCTCTACATGCACCGCACCGGTCATTGGCTTGGCCTCGATGTGCATGACGTCGGTGCCTATCGACTCGGCGAACATCCTGTGGAGCTCGAGCCAGGCATGGTGCTCACGGTGGAGCCGGGGTTGTACGTGAGTGATCGTTTGCCCGTGCCGGAGGGTCAGCCGGCGATCGAAGAGTGCTGGAAGGGGATTGGCATTCGGATTGAGGATGACGTGGCGGTCACTGCGATGGGGCGGGAGGTCCTGACCGCTGCTGCTCTCAAGAGCACGGCTGCGATGGAACGTTGAGGGGCAGATCGCGGCACCATTCCAGTGCTGCAGCCGTGTGAGACAGGACCACATCAGCACCTGCCTCCCTTAGGCGGGCTTCGTAGTGATGCCGGGCGCGTTCCTGGCCGACGGCCTGCAGGTGAGGGGGGGCAACGGCAAGGCTGAAGAAGCGTTGATCACTCCAGCGCCGTCTGGCCTCTACGACGGTCTGCACATCGGCGACGGTGTCACCGAGGTAGGCGATTGGAGGCGTGTTCTGGCCAAGGGGTTGTTCGATCAGGGAGCTCGCCAGCTGGAGCAGGCCGGTGGGATCTGGCTTGTCGGGGGCATCACCCATGGCGATCAGGGGGGGGGATGTCAGTCCAAGGCGGGTTTCGAGCAGGAAGCGGGCCGAGGGGGGTTCGGCACCACTGACAAACCCCCAGCCCACGGCGAGGTCGCTGAGTTCTGCAAAGAAGCTCGCATCCACCAGAAGCGGTTCATCCTTGATGTACCCGTTCCAGGCCTCAGGAGAGGCCGCTCCCGAGGCGCTGGTCGCCTGATCGCCGAAGTAGAAGCCACTGAACACGTCGATCAATGCCTCTCGCTCTGGCAATGGTGTGACGGCGTGCCGTCTGAGCAGTTCGAGACTGGCGTCCCAGTCGTTGTTCCAGAGACCTTCTCCTTTCATCGCATCGATCACTGAGGGCTCCGGTCGCCAGCCGCTGTAGTGCTCCACCGTCGACTGCAGGGCGCGCCGGTAACTGCCCGCTACATCACGAATCACGCCGTCCAGATCAAACAGCAGCAGGCAGCGGGCTGGGGAGCGGGCTGGGGCTTCAGGGGTGGTCAGGGCGGTTGGGCCTCGGGCGGCTGGTAGGTTAGTTGTTTGTCCTGAATTCTTGAGCGCTGACACCATGACGGTTTCCGAAGGCGCTGCCGCCGACCAGGAGGTCGCCACCGCAGCAGCAGCAAGCGATACGGCTACCCCTGACCAGGAGCCGACGGAAGGCCGTCCTGTGATGCGTGGTGGCAGCGCTGCCCTGGCGACCGCCACGATTGATGCTGATGGAGTGCCCTCCGGCTACACCCCAAAGGCCGATGAAGGTCGTTTCCTGCTGAAGATCCTCTGGCTCCCTGACAACGTCGCTCTGGCCGTTGATCAGATCGTTGGCGGTGGCCCCAGCCCCCTGACGGCTTATTTCTTCTGGCCCCGTGAGGATGCCTGGGAAACGCTCAAAACCGAGCTGGAAGCCAAGAGCTGGATTACAGACAACGAGCGAGTGGAAGTGCTGAATAAAGCCACCGAGGTGATCAACTACTGGCAAGAAGAGGGCAAGGGCAAGAGTCTTGACGAAGCCAAGCTCAAGTTCCCTGATGTGACCTTCTGCGGTACCGCTTGATCAAGATCGGTTTTTTGTCTTTGATTTGACGCGATCTGCTGCATCAAAACCCTGCCTTTGGCGGGGTTTTTTGTGGCCCTTATGTTGTTGATTGCCTGGGCTCGGAACAAAAAAAGACCCCCTGAAAGGGAGTCGTTTGACAATTTCTGTTCAGGTCATCGCAGAGTTCAAGACTCAGGGATGGGGCCGATCACTTGCTGGCTTGCAGGCGAGCGCGAGCACGGTCCAAGCTCTGCTGAGCTTTGACTTTTTCTGGGGAAGCAGGCTGACCTTCGAAGCGATTGACTTCGGCCCGTGCTGCGTCCAGATCGGCTTCCGCCTTGCCGGCGTCAATGTTGCTGCCCAGTTCTGCAGCGTTTACCAGAACTGTGACGTCATCAGCTTCCACTTCGGCGAATCCGCCCATCAGAGCGATGGATTGCCAACCATTGGTGCTGCGCACCCGCAGCACGCCCACCTCCAGAGCGGCCAGGAGGGACACGTGTCCAGGAAGGATGCCGAGCTGGCCGGTGGTGCTGGGGAGGATCACCTCATCAGCACTGCCATCAAAGACGCTCTGGTCGGGGGCCAGCACGCGAAGGGTGAGGGACATGAACCTTGGTTCGGAGGGGAGAACGGACGACTTTGAGCAAGTGATTGGGGGGTACTCAAGACACCCCCCTCAGAATCACTTGGATTCGGCGTTGATCTTCTCGGCCTTGGCCTTCGCTTCCTCGATGTTGCCCACGAGGTAGAAGGCCTGCTCGGGCAGGTGATCAAGTTCACCAGCAAGAATCTGGTTGAAGCCGGAGATCGTTTCCTCGAGCTTCACATACTTGCCGGGCATGCCGGTGAAGATCTCTGCCACGAAGAATGGCTGGGACAGGAACTTCTCGATCTTGCGGGCACGATCCACGGTTTGACGGTCATCTTCAGAGAGTTCGTCGAGGCCGAGAATGGCGATGATGTCCTGAAGCTCCTTGTAGCGCTGCAGGGTGGACTGGACAGCGCGGGCGGTGCGGTAGTGCTCATCGCCGACAACCGCGGGCTGGAGCATGGTGCTGGTGGAATCCAGGGGATCCACAGCCGGATAAATGCCCTTAGAGGCCAAGGCACGGTTGAGAACCGTGGTGGCGTCGAGGTGGGCGAAGGTGGTGGCGGGAGCTGGGTCGGTGAGGTCGTCGGCAGGGACGTAGACGGCCTGAATCGAGGTGATTGAACCTTCGACGGTGGAAGCAACACGTTCCTGCAGGGCGCCCACATCGGTGCCCAAAGTCGGCTGGTAGCCCACAGCGGAGGGCATGCGGCCCAGCAGAGCAGACACTTCAGAGCCGGCCTGCACGAAGCGGAAGATGTTGTCGACGAACAGCAGAACGTCTTGCTTGTTCACATCGCGGAAGTGCTCAGCCATGGTCAGAGCCGAGAGGCCCACGCGCATGCGTGCGCCGGGGGGCTCGTTCATCTGGCCGTAGCAAAGGGCCACCTTCGACTTGGAGAGGTCCTCGGAGTTGATCACCCCGGACTCCTTGAACTCCTCATAGAGGTCATTGCCCTCACGGGTGCGCTCACCCACGCCACCGAACACGGAAACACCGCCGTGCTCCTTGGCGATGTTGTTGATCAGTTCCTGGATCAGCACGGTCTTGCCGACGCCGGCACCACCGAACAGTCCAACCTTGCCGCCCTGGCGATAGGGAGCCAGGAGGTCGATCACCTTGATGCCGGTCTCGAACACCTTGGGCTTGGTTTCCAGCTCTGTGAGCTTGGGAGCTTCCCGGTGGATCGGAGCCGTGGCAGTGGCGTTCACAGGACCCTGCTCATCGACAGGCTCACCAAGCACGTTGAAGATGCGGCCGAGGGTTGCTTCGCCAACGGGAACGGAGATGGCAGCGCCGGTATCGACGGCTTCCATGCCGCGAACGAGTCCATCAGTACCGCTCATGGCGACGGCGCGAACGCGGTGGTCACCCAGGAGCTGCTGAACTTCAGCGGTCAGGGCGATTTTCTCACCGGTGGTGTTGGTGCCTTCGATCCGCAGAGCGTTGAGGATCTTGGGCAGTTTGCCGGCCGGGAATTCCACATCCAGAACCGGGCCGATCACCTGACGGACAACACCCTTGGAACCGGCGGAGGCGGGAGCAGCAGCGGCCATAAGAAAGGAGGAGTTTGAGGGAACGATGGACACAGACAAGGCCCGGAGGCATTCCCTTCCTGAGCGGCGCAACCATACCACCGCAATGGCGGCCTCAGGAGGGGTTCGGTCAACCGCACGCCGGGTGGCTGGCGGGGGCGGTCGTCCAGGTCATAGGTTGGCACTCGTCGACCTTGAGTGCTAGCTCGTGTCGATGTGTGGCGCTTCGCGTCCCCTGTCCCTGCTTTCGCATTCACCCATGGCAGCTGTTTCCCTCAGCGTCTCCACCGTTAAGCCCCTTGGAGACCGCGTCTTCGTCAAAGTTTCCGAGTCCGAGGAAAAAACCGCCGGCGGCATCCTCCTCCCTGACACCGCCAAGGAAAAGCCCCAGGTGGGCGAGGTGGTCCAGGTGGGTCCCGGTAAGCGCAATGACGACGGCTCCCGCCAGGCTCCTGAAGTCGGCGTTGGCGACAAGGTGCTCTACAGCAAGTACGCCGGTACCGACATCAAGCTCGGTGGTGATGAGTTCGTGCTTCTCTCCGAGAAGGACATCCTCGCGATTGTGAACTGAGCGTTCCCAAGCCTCCTGGCCTCAGCGCCCACGTGCTGAGTTCAGTTTTGATTGATCGTTTCCACTTTTATCTTTCTCTCTGCCTCCCATGGCCAAGCGCATCATTTACAACGAGCAGGCTCGCCGCGCTCTGGAAAAGGGCATCGACATCCTTGCGGAGTCCGTTGCTGTCACCCTCGGTCCCAAGGGCCGCAACGTCGTTCTCGAGAAGAAGTTCGGCGCTCCTCAGATCATCAATGACGGTGTCACCATCGCCAAAGAGATCGAGCTCGAGGACCACATCGAGAACACCGGCGTTGCTCTGATCCGTCAGGCTGCCTCCAAGACCAATGACGCCGCCGGTGACGGCACCACCACTGCCACCGTCCTGGCTCACGCCATGGTCAAGGCTGGTCTGCGCAACGTGGCCGCCGGCGCCAATGCGATCACCCTCAAGAAGGGCATCGACAAGGCTGCTGAATTCCTGGTCGGCAAGATCAAGGAGCACGCCAAGCCGATCAGCGACAGCAACGCCATCGCTCAGGT
Organism: Synechococcus sp. BS55D; assembly: GCF_004332415.1. NCBI lineage: Bacteria > Bacillati > Cyanobacteriota > Cyanophyceae > Synechococcales > Synechococcaceae > Synechococcus > Synechococcus sp. BS55D. The sequence goes on from NZ_PHQT01000004.1 coordinate 168,202, forward strand.
GGGCACCATCTCCGCCGGCAACGACGAAGAAGTGGGTCGGATGATCGCCGATGCCATGGACAAGGTTGGCAAGGAAGGGGTCATCTCCCTCGAGGAAGGCAAGTCGATGACCACCGAACTGGAGGTCACCGAGGGCATGCGTTTCGACAAGGGCTACATCTCCCCCTACTTCGCCACCGACACCGAGCGGATGGAAGCGGTGCTCGAGGAGCCCTATATCCTCCTGACCGACAAGAAGATCGGCTTGGTGCAGGACCTGGTGCCCGTGCTTGAGCAGATCGCTCGCACCGGTAAGCCTCTGCTGATCATCGCTGAGGACATCGAAAAGGAGGCCCTGGCCACCCTCGTGGTGAACCGCCTGCGTGGTGTGCTCAACGTGGCTGCTGTGAAGGCCCCTGGCTTCGGCGACCGCCGCAAGGCCATGCTCGAGGACATCGCCGTTCTCACCAACGGTCAGCTGATCACCGAGGACGCCGGCCTCAAGCTGGAGAACGCCAAGCTGGAGATGCTGGGCACCGCTCGCCGCATCACCATCAACAAGGACACCACCACCATCGTGGCCGAAGGCAACGAAGTGGCCGTGAAGGCCCGCTGCGAGCAGATCCGCAAGCAGATGGACGAAACCGACTCCACCTATGACAAGGAGAAGCTGCAGGAGCGTCTCGCCAAGCTGAGCGGTGGCGTGGCTGTGGTCAAGGTGGGTGCTGCCACCGAGACCGAGATGAAGGACAAGAAGCTGCGTCTGGAAGATGCCATCAACGCCACGAAGGCGGCCGTTGAAGAAGGCATCGTCCCCGGTGGCGGCACCACCCTGGCTCACCTGGCTCCTGCTCTAGAGCAGTGGGCATCTGGCAGCCTCGGCGGCGAGGAGCTGATCGGTGCCAACATCGTGGCCGCGGCCCTGACCGCTCCCTTGATGCGCATCGCTGAAAATGCCGGTGTGAATGGTGCTGTGGTCGCTGAGAACGTGAAGGCCAAGTCCTTCAACGAGGGCTACAACGCAGCCAACGGCGAGTATGTCGACATGCTCGCTGCTGGCATCGTTGATCCCGCCAAGGTGACCCGATCTGGTCTGCAGAACGCTGCCTCCATCGCTGGCATGGTTCTGACCACCGAGTGCATCGTGGCCGATCTGCCTGAGAAGAAGGAAGCAGCTCCTGCCGGTGGCGGCATGGGCGGCGGCGACTTCGACTACTGATCGACGGCTCCGCAAGGAGCAACGGTTCACCCCCGCTGCGGCGGGGGTTTTTTCATGCTCTGAGGATGTCCTCATGCATGAACGTCTCCCTCAAGATGCCCTCAACTGTTCATGGTGAACATTCGAGGGGGCCGTGCTCTGAAACGGTATCGCTGGTAACCGTTTCAACTTGTGCTGCAGTCCCGTTTCAGGCGTCTGCTGATTGCTGCTCTCTGCGTTCCGGCGCTGCAGGTAATCAGTGCCGCCCTTTTGCCGGCCCACGCTGGTGACGCCGCTCTCTCTGATGCCGATAACACCCTCATCTTGACGTCAGCAGCTCTTGTTCTGCTGATGACCCCTGGTCTTGCCTTTTTCTACGGTGGCTTTGTTCAGGGGCGGAACGTTCTCAACACGATGGCGATGAGCTTCGTGATGATGGGGATCGCCACCCTGGTCTGGGCCTCCTTCGGCTTCAGCCTGGCTTTCTCCGATGGTGGAGCCTTCAATGCCGTTGTCGGCAATCCCTTCTCCTTCGCTCTGTTCGAAAACATCCCTCCAATCTGGGATGGCTTGTCGATTCCAGGCCTGAGCTTTGCCCTCTTCCAGGGGATGTTTGCGATCATCACGCCGGCGCTCATCTCCGGAGCCCTGGTGGAGCGGCTCAGCTTCCGATTCTGGTGCGTGTTCACACCCGTTTGGCTGCTGGTGGTCTACGCCCCACTGGCTCATATGGTCTGGGGTGGAGGATTCCTTGGCAAGGATCTCGATTTTGCTGGTGGCACGGTGGTCCATATCAGCTCAGGTGTCACTGCCCTGCTACTCGCTGCTTTGGTCGGTGCCCGCAAGCAGTGGCCCCGCTCCGTTCGCCCTCCCCATGACGTGACTCAGATTCTTCTGGGCACCGGCCTGTTGTGGTTTGGATGGTTTGGCTTCAACGGTGGCAGTCAGTTGGCTGTGAGTGGCGCTGAGCTGCCCTTCACCACCACACACCTCTCTGCGGCTGCAGGACTCGTGGCTTGGTCGCTGGTGGAAACCTGGCGTGATGGCAAGCCCACTGTTGTGGGTATGGCCACCGGCGCGCTTGCCGGTCTCGTGGGGGTCACGCCAGCCGCTGGTTTCGTCAGCCCTGGCTCAGGCATGGCCATCGGTGCGATCACCGGTGTGCTCTGTTATGTCTCCGTCCAGGTCAAGGTGAAACTGCGCTTCGATGACTCTCTCGACACCTTTGCGGTGCATGGCGTGGGAGGCACGATCGGCGCCATGCTCACAGGCGTGTTTGCCAGTGCTGAACTGATTGCCAATCACCCTGCCGGACAGGTTCTAGCCGAGAAAGGCAGGTTGGCCCTGATTGGAGGGCAGCTTCAAGCTGTAGTGGTGGCTTATGGCCTGGCGGCGGCGGGAACTCTCGTCATTGCAGGCATCCTGCGTGGTCTTGGGCTTGGCTTCCGCGTGTCCGAACACGCTGAAAACCTCGGGATCGACGTCGACGCCCATGGCGAGGAGGCCTATGCGGAACGGGTGGGTTCACCTCAGTTCCAGTGAGTTGTCCTTGACTTCGCCCTGGCTGGCTTCAGCGAAGCCAGCCAGCACTCAAGATCACCGCGAGGGTGAGAAACGTTGCCAGGCAGGTCCAGGTGAGGCGATTCAGGGTGGCCTCGGCGCTACTGGCACTGGTGAACATCGAGCTGCCACTGGCTGCTAGCCCTCCCATGCCATCGCCTTTCGGGCTGTGCAGGAGGACCAGCAGGATGAGCAGCATGCCGCTGCCGATCCAGATCCAGGAGAGAACAGACGTAAGCATCAGGCAGAGTCAGACGGGTTGGGGCAGACGGGCGCTCAGAGTCGGCGCATCAATCGATTCAATCAGGCTGCAGCCTGACATCACCTCAGGTTTGGGGAGATCGAGAAGTTGAAGCAAGGTTGGTGCGATGTCAGCGAGCCCGCCGTTGTCTCGGAGGCGCAGGGCATTGCCAAGGCCAGGGACCTTGCGCTTCTCTCCCTCCACGAGGATCACGGGCACCGGGTTGGTGGTGTGGGCGGTCCAAGCTTGACCATCGGGACCTTGCATCACTTCTGCATTGCCATGGTCGGCTGTGATCAGAAGCGTGCCTCCCATGCGTCCGACGGCATCGAGCAGGCGACCGATGCAATGGTCGACCTCCTGGATCGCTTCGGTGGTGGCCCCCATCACACCGGTGTGGCCAACCATGTCGGGATTGGCGTAATTAATCACCACCAGCGAATACACGCCACGTTCGATCGCTTCGATGCAACTGTCCGTGAGGGTGGCAGCGGCCATCGCCGGCGCTTGGTCGTACGTGGCGACGCGTGGCGAGGGCACCAGGTGGCGGTCCTCTCCTGAAAGGGGTTGCTCAATGCCACCGTTCATGAAGTAGGTGACATGTGGATATTTTTCGGTTTCAGCCGTGCGGTACTGGCGCAGTCCGTGATCGGCGACCACCTGGCCGAGTAGCTGATCGAGCGACTCGGGAGGGAAGGCCACCATCACGGGAAGATCCGCTTCGTATTGCGTGAAGGTGACGATCTTCAACCTGGGGCGTTGGGCGCGCTCAAAACCCTCAAAGGCATTGACGCACAGGGATTGAACAATCTGCCGAGCGCGGTCGGGGCGGAAGTTGAACATCACAAGCCCGTCGCCGTCGTTGAAGAAGCTGGGGGTGAGACGCACCGGTTCGAGGAACTCGTCGGTGGTTCCCTGGGCGTAGCTCGCGGCCAGGGCCTCCGAGGCTGTCATGCCGCTGATCTCGATCGCGGGATCCGTGAGCAGGGAGTAGGCCTTGCTGGTTCGCTCCCAGCGATGGTCTCGGTCCATGGCCCAATAGCGGCCGCAGAGGCTGGCGATCTCACCAACACCGGACAGGAGGATGGCGCTCTCGACGGCCTCGATGAATTGGGGGGCACTCTGGGTGGGGGTGTCCCTGCCATCTGTGATGGCGTGAATCGCCACCTTGCTCAGGCCTTCGGAGGCTGCCCAGCTCAAGAGCCCGCAGAGATGATCCACATGACTGTGGACGCCGCCGTCGGAGCAGAGGCCAAGTAGGTGGAGGGTGCCGTTGCTGTTGCGCAGCTCCGCAGCTAGCTCCCGGAGAGCGGATCGTTCCCCGAGCTTTTCGTTGCGGACGGTTTCGCTGATCCGAACGAGTTCCTGGCGGATGATCCGGCCTGCTCCGATGGTGAGGTGCCCCACTTCGGAATTGCCCATCTGCTCGTCCGGGAGTCCCACATGGGCTCCGCTGGCTTGGATCAGTGCGTGCGGGTAGGCATGCCAAAGGGCATCCATCACCGGCGTCTCGGCGGAGACAATGGCGTTGTGCTCTTTCCCTTCGCGGTGTCCCCAGCCGTCAAGAATGGCGAGAACGACCGGTGCGACGGCACCGGATCGCTGGAAGCTCTCATCACTGCTGTTCGGCACGCTCTCTCCGCAACGTTCAGTTCTTAAGGGCTTCTCCATATTCAAGTTACCTCCAAGGGCTGCGGTTCGACCCAGTTGGTGTTCGGTCGGTCAGCTTTCGACCATCCGGCCGCCATAAAATGAGACCCGCTGAGCGCTTGGCTATGGGCGGTTCTGCCGATGCCGGAAGGATTGAGATCCTCTCGGCCCAGGAGCTGGCAAGGACCCTCGCCAGACTTGCTTCGCAGGTGCTGGAGACCGTTGACAGCACGGATGACCTGGTTTTGTTGGGCATTCCCACACGCGGCGTGCAGCTCGCCCGAGTTCTCGCCCGCCAGCTTGAGGATCTCTCCGGCCGAACAGTTGCTCAAGGAACGCTTGACCCCACCTTTCATCGCGATGATCTCGAGCGGGTGGGAATGCGGTTTGGACAAGCCACGGACCTCCCCATGGGCGTTGAGGAGCGGGTTGTGGTGCTTGTAGACGATGTGATCTTTACCGGTCGCACCGTGAGGGCGGCCTTGGAGGCGATTCAGGCCTGGGGCCGTCCGCGTCGGGTTCTGCTTCTGGTGATGGTGGATCGTGGTCACCGTGAGCTCCCGATCCAGCCTGATTTTTGCGGACGCGTTGTGCCAACCCGACGCACGGAAACGATCGAGCTGCGCTTGATGGATCTTGACGGTGAGGAGGGGGTGTACCTGCGCTGAAGGGTTCCCTTCAGCTCACCGCGGTGAGCTCATCACCGCGGAAGTGGGTCTTGTAACGGCCAAAGGCGACGATGACCGGCAGGGTGGGACTGATCGGCCGACCTTTCCAGTCATCCAGCACGTTGACCACTTCCCCTTCACTTCCCTGGAGATCGAAGGCTTCACCACGATGTTCGGGATGGTTAAACACCACGACGTTGGCTGAGACCGTTACCTTGTCGCCCGCTTGCATGAGCCACGTCGTTGCTGGGGCGCATTGTGTCATGCGCCTGAGCGCTCCGACGCATTACCTTCTGCGGCACAGGCTTTCGGGCCCCTCTTCCTCAACGCTGCCGCCAACATCGGCGCAGCCGGCTAGGAAAGCTTTCCAGGGTTCCAATCCCATTCGGATGCGTTGTTGAACAGCAGCATCCAGCTCCGACTCAGGAACGGTATGGGCCGGTAGGTCGCCATGACTGTGATGGTCCTCCCGGTCCCTCAGCGCATCGATCGAGGCTTCCACCGCCTGTCGCTCAGGCAGAGCTTTCCTCTGCCACCAGGGGTGGTCGAGCTGGTTGAGAACGGACAAGGCTTCCCACCAGCGCTTGCGCTCTACAAGCTCAATCAGCCGTTCGTGATTCAGTCGGTTGCGATTCCAGGTCTCCCGGAGGTTGTCACTCAGGCGGGTGCCGGGACGGCCATCCCCCTGCTCCACAGGGGTGAGCTTGCTGATCGCCCCCTCCAGATCGCCTTGACGAAAAAGCGTCAACGCTTGATTACGGAGTTGATCCCGCCACACCATTAGCCGCTGCTGATCCTCTTGCCGATCACCTGGAGTGCCGACACCAGAGTTCACGAGCTGCTCTTGAAGGCGAAGGGCGTCCGCCAACTGTCCAAGCTCCCAGAGTCTTTGTGCCTGCTGGCGGCGACAGTAGGCCTGCTCTAGGGGTGCCTTCTGGCCCAGCCAGCGCAGAGCCGCCAGTTGTTCGCCGTAGCGCAGGCAGGCGTCGAGATCACCGCGACGGGCCGCCTCCCGAAGACGCAGGGGAAGCTGCTGTTCCCAGAGGTAGGCCGCGCCGCAGAGCAGGGCAACGCCGCCCAGGGTCAAGCCGAGCCAGTAACGGGGAAGGGTGTGGCGACGAAGCGCCAAAGCAGGGCCGCAGGTGCTTGATCGTTCTATGAAGAAGCCAGGCCAATCCATGCCGTTTGTGGACGGTGTCGAAGGCGCATAACGCGCTGCTGCTTAGCGAACCGTCCCCAGTTGACGAGGTTGCAGCTTCAGGCCGCTGCGCAGGTCTTCTCCCTCCACGAGCAGAACGCACTGAGCATCGATGGAGAAACGCAGGCGCAGGCAGTCCTGACCAGCCTTCCCCGCGGGCTCGAGGGGTAGGTGCGGGGAGGGGGCGCTCCATGGGCGCACCGTGGCGGTTGCGCTGCCCTGCTGCAGGGTTGGCAAGCCGTTCACGTAAACCACGTCATGCCGGCCGATGGCCTCTGGTTCCCCGAGCACCAGCTCCAGTTGACCTTGACCCTCGCATCCGGCAGCCAGGACGAGCTCAAGCGGACTCCGGGTCGGCCAGGTCTGACCGGCGACGAATAAGGGGTGCCAGTGATGGCTTTGACTGCGGCGGTCCCAGCAACGCAGCGACACCCCCCTCTGAAGAACGTCCCTGACCTGCACGCCAGGGGTGAGAGAAAGGGCTCCGGAAGCCACGGCCACAACAGGAGGTGGTGTCAGCAGGCGGACTGGTGCAGTTCTCTGCCGCAGCCAGTCCAGCAGCAGGGGGAGTCGTGCCCCACCGCCGACCGCCATCACCCCATCGAGATCCTCGAGAGGGCAGCCGTGTCGCCGTCCTCCTGCGAGCGTCTGCTCCAAAAGATCATCGAGAGCCTTCAGCAGGCCCCGTTCTTGGATCAGCGACTCGAGCTGCAATCGCGTCAGGCGAAGCTCCTGCTGGCGCCCTTCATTGCTGAGGGTCGCGATCTCGCTGAGGGGCAGGTCGGCGGGATGGTTGCAGTCGCTGAGCCGGCATTTCAGGCGTTCGGCAGCATTGAGCAGAGGGGCGATCGCAGGATCGTCCTTCTGGAACTTCCCTGGGGCCAGGTGGTCAACGATCCAGCGATCCAGATCCCGTCCTCCGAGAGCTAGACCGGCCTTCCCCAGCACCTTGGCGCAGCGCAAGGACTGGCGACTGCTGGCCAGGTCCCTGCCGCGGAAGCGCAAGAGCTGGGCGAGAGGTGCCGCACGCCCTTCCCCTCCCTCAAGAGCGACGAGTGCCATGTCAATCGTGCTCCCCCCCACGTCCACCACCAGCAGGCGAGAGCCTGGCGCCATCCCGGCCCCCAGGGCCGCTGCGGTGGGCTCATCCACCAGGGCGATTTCATCAACCGGTAGCTGGCTGCAGGCTCTCAGAAGCCAGGTTCGGTAGCCCCGGTAGTGCTCCACCGGGGCCGTGACTACGAGCCGTCCGACCCTCAACCCAATGGGCAGCCTCCGCCAGATCTCTCGAAGCAGCCACTCACCGGCGGAGTCCGCAGACATTGGTTCGCCTAAGGGCTCGTCGTTGGACTGATCGGAGTACTCATCCGCTGGATCCAGCTCAGGACCAGCGATGAGGCGCTTGAAATCTCTCAGTAATCCTGGAGACTGGCCGTCGGCAAGACCACTGTCGAGCACCTGCCGGCCCACAAGAGGATTGGGGTCATCGGCGCTGCGAGCCCAGATCAGGCTCGGTATCTCCCCTGGATGGCGAGTGATGGGTGGGAGGTCGAGCAGGTTCGGGGTGGTGCCGCCATCCAACTGAAAGGCGACCACGGTGGTGGTGCTTCCCAGGTCGATCGCCAGCGTTCCAGTCCACTCTGAAACCTGAAGGTTTTCTTCGTCCGCCGGGGGTCGGTCCGCTGCCATGGGCAGGTTGGAAGAACGATGAGACTAAGGGGTATCAGGATGGATCGCTTGCAGCGGTTGGTGATGTCCTTCTACAGGGAGGACCCTGTGCTGGAGCAGCGGCTGGAACCTCTGCGGGCCAGCAGGATGTCGCGCAGCTGGGGAAGTATTCGGATCGAATGCGTTGACGCGGCGCATCTTGAGGAGATCAGCGCATTGCTGGAGATGCTGCGACAGCCCCTCGCCGCCATGGGGCTGGGGCGTCAGATTGTTTTGCGAGTTCCTGGCAGCCTGCAGCGCACCTATCCGATGCATGTGCCGTTCCACAGCGACATGCTCACTTAGAGTGATGAATTGTTGTCAGGTCAATCGTGATCGGTGCCGGTTTGAGCTCTCAGGATCTGGCCAAGCGCGGTGAAAGTCTGATCCGCCAATCAAGCAATCGCTATCTCACGACCGTTCGGATTGCGTTCCGGGCCAAACAGCGTCGTTTTGACGACTTCGACGGGCTGCTTGAGGAGTCCAGCGTCAAGCCGGTGCAGAGGGCCATCATCGAGCTGAGTGATGAGCAGGATCAGCCTGACTTGCTCCCTGGATGATTCAGCAGGAAGGGCCTGGCTGGCGCCTGGCCCACGATCCCACTCGTCTCCGTTATCCCGTGTTGATTGGAGGGGAGGCTTGGGCATTTGAGCTAACCGAATTGGAGTGGCAGGGCCTGGTGGCCTTGGTTTCGGAGCTCACCAATCAGCATCAGGCGCTGGTGGATCAGCTGCTTGAAGAAGAGGCGATCACGCTGGAAATGGAGAGAGCGCCCTGGTGGGGCTGTCTGGAGGGCCATCGGGATCGATGGGCGCTGCAGGTTCTGCTTGAGGCTGACGCGACCGGCGGAAGGGGCGTGGAAGGCCATTGGCCTGCGCCGGCTGCTCAGGCTGTGACGGCGGCGATGAGAACGATCTGGGATTCAGGCTCGAGATAAGTTCTTCTGATCATTTGAGCGAAGGGGGCTTCCTCCACCGCCCTTGGCCCGCATTGAACAGTTTTTCCACAGGCTCTCTCCTGTTGCGACCTGCTCTCGCGGAGTTTGTGGAAAACCCGATGAATCGGGTTGATCCCTCTTGACGTTGGTTGCCTTGGTTGTGATGGGCCTTTTCAGGCGGCATCGCTTCTCCTGAAAGGGCTTGATAGCTAGAGTCTCATGGGGAGAAGGGGTGGGAAGGCTGGCTGAGGCTGCCCTTGACGTGGTCCTCGTGGTGTGGAGAACTGGTGGTCGATCGGTGATTCAGAGATGCAGCCAGAAGCAGCGCAACTGATGCAGTCAGAGCTCATGAGCCCCTCAGGTTGTGGATCATCTGCATCCGATGCCTCTGGAGTCATGGACGCTGCACTGGTCAGTTTTCAGGCTGAATTGCCCCTGCCTCTGCAGGAGGCCATGACCCGCTTCATCGAGAGTTATCCCAACTGGGATCAGTACCGTCTCGTTCAGGCGGCCCTTGCCGGCTTTCTGGTTCAGAACGGCGTCGAGTCAAGGGCGATTACGCGCCTGTATGTCGGCAACATGTTCAGGCGTCAGTCGCTGCTTCAGCAGATTTGAGTGCGGCAGCTGGCCATCAGCACGAGGGCGCTGAGGGGAAGGCTGAATAACAGCCCAAGGCAGGCACCCATGAGCCCCAAGGCATTGAGACCGAGCAGGAGGCCGATCAGGGCAAGAATCTTCAGGCGGTTCGCCTGAACAATGCGGCGGCTGTGGTCCATGGCTGCAAGGGGGCGATGGTGATGGTGCACGAGCAGCGGCAGTGCTAACACCTGTCCCATTCCCCAGAGGGCTGTGGCCAGGCTTCCCAGCAGCACACTGGCTCCCGCCAGGACAGGGCTCTGACCAAGCAAGAGCCAACTGATCAGTCGAATGCTGCTGAAAGCGCCGATGAAGATCAGTGCTTCGATCGTCAGCAGCGCCAGTCCCTGACGCCATAGCCAGAGGAGCCGAGGGTGGTGGTCAGGCCTAGCGATCCTGCAGGGTGACCTCTCACTGGATGCGGCTGGTAGAAGCTGATCCGCCAAGTCGAGGAGAGCCATCAGTGGCCCTATCGGCAGTAAAAGGCTGGCTGCTACCAGCAGATCCCCAAGGGCGACGATGAGCGGCAGGTCGCTAGTCCGCAAATCGCTGGCGAGCACACCTGGCCCGACGGCAGCCAAGAGTGTCAGCGCTGAAAGCCCCAGGGAATGCCAGGGGGCCTGGCTGAAGCCGATCCAGGCCCTGGGCAGCAAGGTGGCCAGGGGAAGAACCTCACATCCTGGGGAAGGGAGGACGGTCTCAGTGGAGCGTTCCAAGGCGGCTCAGCAGATCGGTGGCGATCGGATCCGCTACAGGCAGGATCGACAATCGATTGCCGCGGCGTACGACCGTGAGCTGCTCTTCGTTGTAGGTCTCCCTCAGGGCGTCGAGGCTCAGCAGCTCGGCAAACACTCCCACATAGCGGAGCCGCACGCAGTCCCAGCGAGGAGCCTCCTGTTTGGACGCCGGGTCGTAGTACTTGGAGCTGGGATCGAACTGGGTCGGATCGGTGAGACCGGTTTCAACCACCTCCATCAGGCCAACAATGCCCGGAGGTTTGCAATTGGAGTGATAAAAAAAGGCTTGATCGCCGATGTTCATGCTGCGCATGAAATTACGGGCTTGATAATTGCGGATCCCGTCCCAAAGGGTCTCCCGCTCGCGTGCCAAGTCCTGGATTCCATAGACGTCAGGCTCGCTTTTCATCAGCCAGTACGCCAAAGGGGTCACCGCATGCTCTCAGGAAGATTAGGGGGAGAGACGGGCGCTGATCAGGGTGCGGAAATGATCGCCACGCGCTTCAAAGTCGCGGTATTGATCGAAACTGGCGCATGCCGGGGACAGCAACAGGCTTGCGGCCTTCTGTCGGCGTCCGAGTTCGATCGCCAGCGGCACCGCTGTATTCAGATCAAGGGTGCTCTCCACCACCCCTGAGTAATCACTGCTCTTCAGCAGACTCTTTAGCTCTTCGGCTCCACGGCCATAAAGCACGGCTGCGCAGGCGTGCTCCTGCATCAAGCGCAGCCATTCCCTGGCATCTCCTTGTTTGGTCTGCCCGCCTGCAAGCACCACAATCGGGCCCGGTACGGAGCGCAGGGCGACGACGGCAGCGTCGTAGTTGGTGGCCTTGCTGTCGTTGAACACGTCCATGCCCTCGAGCAGCCCAAGCCGCTCGAGGCGGTGGGGAACCCCAGGGAAGCTGCGCAGTCCGGCCTCAATCGTGCCCGGATCGAGTCCCACTTCCAAGGCAGCGGCCGTGACCATGAGCATGTTCTGACGGTTGTGGGCCCCTGGCATCGCCAGCGCTGAGGCGGGAAACAAGGGGCCTGAGGGGGCTTGCACTGTGCCGTTCTCATCACACCAGAGGTCAGCAGGTTCGGCGCCCTCACCAGGCCCTGCAGCACTGATCCAGATGCCATGGCTCCAGGAGGCGCGATGGGCCAGAAGGTCGGGATCATCGGCATTGAAAATCCGCACCTGAGAGCGTTCCAGCAAACTCCGTTTGATGGAGCGGTAAGCCTCTAGGGTCCCGTGGCGCTCGAGATGGTCGGGCGTGAGCGTCGTCCAGATGCCGATCCGGGGAGCGACCGTGGCCGCCGCTTCGATCTGATAACTGCTCATTTCCATCACGACCCAGTCAGGGCAAGGCAGCTGCTCGCTTTGGAGCAAAAGGGCGAGTTCAGCGGCCGAGTTCCCAACGTTGCCTGCCATCGGTGCCGTCAGGCCGCCATGGCTCAGCACGTGCTGCAGCAGCTGGGTCACAGTTGTCTTGCCGTTGGTGCCGGTGATCCCGATCCAGGGGGCCATCTGCAGGGCATGCCAGGCCACAGCCATCTCGCCAAGCACGGAGACACCGTGAGAGCGGAGCTGATTGAGGGTCGGGTGATCCCAAGCGATTCCAGGGCTCACGACCACGGCAGCAAGGCCGTCATCGGGGGAGGCTGCGTTGAGCCAGGGCGTGAAGCTCTCGGGCGTCAGGGGACGCCCAAGCTGCACGTCAATCCCTTCGGCCCGTAGGAGTTGCGCCTTCTCCTCCTGGCTGGCTCCCTGATCCCGCTCCAGCACCGTGACAGCGAGTCCCTGAGCCCTGAGCAGACGCGCGGCTCCGACCCCTGAGCGCCCCAGCCCCACCACAACGGTGCGCGCCATTCCTGTGTCCTGTCTCCGTTGAGAAAAGTGGGCGATACTGGAATCGAACCAGTGACTCCTACCGTGTCAAGGTAGTGCTCTACCTCTGAGCTAATCGCCCTCTCGACGCATCAAGCATTTGCGTGAGGCGTAGCAGCGGGTCGTTCCGCTGAGAGAGTGAACCTAGCAGCCGGAGCGATCCGTTCCCCTCAGCGTCGCTCCATGTCGACGCGCCAGCGATCACGTTTGGTCAGAGTCAGCGAGAGCACCTCCACGCTTCCCCTGTCCTGGAGCTGTAGGCAATCGCCCACCTGTAGATCGCGGCTTGCCTGGCGAACGGGCTCCCAGTTCAGCCGGAGCTTTCCTGCGCGAATCTGCTGGCTGACCTTGGAGCGTGAAAGCCCGAACCCTGCAGAGGCGATCGCATCGAGTCGGCAGGAGGCTTCAACGCTGCTTAGGCGTTTGACCGCGCGCAGGGCGGGAAGTTGAAGGGCTTCCGGCGCCATCGACTCGCAGAGGATCTCCACATCGCGCACCACCCCTCGCCGCCCATCAAGCAAGGCTGCCCCCTCGGGGGTACAGAGCAGTTGAGCCCCCCGATCTCCGCGGATCCAGATATCCCCGAGCATCCCCTCCTCAACGCCCATCCCTTCCAGAGCTAAGTGAATGTCAGCCGGAGAGAGGGGGTCAAACAGAAAGTTGCCTTCCACTGATAGGCCGTGGATCGGCCCATCCGTCGCGAGGGATGGGCTGCTCGTCTCTGCGGGCTCTCCGCCGCTGCGCTGGCAGCGCAGGCGACAGCGCTCCGCGGCTGGGTAGCCCCCTTCCCGATCCCAGCACAGCTCAGTCAAGGACGAGAATCGGGCGAGCGCTTCGTTCTGGAGGGGGGCAGAAAGGAAGGGACTCCAGCCTGGCTGCCAGGTGCGCAACACCTCATCGGCTAGATCGAGAAGTGGCTCCAGTTCGGCCCTATGGCGACTGCCCTGCAGGAGTGGTTCGCGGGGCAACATCAGAGCTCGCTCAGGCGCACCACCTGGATCGGACGAGCACTCTGCAGGAGCTGCCAGGGGGGCTCGATACCCGTTGGGGTCTCCAGTAAAAGAAGCCAGCGTTTCTCCTGATGGCGATTGCGAAGGATGCGCACCCCGTCTTCATTGTCGGAGGGCACGCTCGCGGCGGCGGCGTAGCTACCCATCAGGCCGGAGCCCATCCCCAGGAGGCCGCCGATCATCGGTTGCGCCCAGGGGCCGAGGGCGGAGAAGGTTTCCAGCGTGGTGATCTGGGTAAAGGTGAGCCCAGCTAGAAAGCCAAAGGGCATCAGCCAGCGGGCCATGCCCCGTTGGCGTCGTTGCCGCGCCAGGTTGGGGTTGAGCAGCTCTACCCGATCGATGCGTTCGCACTGGAGTCCGGTGGCCCCATCTCCTTCGTCTGGCAACTCCCCGTCCCCACCTTCCGGCGGTACCAGCACGCTTTGAAGCAGCGGTAGGGCCTGGGCTTTGAGCTTGGTTTGCAGAGACGCCGCGTCACTCCAGTCTTTCAGTACCAGCACGCAGACGGGCATGTCTCACCTTTGACTGGCCTCGATTGTCGCCTGTCTACTGCTGCGCTGTCTTTGTAACAAGTGGATCAAGGCATATCGGCCAGGGTCCACCAGCCTGCAGCGGGTCCGATGAAGCGCACCACCACCCAGAACACCACCAGGGCACCAATCCCAATCCAGGCACCGCGGGTGGTGATCGATACGAACTGATTGGTTTGCTGTTTGGTGAGGGGCAGCCAAGGTGCTACCCGCTCTTGGTCTGCAGGGTTTGCGCGAGGCTGGCGGGGCGGCAGGCCCTGGCTGGCGCGGCGTCGGGCTTCTCCCATGCAAAGGCGGTTGGTTCTTGGGCGAGCCTAAGTGGGCTCACGCAGGCTTGATTGCGTTTTTTAGTCAGGCAGGAGCCGGTGTAAGGGGGTCCACGGTTGCAGGGCCTGAAACACCTGTTCGCCCCAGCTTCGACCCCGCAGTCGTCCGTCCAGCACTGCAAGACGACCGCCGCTGCGGCGAAGCGGAGCAATCGCCGGGGCCATCAGGCTGAGGGCTTCTGGAAGCAGAAGTTCCCTGAACCAGTCCCGCCCCTGCTGCTTGAGAGCTTCCACCCGGGCTGCCGTTAGGGGGCTTTCCAGGCTGGCGATCGGTAGCAGTGCCACGATCAGCTGGTCGGGAGCCGGCAGCTGCGATTGATGCGTCAGCCACCACTCCCAGGAGCAGCAGATCACACCATTGGCTTCCGGGGCGGTCGCCTGCTCCAGGACGCGGCTGCCGAATTCTCCCGCCAGTTCGCTGGTGAGACGCTGGCGCATCCGTGGGTCATTGAGGAGCACGATCGTCATCCCGGCGCGTCCGAGAATCAGTCGTCGGGACTGTTCGAGCAGGTGTTGTGCGTACACCTCGGTGTTCGGCAGCGGTTGTCGGCGGGGTGCAAAAAGAGGGACCGGCTCCAGAAGCGACGGCTCGCGCAGATGCACATCAACCTCGGCTTGGAAGCCGGCACTGCGTAATTCCGCCTGCAAAGGTCCGCTGTTCCCATTGCTGCTGAGAAGCAGGATTGGATGGTCCTTCAACAGGGCATGCAGCTGGTTCAGGGGCTCCAGGGCCTGGAGGTGCCAGCTCCATTGCAGCAGGCGGTGGTCAAGCTGAGCCCAGCTGGCCCAATGCTGCGGATCGGCCGCCAGGACGCGTGCCCATGGTGCTGGCAGTGGTTGAAGAAGGCTCAGCAGGTCGCGCAGGCTTTGGAGCTGACAGCTCTGCAAGCGCACGCTGGCATCACTGTGGGTCGCCTGGCCAAACAGTTGGCGACTGAGGCGTTCATACAGCTCCAGCAATGCTCCGTCGGCACAGGGCTGAGCCCGACGAAGACTTTCCCAGTCCGACGCCGTTACGGTCAGAGCCATCGCCCGTCGAAGTCTTTGGCTGAGCTGATCAGCCTCAGGGATGATCAAAAGATGGTGGGCCGGTAGGAGGCCGAGTCGTTGGGCCTCGACCAGCTCTTGGGTATTGAGCAACCAGAGCTGATCGCCCTGCGGTGCCTCTAGTCCCTGCCAACAGGGCAGCTGCAAACCCTCCGCTTGCAGCCTCGGGCGCTCCACCTGGAGTAGACGCTGGCGCTGCTGGTCCTCAAGGACCAGCACGCAGTGGCGGCTCTGAAGACAGAGGGGAACCAGGAGCCCAAGCCACCATTGATCCTGGCTGCAGGGGCTGAGTTGAATGAGGGCGTGATCCCGACGCCGTAGCCCTCGGGCGATCAGGCGACTCAGAGTCAGGTGATGCGGCCACGCCGAGCGCTCCTGCAGCAGCAGTTGCTTGAGTTGCTGATGGGCGTGTGCTTCCAGCATCAAAGGAGCCTAGGCAGAGCTCTGAATCGAGATGGTTCAGGCTGATCTCTCGATCAACATGGGGACATCGACAGTCCCTGAGATGCAGCAGCAGCTGGTTTGCCCCCCCCAAGTCCCTGGCAGGGTGGGCATTGTTGGCCTGGGGCTGATCGGCGGATCGCTCGCCTTGGATCTCCAGGCCCTTGGTTGTGAGGTGCTCGGCCTCTGCCATCGTCAAGAGACGCTCGAGCGGGCCCTGGAGCGGGGACTTGCCCAACGGGTGAGTACGAACCCAGCCGATCTGGCCCGCTGCGAGCTGGTGATCCTTGCCCTTCCAATTGAACGCTTGCTCGACCCTGATCCCGCTCTGGTGGCGGCCTTACCGAAGCAGGCCGTGATCACGGATGTGGGGTCGGTCAAGACGCCGGTGCTGGAGGCCTGGCGTGCCCGCCATCCCCGTTTCATCGCCTGCCATCCGATGGCGGGCACGGCTGAGGCGGGTGTTGAGGCAGGTGTGCGCGATCTCTTCCGCGGACGTCCCTGGGTGGCCACACCTGACGCGTCCAGTGATCCCGAAGCGCTGGCCATGGTGGAAGGAATGGCACGCGCCCTCGGTAGCCACTGGCTGACAGCGGATCCAGAGCGTCACGATCAGGCCGTCGCACTCATTTCCCATGTGCCGGTGCTTGTGAGTGCGGCCCTTTTGCGAGCTGTGGGGACGGAGCGTGATCCAGCGGTGCGGGCGCTCGCCTGTCAGTTGGCCTCCAGCGGGTTCGCCGACACAACGCGCGTGGGGGCAGGCAATCCGGTCCTTGGCACGGCGATGGCCTCTCGTAACACCGCTGCGGTGCTGAGAGGTCTGGCTGCCTATCGCTGGAGCCTCGAGCAATTGGAGGAGGCGATCCTGGAGGGGAACTGGCCACAGCTGGAGCGTGAACTGGAGCAGACACGGTCGCTCAGGCCTGCATTTCTGACTGCACACGATGAGCTCATTAATCCTTGAGCTTCAGTGGTCGCCCCCGTTGGGCTGTGAGTTGACGACAGGCCATCAGGGCAGAGAGGGTCACCCCAGCGGTGCCCTCTCCTGGATGGATCGAATCGCCACATAGCCACAGATTGGCCAGCGGGGTGCGGCTGGCCAGTCCGAAGGGGCCGAAGCGGCGCGGGCTCTGACCAAGCCCTCCGACAATCCCATTCGGACGTCCCGTCCAGTGGGCGAACGATCGGGGAGTGGCCAGTTCCTGATGACGCCAGGCCTCGGGAGAGAAGCCGAGCCACTGTTCCAGGGTGTGGCTGATCGCTTCCTGGCAGCCCCGCTTGTGGGCTTTGTAGTCGGCCTCGGGCCTCTGGCACCAAATCCCTGGGTCTGTGAACACGCTGGCGATCAAGGTGGCTTCCCCTATCGGGGCGCGACCATCGCCTTCCTGGCTCACTGATACAAAGAGCGATCCGGGCGACTCTCCGTCGCGCTGTAGATGGCCTGGGCAATCCGCTGGTAAGGCGTCTCGGCGCACGGCCCCGTAAAGCACCAAGGCACCACTGGGGGCATCCAGTTGCATCAGTTGCCTGCGATAGCCCAGTGGCATGGCCTTCGCACCCTCGTCTTCCCTGATCAGGGTCGGCAGGCACTGGGGCGGCAGGCTGCACACCACATCGGCGGCACTGAAGCTGGAAGGGCTTCCGTCGCGGCATTCGGTTTGGACTCGCCAGCCTGAACCTTTGCGATGTCTTGTCAGTCGTGTGACCCGTTGCCGAAGCCGTAGGCAGCCCCGATCTCTTTGAAAGGCCGATGCCAAGCGATCGCTGAGGACCTGCATGGAGCCATGGAGATGCCAGAGCCCTTGAGGGTTCTGAGCCATCTGCAGCACGGTCGCTCCGTAGAGAGCAGCAGTGCGCTCCACTGGCTCCTGGGAGTAGAGCCGCAGCTGGAGGTCAAGAAAGCGGCGCAGGCGTTGGTCCTCAGAGCAGCCGCTGATGCGCAGGAGATCGCCCACGGTGAGCAGGCTTAAGGGGGCGCTGGCCATGGTTGCTGGGCCCAAGGCTCCAAGGGTCTGGAGCAGATCCCAGCCAGAGCGGATCGGAAGAACGGGGTCTCGGCCGGCAAAGGCCCAGTTGCTCTGATGCAGCTGGCTGCAAAGAGACCAGAAGCGGTCGCTACCAGGGAACTGGCGCTGACGTTCGGCCTTCCAGCGCTCCGGGTCACGCCAGAGCCGAATCGGATCGGAGCCGTCGGCCAGGTCGACCACACAGCCGGGATCTAGCGGAACCGCCTCCGGTGGTTCGAGATTCAGATGCTTGAAAATGCGTGCATGGCTGCCGCCTGGCTCCAGCCCTGCCACCTGGGTGGCACCGACGTCAAAGGTGTACGGGCCACGGCGGAAGGTTCCTGCACAGCCACCCAGCTGATGGTGGGCTTCCAGCAGCGTGACCTGCAAACCATGGCGTGCCAGAAGCGCCGCCGCTGTGAGACCGGCGATGCCACCGCCGATCACAATCACATCCTGCTGTTCCTCCATCGCGGCATGCTGGCAAGCCGGGAGCAGAGGTGCGGATGCAGGAGGAGCTAGCTCGATTGGTGAGGGGGATGGGGCCCCATGCGGGGGGCGTGGATCTGGAGCTCTGTCAGCCGGTGGGTGGTGGATGCAGTCAGCAGGCTTGGCGGTTGCAGCTCAGCGATGGTCGCCAGCTGTTCGCCAAGGGAGGGGATCCAGTCATGCTTGAGGCTGAACGGCTTGGCCTGCAGGCCCTGCGCCGCTGGAGCGATCCCCTCGATCTGCTGGTGCCCGAGGTCCTTGCGCTCCTCCATGGTCAATCCAACCGTGCTTGGCTGTTGCTGCCCTGGCTGGATCAGGGCGTTGGCGATCAGCGTCGGCTCGGGCGTGGCCTAGCCCGTCTGCATCGGGCTTCCGCAGCGCAAGGGCCTGATCGCTTTGGCTGGGAGAGCGACGCCTACATCGGTCTGGGTCCTCAACCAGGAGGATGGCGACAGTCCTGGGGCGAGGCCTTCGTTGATTTGCGTCTACGCCCTCAAATGGAGCTCGCCAGGAGCTGGGGGCTGGAGATAGCTCCACTGGAGTCGCTCTTGCACGGTTGGATCCAACGGCTTGATCGGCACGGGGCGAAGCCGGCACTGGTCCATGGCGACCTTTGGAGCGGCAATGCCTCCGTGCTGGGAGATGGGCGGGGACTACTGATTGATCCAGCCTGTTGGTGGGCGGATCGTGAGGTGGACTTGGCGATGACCCACCTGTTCGGAGGCTTTTCAAGACGTTTCTACGAGGCTTACCAACAGGAGTGGCCTTTGCCTGACCTGGCCTCTGAACGGGTTGAGATCTACAACCTCTATCACTTGCTCAACCATGCCAACCTCTTCGGAGGGGCCTACCGGCAGCAGTGCCGGCAGACCCTTCAACGGCTCGAAGGCATCGATGGCTGAAGTGTCAGCCTAGATATTCCTTGCGCAGGGTCTGTACCCGGGTGATCAGGGCCTGGCGCTTGTCGCTGGTGGTGAGATTTTTCCAGCTCCACTGACCGACCACAACCACGCCGAGCAGTTCCAGCAGGCCGGGCACCACGGGCAGAAGATTGATGGTGTCGAGAATGCCTTTGATCAGGATTTGGGCAACGATCACAGCAGCGAAGATGCCGACCACCTTGCCGATGCGACCAGCTTGGCTCCAATCCACCTGATCAAGGGTGGAATTGATTTTGCCCAGCACCTCGCCATAACGCTCAGTGAAGTTGAAGCTATCGCCGCCGTTGGCCGTCTCGCTGCTGGTGTCGGTGCTGGCGCTCGCGTCCTTCACCGCGGTGCTGTCCTCGCTCATGAACCTTTGACGGATGGAAAATGTGGTTTGAGCGTATCGGTCAGCTCACCGAATGGCCAGAACGGGTGTGCCTCGGTTGGGATTGCCTGATCGTTCTGCGTTCCAGCCTGCGGGCAGCGTTGCCGAATGAGGGCTGTGCACTCTTGCTGGGCACTGCCCATTCGGTGAACCCCAGAACGTGGTGGGTGCAGCAGATCTGGCCTTGCTGCAATGTCTGGCGGCCGGGGCTGGAGGCCCTGCCTGAGCTCCCGGAGGCTGTCCCGACCCGTCGCAACCGCTTTGCCCTCGACCCTAGAGAGCAGTTGCATGCCCAGCGCTGGGCTCGAGAGCGTGGGCTTCAGGTGCTTGGTACGGCCCACTCGCATCCAGGGGGGCAGCCGAGGCCATCGGATCAGGATCAGCGTTGGATGGTGCAGCCGGGTTTGATGCTGATCATGGGCAAGGATGCTCGAGTTGAGGCCTGGTGGATCGCTGCCGGAGCGGCCACCCGTCTGCCCCTCGTTCACACTCATGGGAACGACGGCTGATCCCATGCCCAATCACGACGTCGGCCATCCCGAACTGAGTGATGAGGAGCGGTCCAGGTATGCACGCCACCTCGCACTGCCAGAGGTGGGACTGGAGGGCCAGCTGCGCCTGAAGCGGGCCTCGGTTCTGTGCGTGGGCAGTGGTGGCCTGGGCTCGCCTCTCTTGCTCTATCTCGCTGCTGCCGGGGTGGGCCGAATCGGCATTGTCGATTTTGATCGGGTGGAAGCCTCGAATCTGCAGCGCCAGGTGATTCACGGCAGCGCCAGCATCGGGCACTCGAAAACTCGCTCGGCGGCGGCCCGGGTTCGGGATCTCAATCCCCATGTGCAGGTGGAAGAGCACGACACCATGCTCTGCTCCGACAATGCCCTGGACGTTGTGCGTGCCTATGACCTGGTCTGCGATGGCACTGACAATTTCCCCAGTCGCTACTTGGTGAATGACGCCTGCGTCCTCCTGGGAAAACCCTGCATCTATGGGTCGGTCCAGGGGTTCTCAGGTCAGGTGAGCGTTTTCAATCGCACGGCAGAAAGCCCGAACTATCGCGATCTTGTGCCGGAACCACCGCCCCCTGGTCTCGTTCCCTCCTGCGCTGCTGGTGGCGTTGTTGGCGTGATGCCTGGACTGATTGGTCTGATTCAGGCCACTGAGGTCATCAAACTGATTACAGGAATCGGCGATCCGCTGGATGGTCGCCTGCTGTTGGTGGACGGTCTGGCCATGCGCTTTCGGGAGCTGCGTCTCGCCCCAGCTCCTTCGCGACAGCCGATCACCGGCCTGATTGACTACCAAGCGTTCTGCGGCACCACTGGCGTCGCCTTTGCCCAGGAGGAGCAGGTGGAAAGCATTTCCGTGCAAGAGCTCAAAGCGTTGCTCGATTCCGGAGCTGATCTGCTTCTGATCGACGTCCGCAATCAGGCGGAGGTGGAGGTTGCGGCGATCCCAGGGGCTGAGCTGTTTCCCCTTGCAACGATTGAAAGCGGCGAAGCCTTCGGGGCGATCCGAGAGCGGGCGGGCGATCGACCGATCTATGTGCATTGCAAGCTGGGCGGTCGTTCCGCTAAGGCGGTGACAGCGCTGAGCCAGCAAGGAATTGTTGCCATCAATGTTGATGGAGGAATTGATGCTTGGTCCCAACAGATCGATCCTGCTGTTCCCCGTTACTGAGGTCTCTTAGTAATCCACGCCGCGTTTGAGATCAACGCCCTGTTCGGCGTAATGCTTGTGGCACACCATCTCGGAATGAACGCTGGCCAGATCGAAATAGGCCGGAGGATTTTTGCAGCGTCCGGTGATGATGACCTCCGTTTCCGCAGGCTTGCGCAGCAGGGTCTGCACGATTGGCTCCACTGGTAATAACTCCAGATCGACGCTCGGATTGAGTTCATCGAGGATCACAGTTTTGTAGAGCCCGCTGGAGATAGCGGCACGGGCGATTTCCCAGGCCCGCTCTGCTTCCACGTAGTCGATCGGTTGCTGTTGGCCCCGCCAAACAATGGCATCGCGCCCGGAGCGCAGATGGTCCACAAGATGGGGATAACTCTCACGTAGAGCGGCGATTGCCGCGTCCTCGGTGTAACCGCTGCCCCCCTTGAGCCATTGGAGGATCAGCACCCTGTGGCTCTTGTCCTGACTGATGCCTCGGCCGATTGCCTGTAGGGCCTTTCCAAGGGCGCTGGTGGATTTGCCTTTTCCCTCGCCTGTGTAGATCTCGATCCCCCCTTGGGGTTCAATCGTGATCACGTTGCCGTCCGTGGGCGCCGGCCGCCGATGGGCACGCATCTCGGAGTGGAGATCAGCGATTTGCACAAGCTGGCGCGGAGCCGCCCGGCCGGTGACGATGATTTCCATGCCCTCCGGGCGCTCCCTCAGACTGCGCATGACATCGTCGATGTCAAGCAGGCCCAGCTCGAGCACGGGGTTGAGTTCATCAAGCACCACCACGGAGTAAAGGGCACTCGCGATCGCTCCTTTGGCAATATCCCAGCCGCGCTGTGCTTCCTGACGATCGAAACGGGTGACCTCATCAGCCCCGAAGTAGTCGCCCCGACCGGTACGCACCTGGTCGATGAGATGGGGGAAGCCCTGCTGCAACGCTTCGATTGCCGCATCTTCGTCGTAGGCCCGACCAGGCCCTTTTAGGAAACGCAGCAGTAACACCCGGGTGCGGCGCTGCTCGCAGATGCCCAGGCCAATGGTGCGAAGCACCACACCAAGAGCGGCCTGGCTCTTGCCCTTTCCCTCTCCGTCATAGACGTGCAGCTGTCCATGGCTGCGCTCTTGACTGTCAGCGGCCGTGACGATGCCGATGGCTGGCCTTCGATTCCCTGCCATGGCGTGTCGGATAGCCCTTGGAGCTTACCCAGGGTGACCAGCTTGCCGCCCTAGCCTGATCCCAACGATTGGCATCACTGAAACGAGTGGATCAGACGCTCACACTGTCTGCTGATGAGCGCAGCAAGCTTGAGGAGCTGCGCCAGTGGATGCGGCGTCATGAGCGCCTTTGCGTGGCCTACTCCGGAGGTGTTGACAGCACCCTCGTGGCGGCGATCGCCTTCGAACAGCTTGGTTCCATGGCTCTGGCGATTACAGGGGTTTCCCCGGCCCTGGCCCCCCATTTGCGCGCTGAGGCCAGGCAGCAGGCCGTTTGGGTGGGAATCGAGCACCGGGAGGTGCAAACCGCAGAGCTGGATGATCCCGCTTATTCCAGTAATCCCCAAGACCGCTGCTTCGCCTGCAAGCGAGAACTGCATCGCCATCTAGGTCTCATCGCCGCGGCAGCCGGGGCTGCCCAGGTGGTGGATGGGGTCAATCATGACGATCTTGGGGATCACAGACCAGGAATCGATGCGGCGCGTCTGGCCGGCGTGCGTTCCCCGCTGGCGGAATTGGCCATCGACAAGTTGATGGTGCGCAGCCTCTCCCGTGTTCTTGGTTTCCCCTGGTGGAATAAGCCAGCCCAGCCCTGCTTGGCCTCCCGCTTTCCCTACGGCGATCCGATTGCCGCGGCGCGTCTGCGTCGGGTCGGGGCGGCCGAGGAGTGGTTGCGCCATCAGGGATTCCCGGAGGTGCGCGTGCGTAGCCATGGCCAGGCGGCCAGGGTGGAAGTGCCTGTGGACCGAATCGCTTCCTTGGTGGAGCCTCAGCTGCGCAGCGCCCTCGTGGAGGCACTGATGGGCTTGGGCTTCACATCGGTCAGTCTCGATCTAGAGGGGTTGGTCAGCGGCAAGCTCAACCGCGATCGGTCCCAAAGTCGCGATTAAAGCCCTTTGGAATGGACTCGTTGTCTGATCCGTGATGGATCAATGCCATCAGCCTTTCAGAGGCGACCTTCGCAAGGCACCTCTGATTCATGGGGCTGACTTTGATTCAGGCCGCTGAAAGACTCGGCGTCCGTTCGCTATCGACCAAGGCTGCCGGGGTCTCCCGCAGGAAACTGCGAAGGGCATGGCGACCTGCCTTGAGCTCCTTGCGGAGAACGTCGCAAGCCCGTTCAGGCATGGTGTGATCACCACACGTGAAGACATCGATAGCGGCGTAGCCACTTTCGGGCCAGGTGTGGATGGAAATGTGAGATTCAGCCAGGAGAGCTAGCCCCGTCACGCCCTGTGGTTCGAACCGATGGGTGATCAGGTTGAGGAGTGTGGCACCAGCACGTTTCGCTGCTGTCGTGATGGTGGTCCTCAGAAAGGCTTCGTCGTCGAGCTTGCTGGTGTCGCAGTCGTAAAGCTCGAGAATGCAGTGTTTGCCCACCATGTCGGTGGCACTGGGTGTGGTGGAACTGTCGGCTGGCGAGGAATCGGCGCCGCCCCATCCCGGGTTGGGATGCAGGCAAGACAGGGTCTGCTCCATCAGGGCTTCAAAAGAAAACAGCTCTCAACCTTACCTCAGGTTCCCGTTGGATGCCAGATATTCAGCCTCGACGATCTGGGCGTTCTGATGCCATTGCCCTTCAAAGGCATCGAGATGCGTGGCGCTCACCAGGCACTGGTGGGAGGTCCCGACCGCTTCAAGGAGAGCCAGCTGGCGTACAGGATCCAATTCAGCCAAGACATCATCCAGCAGCAGGAGTGGTGGCTCCCCCCACAGCTCCCCTACCAGCTGCAGCTCCGCCAGCTTGAGGGCTAGCACCAAGGTGCGCTGCTGCCCTGCGCTGGCGAAGCGACGCGCTGAGGTGCCGTTCAGAAGGAGATCGATTTCGTCGCGGTGGGGGCCAAC
This sequence comes from Synechococcus sp. BS55D, assembly GCF_004332415.1. Classification (NCBI taxonomy): domain Bacteria; kingdom Bacillati; phylum Cyanobacteriota; class Cyanophyceae; order Synechococcales; family Synechococcaceae; genus Synechococcus; species Synechococcus sp. BS55D. The sequence continues at coordinate 192,471 of NZ_PHQT01000004.1, forward strand.
CCTGCAGGAGCCAAGGCGTGCTTCCTCTAGCCGTTGGATCCGTAGCTGGTGCTGAATCGCTTCCCGCCAGGGTTCCTCCGCCTCCTCTCCCTCCAGCTCGCTGCCGGGCCGGTAGTTCAGCTCAAGGCTTTCGTGGTTGTCGCTCAGGCGTCTCTGCCAGGCAGCGGCTAGAGGTTGGAGTCGGCTTAGGGCCCGGCGGCGCCGGCGATGAATCCTGGTGCTCACCAGGGCCATCTGTTCATCGAAGGCATCGAGCAAGGGATCGAATGCAGGTCCTTCACGGTGCTGTCTCCAGAGCTGGGCTCGCTGGCGCAGGAGGCGCCCATAGCGACTGTTCAACTCGCTGTAGATCGGCTCAAGCTGCAGCACCACCCTGTCGAGCCACTGTCGGCGAAGCGCCGGTTCCCCTCGCACTAAATGGAGATCCAACGCACTGAAGCCGACGCAGCGCAGGGGGCCGATCAGATCCAGTTGACGTTCCAGCACCTTGCCGTTGCGGCGGGCCTGGCGACCACCTCGCCGGCGCAGCTCGAGCTCCAGCTGGTCCTGGTCTGGCGTGATGGCTCGCAGCAGAGCCCTGGGCTGATCCCACTGAACCAGATCCTGATCCTGGCTGGAGCGATGGGAGCGCAGGCTGCCGAGTAGTTCAACCGCTTCCAGCAGGTTGGATTTTCCGATCCCGTTGCTGCCGATGACGAGCAAGCGGGGTGATTCGATCTCCAGCTGCAGATGGCTGTAGTTGCGGAAACCCTGCAGTTCGAGCCGGTGAAGCCGAATCGGTCCGGGTGCGACGTGTCGCTAAGGTAATCGGATCGGGGAGGTCTGCGGATCCACCCCCTGCAGCGGTGTTTGCCGTTGTGGGCATGTAGCTCAGTTGGATAGAGCATCAGATTCCGGTTCTGAGGGTCGGGGGTTCGAGTCCCTCCATGCTCGTGGTCAGTTTTGCGGTCTTCGCCTCGTCAGCGGAGCTTGAGTCCCATGGCTCGGATTCCGCCGGGGTCCAACACGAACCCTTGATTCTTGAGTGCGGCAAGCGCTGAGGACGGTGCCGCGATTGAAATACTGCAACCGGGTAGATCTCGACGGAGGATCGCCAGGGAGCGATGCACTAAGACGACAGTCAACTGAGCCTGATTCGCCCCAGGTCGAACCGCCAACGTCCATAGGTTGGCATTGAGAGCACGATCGCTGGTGGCGCGCACGAAGCCGAGGAGCTGACCATCGATCTCTGAAACGATGCTCAGGCTCCAAAGACTCCGTTCCAGGGCTGCTCCCCAACGCTCCGGAGGCAGGCACGGTTCAGCGCAGGCTTGGAGCAGCTCATTGATGACCTCTGCTGAAGGGGGGAGGTCCTGATAGAGGGCACAACCGGCGGGAAGGCTGGGGACCGGTGTTTGCTGTCGGAAGGGAAGCAATGACACTCAGCCGGTGTTCCGCATCCCTGCAGCGATCCCATTGATGGTGAGCAGCGCCCCGCGCAGCAGCTCGCTGCGGCTGTAGGTGCGGCCATCGGGATCGGTGTTCGGGGCCTCGCTCATGGGTGGTTGACGGTTCTGATCGCGCAAGCGCCGAAGGAGTGCGACCTGCAGGAAACCGAGGGGCACGATCGTGCGGTTGCGTAGGTCCACTGAAAGCTGCAGCGCGGGATCACCGTCCAGGAGCCGATCTTGACCGGTGATTTCGAGCACGAGCTGTCGCGTGAGGTCGTGCTCTGCCGCGATGGTGGCGTAAATGCGTTCAAAGGCTTCGCGGTGGTCGGCTCTGCCCAGGCTGGACACGTAATGGTGGGCAAGGTCAAGGTCAACCTTGGAGAGCGTCATCTCCACCTTGGAGATCAGCATCCGGAAGAACGGCCAGCGCTGGTGCAGCCGGCGCAGCAATTCCAATTGTTCAGGATCGGAACTCACCTCCTCAGCGAGTGCGGTGCCAACGCCAAACCAGCTGGGCAGAAGGAAGCGACTTTGCGTCCAGCCGAAGACCCAAGGAATCGCCCGAAGGCTAGAGAGATCCTTCGCACCGCTCTTGCGCCTTGCCGGTCGGCTGGAGATCTGCAACTTGCTGATTTCCTCGATCGGCGTGACTTGCTGGAAAAAAGCCACTAAGTCGGGATTGTCGTGGACCAGAGCTCGGTAGTGGCTGCGGGACCGGCTGGCCAGCCGCGCCATCAATTCATTCCAGCTGGGGGTGGCATCCAGTTGATTGGTCACCAGGCTGTTCTGAACCACAGCCGTGCTGACCGTTTCCAGGTTGTAAAGCGCCAGTTCGGGAAGGCTGTATTTCGAGGCCAGGACCTCTCCCTGCTCCGTGATCTTGATGCGGCCCTGCAGAGTGCCACTGGGCTGAGCCAAGATCGCCTGGTAAGCAGGGCCACCTCCTCGTCCCACGGAGCCCCCGCGGCCATGGAACAGGCGCAGGGCGACGCCGTGGCGGCTGGCCAGATCTTGGAGGGCGATCTGGGCCTGATGGATTTCCCAGTTGCTCGAGAGGAAGCCTGAATCCTTGTTGCTGTCGGAATAACCCAGCATCAACTCCTGGAGGGGCTGGGCTTGTTCGCCAACCCGGGGCAACAGTTGTCTGTAGAGCGGATTCTCAAACAGCTGGCCCATCACTTCCGGCGCCCTCTGCAGGTCCTCAACCGTTTCAAACAGGGGCACGACAAGCAGATCGGCGTGATGAGCAGCCGGATCCACCAGGCCCGCTTCCTTGGCCAAGAGAAGCACCTCCAGGAGATCGGAGACGGTGTGACTCATGGAGATCACGTAGGTGCGGCAGATGCGACTGCCGAACTCCTCCTGAAGGCGATGGAGCATCCGGAACACCGCGATCGTCTCCGCGGTGGTCGAGGACCATTCCACGGCTGGAGGGATCAGCGGGCGGCGTGTCTGCATTTCCGAGAGCAGCCATTGAACCCTGGCCGCTTCATCCATCTCGCCGTAGGCGGTGGGAAGTCGCAGATAGCGGGTCAGCTCATCGAGGGCATCACTGTGGCGCGTGCTCTCTTGGCGAATATCGAGACTGGCCAGGGAAAACCCAAAGATGTGCACCTGGGTCAGCAATGTGTCCAGTGGTTCGCAAGTCAGCTCGGTGCTCACCAGGCTGTTACGGATCAGCTCGAGATCACTGCGGAATTCAGCGACGGAGTCGTAGTGCAGCGCTTCGGCGCTGTTCCCGGCGGCGGCACCAGTCGGGCAAGGAATCAGTCCCTCTGGAGGGGTTCGCCAGCCTGCATCCGAGAGCTGTTGATTGCGTTGCTGTGTGAGCCGCAAGCGTTCCAGCATGTAGCTGAGCTTCAGTCGATAGGGCTCCAGGCGGTAGCGAGCTGCCCGCTCCTCATAGATCTCGGGAAAGCGCAACCGGTCCATTTCCAGCGATTCCAGGAGCGGTGCACTCACCTGACTCCACTGCATCGAAATGCTCAGCTGGTCGCGCAGGTCCTGCACCGCTGAGACGTAGCGATCGAGCATCAGCTGGCGCTGATAGCAGGCGGTGCGCCAGGTGATTTCAGGTGTCACCGAGGGATTGCCATCCCGATCGGAGCCCACCCAGGAACCAAAGGTGCAGAAGGCTGAGGGTGGCAGGCGTACATCCGGATAGCTCTGTTGGAGAGCCGAGCTGATCCGACGCCGGAGCTGGGGCATGGCATCGAAGAGCACCTGCTGGAAGTAGTGCAGGGCGTAATCAACCTCGTCGAGCACCGACGGCTTGAATTGATGGAGCTCGTCGGTGCGCCACCAAAGACGGATCTCCTCTTCCAACTGTTGGCGCAGGCTGGCTTGATCCCCTTTGCTGACCTCGGCACTGCCCTGCAGCTGTTGGAGCAGGGTTGCCACCCGCCTCTGCTTGTGGCGCACGGTGTGCCGAACAATCTCCGTGGGGTGGGCTGTGAAGACCAGGCGGATATCGAGGTTTTGAAGCAATGCCTCGAGCTGGGCCGGTGGCACGTTCAAGCGCCTGAGTCGCTCGAACAGTTCCTGGAAGGTCGCTGGTTCGGTTTGGCTCGCAAGGGGCGGCGCAAAAGGATCGATCCGATCGGGCTGATCAGCGGAGCGGCTGATGCTCGCCAGGTAGCTGTCTTCCTCAATCCTCTGCTCGAGGATGTTCACCAATTGGAAATAAAGGGAGAACGCCCGGGCCGCGGCGATCGCCTCGACCAGATCCATCTCGCGGATCAGCTGAACGACGCCGTCACTCGCGGAACTCTGGGGTTCGCTGGCGAGGGGAGCACTCAGTTGCTTCATCTGCAGCAAGCGCTCTGCTTGCTCAGGAGGGCACTCACTGCGCAGAACGGTTTCCCAGAGGTCCTCCACCAGCTCCAGGCGCTGCTGGAGCAGTTGATCTCCGCCCGGCGCTGGCGATGCCAAACCGCTGGGGTCGCACTCGGTGTTGAGGGCGGAGGTCGAAGGCATCAGGGGTTGGCCGTCTGCGGGTCTGGCCATGATCATCCCAAAACGCCTGAATCGCTGCTCATGGGGAGCTCTTCGCTGGCCATCTCGGCGATGGCGGTGCGCATCACCTCTCGGATGGGGGTTCCGCTGGCATGGGCCTTGAGCCAGCGCATCGCCTGATTGCCGTCCTGCAGCACCTTGTCGATTGGTGCCAAGCGGGAGCTGAGGCCCAACCTCATGGCTTGGGGTTGGACGGATGCCAGCAAGAGACGCAGCCAGTCCTTGCCGTTGATCGGGCGGCCGTCCTGCCAGTGCCGTAGTTCGGCATCAAGACTGCATCGGGCTGCAGCAGTTTCATTGGCATCGCAAAGGTCGGCCAGCTGATCCAGTGTGAGGGAGCTGCTTTGCAGTGGGTCCAGTCCTTCCGCTCCTTCCAGTAGGGCGAGCACACGAAGCTCAAGCAGTGTGGTGACCGCCAGCAGCAGGTCTGGATCGCTGATCAGGTCGCAGATGCGCAGTTCGAGCCTGTTGAGTTCATGAGGACGTCGTGGACCGTTGGGGCGCACAGACGTCCACAAATGGCGAACGTTGTGCATGCTTCCCGCCTGCAGCTGCTCCTCCATCCACTGCACGTAGTGGGTCTGGTCACGGAACAGAGGCACCTGGGGTGGTGTGAGTGGGAATTGCAGCCAACGTTGGGAATGGGCTCCGGTGACGGCGCCTCCCAGGAAGGGGGAGCTAGCGCTCAGCGCCAGCCAGAGGGCTGCTTCGCAACGCACAAGGCGCAGGGCCCGAAACAGATCATCGGCGGCGGCGATGCCAAGGTTGATGTGGATGCTTGCGGTCACCACACGGGTGCCATAACAACGTTCGATCAGATCGTGATAAGGATTGTCAGGGTCCGTACGTTCGAATCGACTCGGGTCTCCCAGGCTCAGGCAGCTTCCGGGAAGCAGGGTGAGCTGGCGAGGAGCCAGCCACTGACGCAGCCGGCGTCGAGGGCTGATCAGGGCTTCCCGCAGGGAGCTGTAGTCGGCCTCTGGTGGCGTGACGTATTCGAGGTTCCGCTGGTCAGGTTCGGTTACGAAGCCCTCCAGCTCACGGCATGCCTGACCGGCGACCCCGACGTTCTCTCCGTCAGGCCGGCCTGTGAACAGTTCCACCTCGAAGCCCTTCAGGAGTAGGGGATGGCTCATGGGGGCGGATCCCCGAGGCAAGCGATGGCCGCCAGCATGCCGCGGGCCTTGTTGAGAGTTTCCTGGTATTCAGCTTCGGGTTTGGAATCGGCTACAACACCCGCGCCGGCCTGCACCTGAACCCGCCAGCCCCCATCCGGATCAGGGCGAACCACCATGGTGCGAATTGTGATGGCGGTATTGAGGGCTCCGGCCAGATCCACTGCGCCATAAACGCCTGAATAGGGCCCACGTGCCTCAGGCTCCAAGGCATGAATCAGCTGCATGGCCCGGATCTTGGGTGCACCGCTCACCGTGCCAGCAGGAAAGGCTGCCATCAGCAGATCCCAAACGTCTCTCCCCGAGGCAAGGAGCCCTTCCACCTCGCTGACAATGTGCATGACATGGGAATAGCGCTCGATCACCATCAGGTCGCGCACCTGCACTGAGCCGGGCTGACAAACTCTGCCCAGATCGTTGCGGCCCAGGTCCACCAGCATCACGTGCTCGGCCCGCTCTTTGGGGTCGGCGAGCAGCTCTTCCTCCAGTTGGCGATCTTCCTGCTCGTTGCGCCCTCGAGGGCGGGTGCCGGCGATGGGCCGCAGGCTGGCTTGGATTCCTTCCGGAACGGGCTCGGCTTTCACCATCACCTCAGGACTGGAGCCAATCAGTTGCCAGTCCCCGAAGTCGAAGAAGGCCATGTAGGGGGAGGGATTGACCATCCGCAGGCTTCGATAGAGCGCTAGGGGCTCATGGGGTACGTGCGTTTCCAGGCGCTGACTCAGCACCAGCTGGAAGACGTCGCCGGCGGCGATGTGCTCGCGGCCGTGGCGGACGGCCTGTTCGAAATTGTCCTGGCTGCGATTGCTCCGGGTCTGCGGTGATGTCTGTTCACTCGGTCGCCAGCGCAAGGGGCGAATCGGGGGCAGTGGGGCCGCCATGCGCTCCTCGAGGCGCTGGATGCGCTGCAGGGCGTCCTCCCAGGCTTCTTCAGCGTTGGCGGCGCTTGCATGGCTTCCGCTCAGATTGCCGTAAGCAACAGCAGTGATGAGGCGCTTGGCCTGGTCGATGATCAAGATGCTGTCCATCAGCATCCAGACTCCATCCGGTGGGTCATCGAGAGCTGATGGATGAACCGGGACCTTGGGTTCGATCCAGCGGATCAGCTCATAGCCCCAGATGCCGTAGAGCTGGCCAAGGGGCGGCAAGCCAGGAATCGAAGCGGTTTTGTAAGCCTCCAAGCTGCTGCGCAGCAGCTCGAACGGATTGCCTTCAAAGCGCTCTTCTTTCCCATCGCGCCAGCACTTGGTGAGTTGATGCCCTCGGGCTGTGAGGGTCCACAGAGGATCGCAGGCGATCACGCTCCACCGGCCAAGGGTTTCACCGCCCTCGACTGACTCAAGAAGAACACCAGGAGGACGCCCCTCCCCCACTTTCAGCCAGGTGGTGAGAGGGGTCTCCAGGTCGGCAGGCCAGCTTTGTGCAACAGGAATGAACCTGGCACCAGCGGCAGCTGCCTCGAAGAAGGCGGCGCGGTCAGGGCTGAGCATGAAGGGATTGTTGCAGCCGACCGTTGACCGCGGGGCTCAGGCGTCGAAGGTGTTGCGACCGCTGAACTTCAGGGTGGCGGGATCTGGATTGGCACCGATCCGACGGGGGTTATGGCCCACCATGGCGCGGCCGTCGTTCACTTTTTCAGGGAAAACGCCGTCCTTGGGATGGAGGAACTCAGTGTCACCACCGGGGAAGATGCGATAGATCTTGTAGTCCTCGATCCGGGGCTTGAACTTGGTGCGCAGCTGGGTGCCAAGGGCAAGACACTGCTCTTTGCGAGCGAAATACATGATGTTTTCGCCCTGGTTCATCATCGCCGCGCCACCGGTGGGAAGCTCAAAAGCCTGGGCGGAGGAGCTGGTCCAGGTGATGGCGTACTTCTCTTCGGTCTCTGCGGCGTTCAGAAGTCCACCGGTGCTGCCGATGAACTGGGGGAGCTGACCGTTCAACGCCGTTGCTGTCATGGCTGTCCTCGAAAAATCGGCATGCCGTTACGGCTGGAAAGTAGCACCGTGATTACGGTCTGATCTCACCTCTGGTGGGCAAGCTTCACACCCGTCAACATTGGCTCCTCCCTGCAACGGGGAAGAACACCGTGAGGCCGCGATCCCGCTGCTGGGCGAGACGACCCCCAAGGCTGGCCAGCAGTCGACGCGTAGCCGCCTGACTCAGTTGGAGGCTGCCGGTGCCTGGGTTCCAGCTGAGAACAGGCCCGAGCTCAGCTGTGGGCTCGGCGGTTCCAAGGCCTCGCCCCTGCTCACTGGGGTTGTAACCGCGGATCTGTAGTTTCAGTCGAGCTCCGGCAGGGCGCAGTTGAAGCACGAGTTGACCGCCCTGTTGCAACCCCCGACTGCTGCGGTCGATCAGTCCTCCGAGCATCGGTTCCAGTCGGCTTGGGTCACTGAGCACCGCTGGGAGATTCGGGCTGATCTCAATCTGCAGAGCCAGACCTCGCCGCTCTAGGAGCATCTGCCATCCAGGAGCCAGATGCTGGAGAACGGCGCCTAAATCTGTCTGGGCCAATTCTGCTGGCTCAGAGGGTTGTCGCTGCAGTTCGGCAGCGTGGAAAATCAGTCCGAAGCGGTCGATCTGCTCGGTGCATTCACTGTCGATCTGCTGAAGTCGTTCCATGACCACCGGTGCAAGATCGCGGCGTCGTAGCAGGGATCTGATCAAGGTGCGGATTGTGGCGAGCGGTGTTCTGACTTCATGGGTGATCGCTTCCAACAAGGAGAGTTCCGCTTCGGCTCCGCCCTCGTACTGATCGCCCTCGATCGGCTCGTTGCTGTCCCCTCGCCCAGGCTCATCCCTCAGGGTCTGAAGGGTCAGACTGGGGGCCATACGCGCCAGGCGCTCCGCCACCACTGGCCAGAACTGCTCGCCGTAGGCACGACTGCTCTGCAGAGAGCCCAGGGCTCGGATTGCTTCATGGAGCGCATCGGCCTGATCTGGCGCATCCGCGCGTAGGCGTTGTTCCAGCAAGCTCAGGATGGCGCCGAGGGTCTTTGGGTCACTGCGCATGAGCAGCTGTCTCTGGTCCGGCGGGCCTTGCAGGGCCAGTGCTACCTGCAGCGTTGGCTGGATGACGACCAGCAGTGGATCGTGGCCATCGTCTGGGTGCAGCGGGAGCTGTTTGTAGGGATCACCGGGCGCTGCTGTCGGTCCAGCCGGACCGAGCTGGGGTAAACCCTGGGGATTGGGGCTCCAGACCCAACCGCGCATCGCCTTCAGCAGGGTGGGGTCATAGAGGGCAGGGAGGGGGGCCGCCAGCCACAGTCCACCCGTGGTTGAGCTTTGCTCCTGCAGTTGCTCCTGGAGGGTGTCGAGCGCGGCCCACCAGAGACGGCGTGCACTGGCATCGTCAGATCCGGAGGGGGGGACGCCTTCGGCCATGCAGGCCTGAATGGCCTTCAGTGATGGGGAGGTGGTCACCGGTTCTGGGCGTTGCGTTCCCTGCGAGCGACCGAAAGACAAAGGCCGAGCGCGATGAAGTTCACAACCATGGCGGATCTCCCATAACTCATGAATGGCAGGGGGATGCCTGTCACTGGGCCAAGGCCGATGGTCATGAAGATGTTCACCACCACTTGGAACATCAGCATGGTGGCCACTCCGATCACGATCAGCGATTCGAAGTCGGTGCGGGACCGGTTCGCCACCTGAAGCATGCGCCCCATCAGCACGGCGAAGCCCACCACCACCAGCACCGTGCCGACGTAGCCCGTTTCCTCACCAAGAGCGCTGAAGATGAAGTCGGTGTGCTGTTCGGGAATGAAGCGAAGTTTGGTGAGCTGGCCCTGCAAGAGCCCCGTGCCGAACCACCCTCCAGATCCGATCCCCACCGTGCTTTGCAGGAGGTGGTAGCCGCCGCCTAGGGGATCTTTGCTGGGGTCTAGAAACAGCACGAGGCGATCACGTTGGTAGTCCTTGAGCCCATGCATCCACAGCCAAGGGGTGATCAGGGACACAGCTCCCTGGATCGCCAGGACGGCTCCAGCTGCCAGTCGCTTCCACGGGAGGGACCGGTAAGCCACCAGCATCATCAGCGGCACCCAAGCCGTGAGAGCCCAAGGGAGGAGGCCAGCCAAAAGTGCCGTGCCCAGGGGGGCTAAGAGCAGCACGAGCCATGCAAACGGCATCCCCGACCAATAGAGCATCGTGAGCAGGAGGGCTCCGAACACCAGGGAGGTGCCGAGGTCGGGCTGGATGAAGACCAGAAGCCAGGGAAGGGAAATCACCCCGAGTGGGCGGAGAAGGTCAACCGGTCGCTCCACAGGGTGCCGGTCAAGCACCGCAGCCAACAGAAGAATGGCTGAAAGCTTGGCGAATTCCGACGGCTGCACGTGCACTCCAGCAATGCTGATCCAGCGCTGGGCTCCGAGAGCGGATGTGCCGATCAGGCGTACAGCGATCAGGCTGATCACCGTGAGGCCGTAGATGGGGATCAACAGCGGTTTGAGCCGTTCCAGGTTCAACCGCGCCAGAAGCAGGGCAATCCCGACCCCGAAGGCCGCTGTAATCCAGTGTTGGTACCAGTCGGCGTATTCGGCCTGACGCTGGGTGCTGGCGATCAACACCCCCGCGATGGCGACAAGGGCCAGGGGGATCCACCAGAGGACACGCTCGGTGTCCCTGCGTCGGCTTCCCATGCCCGGTAGGCGCGAACGACGCCTCCGATTAGCCCATGGCAAGCCGCTTTGCATGATCAGTTGCTCTGGGCGATCAGGGGAAGGACCGTCTCGGCCAACTGAATGAAGACCTGAGCACTGGCAGATTCAGGTTGGTTGATCACAATCGGCCGCCCTTGATCTCCGCCTGAGAGCACGGGCATTTCCAGGGGGATTTTGGCCAAAAGATCGGTCTCGAACTCATCAGCGAGCCGTTGGCCGCCCCCTTCACCGAAGAGGGCGTAGCGGCGTTCCGGTTGATCCGGAGGGATGAACTCGCTCATGTTTTCGATCACCCCCAGCACGGGGATCGACATCTGCCGGAACATGGCCAGGCCGCGACGGGCATCCTGAAGTGCCACCTGCTGCGGAGTGGTCACAATCAGAACTCCGGCCATTGGAACGGCCTGCGCGAGGGAGAGCTGAGCATCACCGGTGCCGGGCGGCAGATCCACCACAAGAACGTCCCGTTCACCCCAGTTCACCTGATAGAGGAACTGACGAATGATGCCGTTCAGCATCGGTCCTCTCCAGATCACCGGCTGGTCTTCGTCGATCAGTAGGCCCATCGAAACCATGGCGAGTCCACAGGTTTCGATGGGGGTCATGCGTTGCTCGCTGCCGCTCCCCTCCACCTGCGGCGTCTGGTCCGCCACGCCAAGCATGGTGGGAGCGTTGGGTCCGTAGATATCAGCATCCAGAAGCCCCACCTTGAGCCCCTGGCGCGCCAGGGCACAGGCCAGGTTCACGGCCACGGTGCTCTTGCCGACACCGCCCTTGCCACTGCTGACAGCGATCACCCGTCGAACGCCTGGAATCGCTTGTCGCTCTGCCACTTGACCGTGGCCGGCATGGCCGATGCCACCTGGCTGCGTTCCAGAGTGCTGGGGTGGTGGCGATCCCACTTCGATCTGCACATCGCTGATGCCGTCGATTTCCAGCAGCCTGGTTCGACTCTCCTGCACGATCCGCTCGCGCTGGCTCTGGGCAAATCCGGGCAAATTCAGCCGAATCACCGCTCGAGGTGGGCTGACGCGGATGCGGTCAATCCAGCCAAGTTCCAGGGCTGAACGTCCGCTGCCGCTGTCGACGATCGCTGTCAGAGCCGTTGTCGCCTGTTCTGCCGTGGCCATACGTCGCTGCCGTCGGGCCGGATCCTAGGAGTGTGTTCCCATGACAGACCTTCACGTGCACTTGTGCAGGGTGCCCGCAGGCTGAAATGGTTCAAGCCAGTTCCTGCGGGATGCCACCCATGGTTCGTTCACTGCTGCGTCGCCTCAGGGGCGGATCCTCCGAGACTGGACAAGCGTCCATCTCCTCGGATGCCGCGGCCTCTAAGCCTGCGAACAGGGCTCTTCAGCGCCCGCCCGCCGACTCCAGGGATCGTGCCAGGGCTCTGGTGATGGGGCTGCAGGACGAGATCTGTGCGGGCCTAGAGCGCCTCGATGGCCTTGGCCGCTTTCAGGAGGAGAGCTGGGATCGACCGGAGGGTGGCGGCGGGCGTTCGCGTGTGATGCGTGAGGGCCGCATCTTTGAGCAGGGCGGGGTGAATTTTTCGGAGGTCCATGGTCTGGAGCTTCCACCCTCGATCCTGCGCCAGCGTCCTGAGGCGAAGGGGCATCCATGGTTTGCCACCGGCACGTCAATGGTGCTTCACCCACGAAATCCCTATGTGCCGACGGTGCACCTCAACTACCGCTATTTCGAGGCCGGCCCGGTCTGGTGGTTCGGTGGTGGCGCTGACCTGACACCTTTCTATCCATTCCTGGAGGATGCCCGGCACTTTCATCGTCAGCACAAACAGGCTTGCGACTCGGTCAGCCCTGAGCTCTACAACGTGTTCAAACCCTGGTGTGATGAGTACTTTTTCCTCAAGCACCGTGGAGAGACCCGGGGCATCGGCGGGATCTTCTACGACTACCAAGACGGCAATGGTCAGCTCTATAAGGGCCAGGATCCAGAGGGTCCTGCGGCCCATGCCGCCACAGCAATTGGTTCCGTTCCTCTCGGCTGGGAGCAGCTGCATGATCTGGCCCGCGCCTGTGGTCAGGCCTTCCTGCCGGCTTACAGCCCGATTGTCGAGCGACGCAACAATCTTCCCTATGGCGATCGGGAGCGTCAGTTCCAGCTCTACCGACGGGGTCGCTATGTCGAGTTCAACCTGGTGTGGGACCGAGGAACCATTTTTGGCCTTCAGACCAATGGCCGCACAGAATCGATCCTGATGTCACTGCCGCCTCTTGCTCGCTGGGAGTATGGCTACAGCGCACCCGAGGGTTCAAGGGAAGCGTTGCTGACGGATCTGTTCACGCGTCCTCAGAACTGGTTTGACGATCCATCCCTCGAGGCGCGCTGTCAGCCCCATCAGGCCGTGAACTGAGCGGGGCCTCGGGGGGCGACTGCGGAAGTGCGAGGACCAGGGCTTCGGTGATTCGGCGGGCGATGGTGCTCAGGCTCGCCTGTCGCCCTTCAGGAGAGCGAAGCCCTGCCTCAAGAGCTCCCTCTAATTTGCCGATTTCAAGAATGCTGATCCCTCGACGCGGTGCTCCTAAGCCCCCGCGGAATCGTTTGGGATAGCGGCCGAAGGCGATGGCAAGACTTTCGTCGAACCGATTCAGTGGGCGATTCAGGGCGGGAATCAGGCCCGATCCGAAGCCATCGGGTCCATAGGCGTCGAAGTGAATTTCGAGCGCATAGCCGCCTGCAGCACTGTGGCGGCGACCTGCCGACCAGTTGGTCCGCGGATCGTCCTCGTCGTGGATCGTCAAACTCGCTGGCGAGTAAGCACGGATGTTCAGACCTCGCTGGCGTCCCAGGGCGACAACCGCATCGCGGACCGCAAGGTTCCAGTACAGCTCGTCACGCATCCGGCCATCCATCGGCTCGGCCCTGTGGAGATCAACAGCGGCTCCGGCGGTGCCAGAACCCTCGATCCCCTGGGAATCGGCATGGCCTGCGAGCACGAGAATCGGCATCCGGGGCTCGACGCCAGCTCGTCCCTGCCATTGGGCCTCAAGGCTGACTTCAGGGCCTGTCAAAGGGTCCACCCCTGGCGGCAGAGGCGCATCTGCCGCGGTCGCCAAGCCCAGCATCGTGAAGGCTGATGTCAAGCCCACCAGGGTGAGGGAGCGCAGCATGGCCTTGTTCCTCAAATGGGAGAGGAGAGCAGAGAGCCGTCGCTGGCAAGATCCAGCGGCCCTGCCAGGGCCAGTTCGAGGGCGATCAGCTCATCCCGGTGGGCGCGCAGCCGTAAGGTGCTGCCGCCATCCGCATCGCCTCGCATCAAGCGGATCTCGAGGGATTCGGGGCGGCGAGCTCTGCGCTGATAAACAAGGCCCGCCAGTGGACCAAGCAGGGCCAGTCCTAGGGGCCACCAGCCCAGCATCGGGCTCAGTTCCCTGAGCACAAGGCCTAGGCAGCCTGCTCCGATGGCACCAAGCGTCGAAAGCAGCAATGCCAATGGTGTGCTGGCCTCCACGGTCGCCTCAAAGCGCAGCACCTGTCGCTCGGCATCGCCACTCTTCTGGCTCCAGCCTCGTCGCTCCAGCCATGTGCTCACCCCGTCCAGCACCTCGAGGGCAGGACGGGGTGACTGCACGTCCACAACTGTGGTGCGGTCTTTGCTGGCTGCCCTGAGGAAAAACACCAGGCCGATGGCCAGCAGGAGGGTCAGCAGCAGTGTCGAGGTCTGAAAGGAGGGCATCCGACGCCGTTCTGTCGCAGCTGCCCATCCGTTCTAGGTCGCCGCCGGCAGCTGGGGTTGGCAGAGATGGTCCATCAGCCAGCGCTGCCAAGGACCCATCAGCCGCTCGGCTGATTCACGCGCCTCGCTGTTGAGGTGAAGCATGCTGCGGGGGCGTCCGCGGCTTGGACAGCGCTTGCTGTAGTGGTCGAGCATGCCCTGGTCATCCAGAAAGCTCAGGGCCTGATGCAGGACGGTTTCCGACAAGCGCAGCTCGGGATGGTCATGCTCCAGTCGATGCAGCAGCCCTGAGGGGTAGCTGTCGTTCTGCAGAAGGCAGTCGAGTACCCAGCACACGGCGAGTTCCAGATCCAGAAAACGCGGTGGCGGCTGACGGAAGTAACGCTCGATATCGGCCAGGCAGGCGCGGGTGAGCTTGCGGCGGGTCTGCACGTCGGTCGTTAAGTCTCATTTGTGTCTAACTCGGTCTCATTCTGTTTTTCAAGTCTGGAGCGGAAAGTGTTTTCCGCTCGTGATCAAAGTGGTGGGATGTCTCGTCTCACGGTCTCTGGTTGGCTCATGGCTGAACTCGCTTCTCCCCCCAAGGACTTCTCGGTGTTTGATGGCGATCTCGATTCCGTCTGGTTCGAGCGCTACGCAGCGGCATCAAGGCTGGCGGTGGACACCGAGGCCATGGGGCTCATCCATGGCCGCGACCGGCTCTGTCTGGTGCAGCTTTGTGATGCTGACGACAACGTCTGTTGCATTCGCATTGCCCTTGGTCAGACGGAGGCGCCTCGCTTAAAGGCCCTGATGGAATCCAGCACCGTGGAGAAGGTGTTCCACTTCGCCCGATTCGATGTGGCCGCCCTCGCCAGCGGTTTGGCCATCGCGGTGAATCCGATCTTCTGCACCAAGGTCGCCAGTCGTCTGGCGCGCACCTACAGCCCAAGGCATGGTCTCAAGGAGGTGGTGCTGGAGTTGGTGGGGGTCGAGCTCGATAAGCAGGCGCAAAGCAGTGACTGGGGCAGGGTCGATCAGCTCAGTGACACGCAGCTGGCCTATGCCGCGAATGATGCCCGCTTCCTGCTGCCAGCCCGGGAGCGACTCGAGGAGATGCTGAGACGAGAGGGCCGTTGGGAGCTTGCTCAGCGTTGCTTCCAGTGCATTCCGGTGATGTCGGAACTAGATCGTCTGCGTTTCACGCAGACCTTTGAGCACTGAACCTCAGTCTTCCAGCATGAAATGTTCGTCCCCTGGGCTGGCCGCCAGCAGAGCATCGAGTCCGGGGTTTGCATCCTCGCCCTGTGAGGCCCTGGACATCTGTGCCTCGTCGAGTAGTTGTGAAGCGATGCGTTTGCGTGCTTCCACATCTCTGACTCCTTCCTGGGCTGCGGCGTACTCGACCTGGCGCCGGGCAGCTGCCTGACTAATGCTCAGGCAGCTGGCCAGTTCGGCGCAGAGCCTTAAGTAGTCACGGTCCTGAATGGCGGCCATGGTGGACGGGGCAGGATCATTCAGTATCCGCGATGAACTGATCCAAGATCCTGCGGGCGAGCGCTGTGCTTCCACCGGGACGCCCCATGCGTTGGCGCCCGATGCGGCCCAGTTCAGTCCGCAGGGAGGGGTCGTTGAGCAGAAGGCTCAGGCGTTCCTGGAGCTCGGATCGGGAGCGGCAGGGGAGGACGGCCCCCCCCAGCAGTCGGCTCTGTCGCTTGGCGAAGCCGCGGGTGAACTGCGGACCAGGACCGGGGAGAGAGAGGGCAGGGATGCCCAAACCAACCAGTTGTTCCGTGGCGGTCCCCGCTGTGGCTAGCCCCACCTCCGCCCAGCCTGCCCAGCGGTCGAAGCGACCGCTGCCAAGCAGGAGCAGATGCACGCCCTTCACCCAGCAAGCCGTCGCCTCCAGGGATGCAGCAGGGGGCGGGCAAGGCCGATAGCCGAGAGTTTCCAGCAGGGGAGCCAGTTGGGATTGATCCGGTTGGGAGCCCGTGGTCATCAAAAGGGCCAGGGGGACCGAGCTCGGGAATCCTTCCAAGGAGCGCAGCAGACGTTCGGCGTTCTGGAGGGCTTCCGGCATCCGACTGCCGCAGAGCAGCATCAGTCGCCTGCAACGCTCCAGCGCGGAGGGGGGCTCCGTGGCATGCAGCGCATCCATCATTGGGTTGCCCGGAGCTTCTGCTGGGACGCCACGGCGTCTCAGGCCTCTCGCGGTGATCCGGTCGCGCATGGCAACAAAGCTGCAGCGACGACTCCGCATCAGTAGCCATTCCCAGGGATCCCATTCACTGCCCTTGAGGCGGTGATAGTGATCGCTCAAGGCATGGCCAGGACCACTTCGCCAGGTGTAGTCACTTTTGGGGGTGCCGATAAAGCCAAAGCGCCCGCCAGCCGCCCAGGCCAGCAGGAGTGGTAACAGATCACCAACGGCTACCACTGCATTGACCTGCTTGCGCTCTCGACGCAGGCAGCGCCATTGGCGCCAGCTCAACAGGGGCAGGCCGGCACCCAGATCGGCGATCAGGCCCCGGAGGCTCTGATTGCTGAAACCGCCGCTGGGTAGTGCTGCACGGGGTCCGACCCGATGCAGCCAGCCAGCTTCTGTTGCAGCATCAAAGGCGCGTCCCACACCCACCATGGGCAGGACTCGCAGCTTCACCCCTGGGCGGAGCCGATGCAGCGCCTCGAGAATCCGCAGGGCAATGAGATCTTCACCATGTCCGTTGCTCAGCACCAGCAAGCTGCCTGAGGTCTCGCTGATACGATCCGCAGATGGGAGCGCGGCTCCCTGCACGGCGGCATGGCCAAGTGGTAAGGCAGAGGATTGCAAATCCTTTATCCCCAGTTCGAATCTGGGTGCCGCCTTTGCAACGATCCTTTGGATCGCGATTCGGCCCATTCGTTGGCTTGATGGCTTCAGCACCTTGGATGGGTCAGCGTTGGTCGTGGGACAGGGGCTCAAGCTTCTTGGAGCTTGCACGCTGAATCCTGTCAGATCTCCTCTGATGGGCTTTGACAAGCCTGGTGCGCAGCTCAAATGGCGGCGGAGGCACTCAGCCAGCCACCTTCCGGTAGCTGAGCCTGACAGCGCAGCATCGACTTCTTGATGCTGCAGCGTCCGCTGACTGGCCAGGCCCTGGGAATTCCCTCTGCCAGACCGAGTCTGTCGCTGCTGCTCTCAGCCGCGCTGGATACCGCGCCTTGCCAAGGCTGTGCCAGCAACTTGCAGACGCCGCTCTCGCAGTGCAAAGGCATCGCTTCTGCGCTGGTGATGGCGACAAAGCTCAGCTGTCGATTTGATCCTTTGTCGGGACCTGATCCTGTGAATCGAACAAAGAGCAATTCAGGCCCTTTTCGCACCAACTCCACCAGGGCGCAGGGACCCTGGTGGCCACCCTCCAGGCGGTACTCACAGCTCTTGCTGAGGGTTTGCAGCCTGCCGATGGCCGGCGGGGCCGGTTGGTTGGGAGTTGCAGGAAAGGCAGGTCCCAACCCCAGCAACAGCAGGCCTGTGGCGTTCGTCAGCAGCAGGCGGTTAATAGTCACTGTCTGCCACACACATGCCCAGGCAGCGAATGCCGTTCTCAGCTGTGCGTCCGCAATGGTCACAGAGAACGGTTGTTGGACTCGCCGACGTAGTGCTGGAGGTCATGTCCATGCCCTTCTGCTCGATCTGTTCAGCAACCGCTGGTCTGGGCGCTTGTCGAGACACGGAGTCGGAGAGAGGACTGAATGGCATGACGATTGCCAATGCTCCGAACACATCTTCAGATAGCGATCATGGCGCGATGTTGTGGGGAGTGGTGTGACGGGAATCGGTTTTGGGACCTGGTCTTGGGGGAACCAACTGCTCTGGGGATATCAGCCTGACCGGGATGACCCAGAGCTGGCCACGACCCTGCGCCTGGCGCTGGCCGGAGGCCTAGACCTGGTGGATACGGCCGATTCCTACGGCACCGGTCGCTTCAACGGTCGCAGTGAATCGTTGTTAGGGCAGTTTTTAGAGGCTCTTCCCAAGGAGGAGCTCTCCCGGCTCATTGTGGCCACCAAGCTGGCTCCCTTCCCCTGGCGATTGGGACGTCGAGGATTTGAACAGCCCTTTCAGGCCAGCCGAGAGCGCCTGCAGGGACACCTGGATCGGGTGCAGTTGCACTGGAGCACGGCCCGCTATGCCCCTTGGCAGGAGGGCCCTCTTCTGGATGGTCTTGCTGATCTGGTGGAGCGCCAGGCCGTACGGGAGCTTGGTGTGTCCAACATCGGACCGTGCCGTCTGCGTGCACTGCAGGCCCGTCTTGCCTCCCGGTCGATACGGCTGACCAGTGTGCAGGTGCAGATGTCGCTGCTGGCCCCTGACCCGATCAAGGCTGATGGCCTCATCGCGACCTGTCGGGAGCTCGGCATTGAGCTTCTGGCCTATAGCCCGTTGGCCTTGGGCGTCTTGGCCTTGCCTCCTGACGCCGAAATCCCACCAAGCACAGTCCTGAGACGCGGCCTGTTCAGGCGCTTGCTACCAGGAAGTGTCGCGCTGCGTCGGAAACTGGCTGAGATTGCAGCCAACCGCGCAGCCAGTCAGGCCCAGGTGGCCCTCAACTGGTGTCGGGCCCATGGGGCCAAGCCCCTGCCTGGATTGCGCCGCCCCGCTCAGGCTGCCGATACGGTTCAGGCCCTCAGCTGGTCCTTAACAGACCAGGAGCGCATCGAGTTGGATCAACTCGCTTTGGCGAATCGGGTGCGCATGCCTGCCAACCCCTTTCAGAGCGCCTGATCAGCAGGTTCTTCAGGATCAGGACTGACCACCACCGGCAGGCTGGTCACCGCCGTCTGGAGGGGGACGACGTTGCTGACGGTCGGCGCCGGTGCGGGCTCATTGGCCTCGCTGCGAGTGGATTGCTCGCAGGCGGCTAGTGCTTCCTGCAGGAGTGAATCGAAAGTAGCGCCAGGCAGCCGATGCCTGGCGATTTCCAAGAAGGTGCGAGGCAGTGACTCCCCAGCCGCACTGCGCACAGCGGGGTTGTTTTGGCGATGCTCCTGTTCGTCCTTGATCGCTTTTAGAAAGCGGTGGGTGACGTCTCTCTTGGTGCAGGCCTTGATCAGAGTGTCGCGATCGTTCGCTTCCAGGGAGAGGTCGCTCTCGAGTTCACTGATGCGCCGCTCCAGGCTGCTGAGGACTTCCTCTGCCTCCTTGCTGATGTGGGAGAGCTGCCCGTCTGAGAGGTAGGGCATGTCAGCCACAAAGACCTTGCCGTGATCCTTCAGCGCCAGGTAGGTCGGACGCGGACCCTGCCGATGGGGGACACCTCGCTCCAGTCCATGGCCCAGCGGGCGGCGGGGCGGCACGGGGCCAGCCGAAGACCGGCGTCGGGTCGTGCGTTGAGGCTTATCAAAAGGCATCACAAATAAGGATTTGTCGTCTCTGCTATCGCCTCTTCAGGCAACCAGCGTGGGTTAAGGCTAGTGATCGAAATTAAATCTGTGCTCTAGAGCACAGAGGATGTTGGATTCTGAAGCATTAAGCCGGCAGCCCAACCACCGGCACATCCGCACTGTCAGTGCTGCTGACGATTTCGCCGATTGTCCAGGCTTGTAGCCCCTTGGCCGCGCTGATGGCAATCGCCCGCTCGGCTTCGGCCTCTGGAAGGATGAGGCAGTAACCGATCCCGAGGTTGAAGGTGTGCCAGAGATCCCGTTCCGGGATCTCACCATGGTGTTGAAGCCAGCGGAACAGCTCTGGGCGCTCCCAGCTGCTGGCATCAATGGCCGCTTTGGTGCCGTGGGGCAGGCAGCGCGGGAGGTTCTCCGGAATCCCCCCGCCAGTGATATGGGCCATGCCATGCAAAGGGATGCTCTCTTGGAGCAGCGCCTGCACCAACGAGCCGTAGAGCGTTGTGGGCGCCAGTAGCGCCTGGATGAGTGGTTGCTCGCGCTCGCCAAAGCACGTGGATGCATCCGCATGGACGAGGCTCAGCACCTTGCGCACCAGGCTGAAGCCATTGCTGTGTACACCGCTGCTCGCCACGCCGACGATGCGATCTCCCACTTCAATGGATTGGCCGTTGATCATGGCGTCCTCCTCGACGAC
Source organism: Synechococcus sp. BS55D (assembly GCF_004332415.1). Lineage (NCBI taxonomy): Bacteria > Bacillati > Cyanobacteriota > Cyanophyceae > Synechococcales > Synechococcaceae > Synechococcus > Synechococcus sp. BS55D. Next base: position 212,513 of record NZ_PHQT01000004.1, read on the forward strand.
AGCCACGCAGAAGCCGGCAAGGTCGTAGCGGCCAGGAGGGTAGAAGCCAGGCATCTCCGCGGTTTCCCCTCCGAGCAGAGCGCAGCCACTCAGGCGGCATCCCTCGGCGATGCCTTCAACAACGGTGGCCATGCAGTCTGGGGTGAGGGCTCCAGTGGCCATGTAGTCGAGGAAGAACAGCGGTGAGGCTCCACAGGTGATCACGTCGTTGACGCACATCGCCACCAGGTCGATGCCCACGTTGTGATGACCATGGTGGTCCTGGGCCAGTTCCAGCTTGGTGCCCACGCCGTCAGTCCCGGACACCAGGAGCGGCGAGCGCATCCCTGCCGGGAGTCGCATCACCCCACCAAAGCCACCAAGGCCACCGATCACTTCAGGGCGGAACGTGGCTTCCACGCTTGTGCGAATTCGATTGACGAAGGCGCGTCCGGCCTCCACATCAACGCCAGCGGTTTTGTAGTCCATGAATGCTTCTGCGAGGTCAGTCCCCGCCGCCCATCTGTTCCGATCCTCTCTCCTCGACGTTCCGGGGGGCGGTCGACTCACTGTCCCCTAGGGCATGAGCCAGGCTTATGCCAGCCAAAAGCTCGGCTCATCGGTTGTTTTGGTTTGGGCGGTCGTTTTCCTCTGTGAGGGGCAGGAGTCTTGGCACGGGGTCTCTGGGGCTGGTCGCTCTTAAGGCCTAGCGGAGGGGGTGTCGCCCAGCTGGTGGTTCTCCTTACGTTCTGGACGTTCTTTGTTTGCAGAGGCTCGCGTAACTGGGTGAGTTCTTCTCCCCTTTGTCGACACGACATTGCGCCAGCCGCCTGGCATGCGTTCTTCTTTCGTCTTGCTGCTTCTCTCTGGAGTGATTTCAGGTAGTGCAGCGCTTCTGCCGGTCTTGGCCCGTGATCTCGAGGCTGATCCTGTGAGGGATGCCCTGGATCTGGCCCTGAATCAGCCCCTGCAGGATGGAACGGCTTCAGAGGCTTCCGTCTCGAACGAGTTATCGGAGCCCGCCAGTGCTGCTCAAGAGCTGCCTTCCGAGCCATCTCCTGCACCGGTCAAGGCTCAGCCTCCTGTCCCTCCAGCGCCAGCTGTCGTCTCTGTAAGCACTGGCGAAGCCAGCTGGTACGGCCCAGGATTCTTTGGCAATCGCACCGCCAATGGTGAAGTGTTTCGGCCGGGAACGATGACCGCAGCCCATCGGACCCTTCCTTTCGGCACGAAAGTGCGCGTTACGAACCTCTGGAATGGTCGTTCTGCCGTGGTGCGCATCAACGATCGAGGTCCATTTCATGGACAAAGGGTGATCGATCTCGCCCATGGAGCTGCCAATCAGCTGGGTTTGATTGCTAGCGGCGTGGCCAAGGTCAAGCTTGAGGTGCTGCGCTGAGTCTCCCTGTCCTCAGGACTCGTGGCGATCTGCAGCGATGGCGTGCAGGCAGGTCTGAGCCTGTCCACTTCGTGCCGACCATGGGCTCTCTGCATCAGGGGCATGCCCAGCTGATCCAGAGGGCCTGCACGCTCGGATCCGGCCCTCGCTCGGTTTTGGTAAGTATCTATGTCAACCCACTGCAATTTGGAGTGGGTGAAGACTTTGCTCAGTATCCAAGGACTCTCCAGGCTGATCTTCAGCTGGCAGCTGAAGCAGGTGCCACAGCCCTCTGGTGTCCTGATGATGGGCAGATTTATCCCGGGGGTGTGCAGGAGGCCTTCCGTCTTCAGGTGCCGGAATCGCTGCAGAACCGATTGTGCGGAGCCCACCGCCCCGGTCATTTCGATGGTGTCGCGACCGTGGTCTGTCGCCTTTTGGCCCTAACCAGGCCCGACTGGCTTGTGCTGGGGGAGAAGGATTGGCAACAGCTCACGATTCTTCGCCATCTGATCGCCGATCTCGGTTTGCCGACGCGGATCAGTGGTTGTGCAACCGTGCGCGATCCAGATGGGCTTGCTTGCAGTTCTCGTAACGCTTATCTCACGGCTTCAGAACGGGTCCTCGCTGCTCAGTTTCCAGCTCTGCTTCAGGCCTGTGCTCAGCAGCTTCGCGATCGGGGGACCGCCGTGGATCCAGTTCAGCTGTCAGGCGCCCTCGGCGCCACCGGCCTGGCGGTGGAGTATGTAGATGTCCTGGATCCGATCTCCCTTCAGCCGGCTCGGCCCGATCAGGCCCTACGCCTGTTGGCTGCGGCTGTTCGCTGCGGCCAGACCCGTCTGATCGATCACGTGTTTTTGATGACTCGTTCGCCCATCGTTGCCATCGACGGCCCCGCCGGTGCCGGCAAGAGCACTGTGACCCGTGCTTTTGCTGAGCGTATGGGTCTGCTCTACCTCGATACCGGCGCCATGTATCGGGCCGTCACCTGGTGGGTGCAGCAAAAGGGTGCTGAACCGGCCGATGCCCATGCCGTTGAGCAGCTTCTCACCAATCTTGAGATTGAGCTGGTGCCACTGCGTGATGGCATTCAGACGGTGCGGGTGAATGGAGAAGACGTCACCGACGCGATTCGAGACCCGCGGGTGACCGCTTCCGTTTCGCTTGTGGCTGCCCATGCCTGTGTGAGAGAGCTACTGACGCGACAACAAAAGCGCTTGGGTGAGCAAGGTGGCTTGGTGGCGGAAGGGCGTGACATCGGCACGGCTGTGTTCCCCGATGCCGAGCTGAAGGTCTTCCTGACGGCCACACCGGAGGAGCGGGCTCGCCGTCGGGCCAAGGATCTGGAGGCCCGAGGCCATGCGGTCCCCGATCTGGCAGTGCTTGAAGCCCAGATCGTTGAACGGGATCGGATGGACAGCACCCGTGACGTGGCGCCATTGGTGCAGGCGGTGGACGCGACGGAATTGATCACCGACGGCATGAGCATCGACGAGGTGATCGAAGCCCTCGTGGATCTGTTCCGGTTCCGGGTGGCCGAGGAGGCCTGGCCTAACCCAGCCGGCCAGGGATGAATCACTCTGGATGCTTCGCCGGGTTGGTCAGCGTTTCGAGCAGCCCCTCGCAGGCATCCTCTAGAAGATCGAGCACATGCTCGAAACCAGCTTCACCCCCGTAGTAAGGATCGGGTACGTCCCTGGTCTGATGACGACGGGCATAGCCGAGCATCGGCTGGATTGTTGCCGTAGATCGCCCCCCGGCTTCTCTGCTCAGGCTCTGCACGGCATCCAGATTGTCCTGATCCATGGTCAGGATCAGATCAAAGCTTGTGAGATCGCCCATGGCGAGTTGGCGTGCCCGGCTGGGTAGATGGATGCCCCTTCGGTTCGCGGCGGCCTGCATGCGTTGGTCGGCAGGTTGCCCCACATGCCAGCCGCCAGTGCCGGCCGAATCCACCACAAAGCGGTCGCCCAGATCGCGTTGGTTCACGAGATGGAGAAACACCCCCTCCGCTGCCGGTGAGCGGCAGATGTTGCCGAGACAAACAAACAGAACACGATGCTCGGCCATGGTGAGGGGAGGTCCGTTGCGTTGCTTCTCTAACCCACCACCATCTTGAGAACGGCGTTCCAGGGGGTGGCTGGCAGGACGAGAGCCACCAATCCTGATTCAGTGATTCACGCAGTCCAGCCGTTGCATTGACAGTTCAGCCCGCTGGCGCACCACGAGAGTTGGCTCACGCTGGGGATCGCCCAGGAGTTCCAAGGTCGGAGTGATCCGCTCCCTGAGATCGGACTTGCCCTCAGGTGTCTGCATCCGTCGTTCCAGACCCACGACGACGGCGTAACGCACCACCCACTCTCCATCGCGACTTCCCACTTCCAGTGCATCCACGCAGCTGTTGAGCTGTGCTGCTGCCAGATCCGGTTGTTGACTCAGCACCAGCTCACCCAGGCCACGGGCCGCGGCTCGACGCACGCTCGGCCCCACATCGTGGAGAAGGGCGTCCACCAGTACGTCGAGCCCCCGTTCGTCTGCCAGGCCGGCAAGGGCACGCACGGCCCAGGCTCTGGCTCCGTAATTACGGGCATCGAGATTGCCAAGAATCACGGGGACTGCTTCCGGGCCGATGGCAATCAAGCCATCGACCGCCGCAAGTGCTGCTCCTGGGTTGTTGAAGGCAAGCACGCTCATCAATGAGTCCGCGGCACCTGGTTCTGCGAGGGCTGCCAGGTGTCGTGTGGCTCCGATCAGGTCTTCGGCGCTGCTGGCCTGTTCCAGTTGCGCGATGGCGCTCTCAAGGGTCAGGGATGGGGAGTCGTTCACGGCAAAGGAGGGTTTCAGAGCAGTGCGTCCATGGCATTCAGCACGATGACGAGAGGATCCCCATCGCGATCGAGGGACTCGCTGTCATTCGGCTCCCTGGGATGTTCAGCAAGTCCACGCAAAGCAATCAGTTTCAGGCTGTTCTCGGCAAGGGTGGCTTCGATGGCCGGCAGGGCAGGCCGCCATCCCACGGCCCCGAGGTCCATCAGAGCTGCGCGCCGCACCTGCAATTGAGGATGACGTAGCAGCTCTTCCAGGGGAGTTGCCCAGCAGCTGTAGCCCGTGAGCTGCAGCAGGGCCCGACAGGCAGCGCTGCGGATGAGAGGCCGTGGATGCTCAGTGAAGGGGGTGATCACCTTCAGCACTTCAGGGGTGTTGTCACCAATGGCGCCGAGGGCCTCCAGCAAGGATTCGCAGGGTTCGCGAAGTCGTGGTGATCCCTCTTCTGGCGCTCCTGCCCCCTCCAGCCCGGTACTGAGCCGGCGGCAGAGAGCTGGCACGGCTTCTGGAGCCTGGATGTCTCCCAAGGCTCGGGCGGCAACGTCGCGCAAGCCATGGTCGTCATCTTCAAGGGTGGCCAGCAGATCAGCCACAGCCGCTTTGGCGCGCAGAAGGCCCAAGGCCCTGGCGGCATTGCGGGCGACGGCATTGGCTTCAACGCCAGCATCAGGTTGGCGGGGCTGACGTTGGCGCAGGGCCTGACAAAGCAACGGCACGGCCTCGGGGTGCTCACTGCGCATGCGGCCAAGCCACCACGCCGCGTAGTACTGCGCAGAGGGATCGTCGGTCTGCTTCAGACGCGCAATTGCTTCGGCTTCGTTGATCGGCGCACCTTCGGCGCTCGGGCCTCCGTCGTTGGGGCTGGGGCCGGGCTCCTGCATGGGCCGGTCTGTATTCACTGGGCTCGATCCTGCCAGACGCGTTGATGACTGAGTGATTTGTGGAGTGGAAGGCAATAAAAAAGCCCCCTCGATGGAGGGGGCGTTGAGAAGAAGCGAGAACGCGATCAGACGAGAGCGTTGATGGCGTAGTCGATGTAGTTGTTGGCGATGACGCCAGCGTCGCCAGAGACGCCGTGGTTGGCCTTGATGTAGTTCAGGGCTTCGACGTACCAGGAGGGGGAGAGTTCGAAAGCGCGGTTGATTTCATCGAGACCGGCGATCAGGTACTCATCCATGGGACCGGTGCCACCAGCCACGAGGCAGTAGGTGACCATGCGGAGGTAGTAGCCGATGTCACGGGCGCACTTTTCCTTGCCGCGAGCGTCAGCTGCGTAGTTGTTGCCCTGCATCTGGGTGGTGTAGGGGAACTTGTTGTACACAGCCTGAGCAGCGCCGTTCACGAGGGAATCAGCGTTGGCGGTGAGCGCCTTGGCAGCAGCCAGAGCGTTGGCGGCGCGCTCGAAACGACCGAAAGCAGCGTTGATTTCGGTGTTGGAGAGGAAGCGGCCCTGGGAATCAGCGGCGGCGACGGCTTCGGTGAGGGGGGTCTTCATTGTTGGAAAAGAAGAAGGTGTTCTGATGAGAAATCACTGGGTGATGGGCCTTGAGACGTCATCACCCGAGTGTTGATCGGCGAAGCCGGATCAGGCGACAGCAGCGGCAGCGCGGTCGAAGTAGGTGCCGATTTCGGACATCAGAGCGGAGCAGTCACCAGCGGTGATGCCGTTCTTGTCGTTGGCGATGGAGATGGCAGCGTCCTTCATCTTGCGGACACCTTCAGCCACGGAAGCGCCGGGGACGCCCAGGGCCAGGTAGGTCTCACGCAGGCCGTTGAGGCAACGATCTTCCAGGACGGAAGCGTCGCCGGTGAAGGCTGCGTAGGTGACGTAGCGGAGGATGATCTCCATGTCGCGCAGGCAAGCAGCCATGCGGCGGTGGGTGTAGGCGTTGCCGCCGGGGGCGATCAGAGCGGGCTGCTGAGCGAACAGTTCGCGGGCAGCGTTGGTGACGATGGCGGAAGCGTTGGAGGTGATGCGGTTCACAGCATCCATGCGCTTGTTGCTGTCAGCAACCATGGCAGCCAGAGCATCGATCTGGCCGGCGTTGATGAATTCGCCGCGGGCATCGGCCTGGACGACCACCTTGGCAAACACGTCACACTCTGCGGAGAACGTTCTTGTCATGGGAGTCGTGAGTATCAAGGGGGGCTGGTCGCGCTGTGAAGACAGGCAATCCTTTGCAAAGAAAGAGGCCCGTACTTGTTGCGCCCATTAAGTTGACGACGTGCTTTACCGGCACGACTGACCTCCTGATCGCCAACCATGACCATTGCCCTTGCCTCCCAGCTGCGTGAAGGCACCAAGAAAGCCCACACCATGGCCGAAAACACCGGCTTCGTGAGCTGCTTTCTCAAGGGCGTGGTGGACAAGGCCAGCTACCGCATCCTGGTGGCCGACCTCTACTTCGTGTATGACGCGATGGAGCAGGAAATCGGCAAGCTGCGAGCCGCCGGCCATCCGGTGGTGGGCCCGGTGGGCTTCCCTGAACTGAACCGGCGCGAGAGCCTGGAGCAGGACCTGGCCTTTTACTTCGGCGAAGGCTGGCGCAACAGCGTCAAGGCCACCCCGGCCGCCCAGGAGTATGTCGCTCGCATTCATCAGATCGCCCAGGAGTCGCCCGAACTGCTGGTGGGCCACCACTACACCCGCTACATCGGCGACCTCTCCGGCGGCCAGATCCTCAAGGCCATCGCCCAGAAGGCGATGAACCTCGGCGAGCACGACGGCCTGCGCTTCTACGCGTTCGACGCCATTCCCGACGAAAAGGGCTTCAAGGCCAACTACCGCGCCACCCTTGACGCCCTGCCGATCGATCAGGCCACGGCCGATCGGATCGTGGCGGAGGCCAACCACGCCTTCCACCTGAACATGACGATGTTCCAGGAACTGGAGGGCAACCTGATTGCTGCCATCGGCAAGGTGCTGTTCGGGTTCCTCACCCGCCGCCAGCGCAGCGGCAGCACCGAGGCAGTGGTGGCCTGAGGGCGGGTGGGTCAGGCAATGCTGATGCCTGTGAGCGCCAGCGGCACCGGCAGGCCTGCTTGCGCTGTCACGTCAAACCAGCAGTATCGGAGCCGCGCGTACTGCGGTCTCGGCTGCGCATCGGGAAACCTGAGACTCGGGTTAGCCCTTAGCTCCCGTACTCAACATCGCCAGGGCTATCCAGAGCACGAGTCCGGTCAGCACGAAGCCACCAGTCGCCACAAAATACCGCCAAGCGTTCTGCACAGCCGGGGTGGGCTGGTTGACCAGCCAAGCCGGACGCGGCCAGCCTGCCCAGCTGCCACTGCCGACCCCGGGAGCACGAACGGCCATGGTGTCACGCCAGTAGGCGTCGTAGCGGGGGGCTTGCTGGTTGAAGGGGATTGTGCCCACCGACTGGCCGGCCAGCACCCGGGCGCGTTGGTAGGGCACAAGGTCTTCCCCGAAGGTTTCCAGATATTCCGTTGAATCGATCAGGGCATCGATGAAGGCCGGCAGCCCTTGCTCCGCGATCACGATCGACCAGGCGATGCGTTCCTGCTGGCCGTGTACCGGCCGGCCCAGCACCCGGCCAACCACCTGTTCCACCACGCGGTAATTGCTATTGCAGCGGTAGAAGTCGTTGCGGAATTTCTCCGAGCGCAGCAGCTGGCGCACGAACTCGCGGGTGCTGATCTGGCCGGAGCGCAGCTGCGACTCGAGCATCGCATCGCGGTCGCGCTTGAAGGCGTGGAAGTACACCTGGCGATAGGCCTGCTCGATCAGGGCATCGGCGGCAGCTCCATCAAGCTGACTGGCCTGCCGACCAATCTGGCGAGAGGTCTCTTCGCTGGCTGCCAGAAAGTTGCTGACCCTGGCGTTGCTGGTGAGAGGTTTGGTGGCCAGAACAGGCAGGGTCATTGAGCAGACAGGAAGCAAACGAAAGAAAGTATTGACTGCTGCGATGGGCTCAGGCTTGGGGCAAGTAAAAACCATAAAGAACTTAATCTTCCGTACCAGCTCGCGATTGATTGGGGGCTGAGGCGGGCACCGTGCTGGTGTCCCCTCCAGGACCAGCTTCCTGCAGGGCTGTTGCAGGTCAGGCAGGCGATCCACAACTGCGCAGAGGCCGTGGGCCATTGCGGGGCTCCCATGGCGTCAGTCGAGAATGCGATCGACGCTCACCAACCTCGTGACAAGCCCGGCGGCCGGTGCCTCGATGCCGCCGGGCTTGAAGGTTGCCTGAAAAAACCATTGGCGCCCGTCCTGACTGCGCCGCTCGACCCTGAAGTCGCTGAGCCCCAGCGGCCCCAGTGCCAGGCTGAGAGCATCTCCACTGCAGCCGGGCACGTTGACCTGCATGGCCTCCAGGCCTGCGGCAGCAACGCGATAGGTGGGCATGAAAGCACCGCATCGGTGATCAACCCTCCCATGGGAGGGCCTTTTCAGCCTGTCCTGGCAAGACGGTATTCATCAGCACACCGGCAGCGGCCTGGACTCCTATGCTTTACAAATATTCACTTGTTGAGTTGCCCGCTGTGACAACTTCCCCAGATTTGGCCTCCCTCTACCAGCTGCTGGCCAAGCAGGAGAGCCCCGTCCTGCCCTCGGGCGAACGGCGTGCCATCCTCGGCTGCGGCTACGTGGGCGAGGAGGTGGCCAGGGCTTGGAAGCAGGAGGGTCACGCGCTGTGGGCTACCACCACCCGGCGTGAGCGCCTCGGCGAGTTGGCCGAGCTTGTGGAAACCCCGCTGATCTTTGACTCGACGGACCCCAGCACCAACCTTGACTTCACCGCTGATCTGGATGGCATTCTGGTTTCCTTCGCGCCCTCGAAGGGTTCCGAGGTTGATCTGGGCCAATACCGGAAAACCTTTCTCGGTGGTTTGCAACGACTCGTCGAGACGCTGGATCGACGCCCCCGCAACACACCTCTGCAGATCGTCCATCTGAGCAGCTGCGGCGTATACGGCAACCGCCATGGTGCCCTCACCAACGAAACGGCTCCGATAAGCGATATGCATCCTGTCAATCAGGTTCTGCTCCAAGCAGAAGAGATGATGGGATCCATCCGCTCTGACAAAATTAAGGTCTGCGTGCTTCGTCTGGGAGGCATCTACGGCCCCGGGCGTGACATCCCATCCATGCTGTTATCAGCGGCTGGTGGATTGGTGCAACGCAACGGCCAGAATGTTCCGTGCTGGATTCACCGCGATGACATTGTCCGGGGTGTTTGCTTCGCGTTCGATCAAGGCCTGGATGAGACCTATAATCTTGTTAACGATACACAACTGAGTGGCCAAGAGCTTACAGATCGCCTCTGCGAGAGAGCTGGCTTGCCTTTTGCCAAGTGGTTGACAATTGACACGGCTGATCGAATTCTCAATGCGCGCGTTAGTAACGAAAAGCTGAAGAAAATTGGCTTCACCTTCAGTTATCCGTGCATGGTTGATTGATATCGACGCTCTACCCAGCGACTCAGTTTATAATTTGCGTCGTAAGCGATGTTGAGATGGACAAAACTCTTTGGATTTAGCAAGCAGCCAAATTGGAGATTGAATTCACCCTTTGACATTTAATCGGGAAGGCTGCAAATCAAATCATCTGCAAACATGCCATTCACATCCTGTGAGCAAAAGGTGTTTGCATCGAATTCAGGTGCCCCTTTGGTTGATACAAACGCTCCATGCTGCACGCCCGGTCTCAGCTCCTGCTCGAACCCACGCCATCCTGCGACAGCCGACAATAAGGCGTCTACAGACTGCATCTGTTCACGGGCGGGATCGGGTCTTGCCCGTTGACAGCGAAACGGGGTGGCTGCGATTGAAACCAGGATCATCCGGCCGTCACATTGGCGCTGATAGAGGGCAACAAGCATCGATCGGGAGCGGCCATTGAAAAAATTCACTTCATGGCCCGCTCGCGTTGTGCTCTCGCCAACCTCAAGGCTTGACTGACCTGCGGTCTCCGGGAAATGCCAGCAGTGATGGCCGAGGTTGTAGTGGTGTCGATCCAGGGGGAATCGGCGTTCTCCACCCGGGGCAAATCGAAGACCTGTTCCATGCCACTCTCCGGTATCAGCATCAGAAAACCGAATGGCGTACCGCGATTCTGTAGGGCTGCACATGCCGTGGCTCAGATCCATGCCGTTGGCGTTTCTGTCGTACCACGTCGTCGTCCCCAGCCAGTCGCCATCGAAGCTGGCTCGCATTAACTCCCACTGCCAATCAGAACCTGATCTAGTCTGTTTGGATAAGCCCTCCTCGGTCATGAGATCATCCTTGATTTTTGACTGACCCATTTTGGCAGGCTGATGATCGCCTCAGATGAATGCTTGCCCCTCAACTCCCAGATGCAAGATGATTCCATTTGGCAGTGGGCAGTGATTATCGTCATCTCTGCTGCAAAACCATGACTGCTTTTCCGCGGCTGATACCGTTCCATTGAGATCGCACTGTTGACCCCAGATCCGGTCATACCATGAAGGGATAGCTGGATCGGTAGGCCATGTCCAAGGTGTGCGGCAAGGTCGGCGTGCTGTTGCTGAACCTCGGCGGCCCTGAGCGTATCCAGGACGTCGGTCCCTTCCTCTACAACCTGTTCGCCGATCCGGAGATCATCCGGCTGCCGAACCCGGCCCTGCAGAAGCCCCTGGCCTGGCTGATCAGCAGCCTGCGGGCCGGCAAATCCCAGGCGGCCTATCGCTTGATCGGCGGCGGTTCGCCGCTGCGGCGCATCACCGAGCAGCAGGCCCGAGAACTGCAGAGCAGCCTCCGCCAGCGCGGCATCGAGGCCACCAGCTACGTGGCGATGCGCTACTGGCATCCGTTCACCGAGTCGGCCGTGGCCGACATCAAGGCCGACGGCATCGATGAGGTGGTGGTGCTGCCGCTCTACCCCCACTTCTCGATCAGCACCAGCGGCTCCAGCTTCCGCGAGCTGCAGCGCCTGCGCCAGGCCGATCCCGCCTTCGCCCGCCTGCCGATCCGCTGCATCCGCAGTTACTACGACGACCCCGGCTACATCGGCGCCATGGCCGAGTTGATCGCCCGCGAGATCCGCGCCTGCCCTGAACCCGCCACGGCCCATGTGTTCTTCAGCGCCCACGGCGTCCCCAAGAGCTATGTGGAGGAGGCGGGCGATCCCTACCAGCAGGAGATCGAGGCTTGCGCCAGGCTGATCATGGAGCGGCTGGAGCGGGATCTCGGCCACGCCAACCCGTTCACCCTCGCCTATCAGAGCCGCGTCGGCCCGGTGGAGTGGCTGAAGCCCTACACCGATGACGCCCTGCATGAACTGGGGGAATCGGGGGTGAAGGACCTGGTGGTGGTGCCGATCAGTTTCGTGAGCGAGCACATCGAAACGCTCGAAGAGATCGACATCGAGTACCGCGAGATCGCCACCGAAGCAGGCATCACCAACTTCCGGCGCGTGCCGGCGCTGGACACCAGCACCGCCTTCATCGATGGCCTCGCCCACCTGGTGCAACACGCCCTCGAAGGCCCGGAAGTGAACCTGGATCAGGCGGCGGCCCTGCCCACCAAGGTGAAGCTCTATCCCCAGGACAAGTGGGCCTGGGGCTGGAACAACAGCTCGGAGGTTTGGAATGGTCGCTTGGCGATGGTGGGTTTTTCCGCTTTCCTGCTGGAGCTGATCAGCGGACGGGGCCCCCTCCATACGCTCGGCCTGCTTTGATCTCGGACTATGCAGGGTAGTGACGATCCAGATCAAATAACACATCGTGGATATAAGCTTCGGTCCACTCGGCACCGTGGAAGCGGCTGAGCATTCCGCGCGCGGGATCCTTCTCTGCGCGATAGTGGGTGTAGCGCCGTTGGCCATCAAGCAGAAACTTTGAGCGCTCTTCTGCTACCGGTTGTGCTGCGCGCACTAGATCGACGTAGAGATTGAGGTACTCAGCAAAAGCATCGAATAGAGTGCTGCTAATTAGTGCATCTGAAGATTCATCCAGTGGCAGGCGAGCCCAGAGGAACGCTGGAGAGAAGTATGGCTCTGCTTCCGCAGGAATTGGCCCACCATGGGGCAAGAGTGGTTTCCAGCGCTCAAAGATGGGCAGCAAACGATTCCAGACAGGCTGTGTGTGAAGAGGATCCCCACGGTCGACCGGTTGCAAATCCAACGCCAGCAGGTGTCCGGAGGGCAGGGTCACCAGATCGGCGCCGAAGAACGGCAGGTCGTACCGGCAGCTGGGGTTGATCACCAGGTTGAGAACGGAAGCCGCTGCTCCAGCTTCCACACAGGCAGCCCTCACCTGGCGCAATTTCTCGGTTTGACACGCCCAGGTGGCGGTGTGGACTGCTAGGGGTTGGGCCTTGGACCCAGTAGCTCCGGATTGCTCAAGAAATTGTTGGGGTATCGGGTAAGCGATGGGATTGAACTGCTGAAGCACCTTGACCGCATGCTCCAGGAAGGGCTGCCATCGCCAGTTCGAGAAATTGACGTGTTCAAGACTGTTGGAGCGGGAAGAGGTCATGGCTAACGGCTTGCGGGGAACAGGAACTCGTGCAGAAAACGATCAGACCAGGCCTTGCCAAAGTGGCTGGTGAAGAGTCCGTGGGCTGGATCGCGCTCAGCGCTATACACGTCGTAATCCTCCTGCAGGCTTTGAACCTTCTCAGCGGTGATCTGTGAAGTGCGATGGTCGGCTGCAGCGCTGAGTTGCCAGTAGCAGTCAAGAAAGAGTGTAAAAGCACTGGGCAGAGATCCCTGGGCCTGCTCAGCTCCCCCACGGCAAAAAAGCAGCCATGGTGAAAAATACTGATGAGGATCAAAGGAGCGCATCGCCTCGGCACCGTGTAGATCTGGGTAATGAGTGATTAGCTCGCGTAGCCCTTGATAATAACGATCCAGGTAGTCTTGATCTTGGACCAGTGGCTGAAAATCGAGCACGGCAACTAGTTTTCCGCGGGCACCAAACCAGAGAAGATCGATGCCCAACAAAGGCTGATCATTGGAGAAATCGGGATAAGCCACAGAATTGAGCACCTGCAGGCTGTCACCGGCATCCAATCTGGTCACGCGCCAACGCCGAAATCCTGGCACCTGCCACAGCCAGCTTCGAATCACGCTCTGTTGCTTCTGAGATCGACATTCGGCCAGCCCATCGGGCGGTGGCAGGGGATGGCCCCCCGACGCTTCCAATCTGCTGGTCAGTTCCTGGAGAAAGGGATCAAACATCGTCGAGCGCAGCAGTTCAGCAGTTCAGTGGGTCAGGGACACGAGACGGGTGGCCAGGGCCTCGGCACTGGCTCGAACCGCTTGAAGATCCTCAACAGATGGGCAACGCAGCTCCGTGCAATAGGTGGTCATTGACACACCATCGAGGCACTGCACCGAACTCACCCGCATGCGCACCTGATCTGTCACAAACCAGCAGCGCTCCGTGCCCACATTGCTGTCGTAGCGGGTCGTCACCGTCATCACGCCATCAGGGGAAAAAGCGTATTCACTGAGCACCGGCTGTTTCTCCACGTAGCCCTTGTCCCGCACTAGGAATCCCCGGGATGGATCGCCTTCGATCGGGATGTCAATGACTACAGCGGCCTGGTCTTCGGTTCGGGCCAAGGGTTTGAGATTGCTCTCCCACCAGAAGCGAGCTCCTCCAGCGGCCAGGCCTGGGTCAATGTCGAGGGCCTGGCAGATCTGCTCCACGGCAGGATCAAAACAGCTGAAAGGCTCGATCACGAGGTTGGAATCGCCAGATTCGTCGTCCTGATGGTCGAGGTGATGGACAGCTCGACGAGTCAGCCAGACCCCACGACTGGCCTCCAGGAACTCACGCATGGATTGGGCAGGTGCCATGGTTGCAGAGGCAGCAGTGAATGGGAAAGGGCTAGGCCAGCTCAGCGATCTGGAGCTGGAGCTGGGCCAGAACCGACTCGATCCTCTGAAGCTCGGGATGTTGGGACAGGGTGAAGGCCACCTGCTGCTGCGGCATTTTCAGCTTCTGGCCCATGCCCGTGACGTCGCTCACAATCCGATCTCGGAACGCCATGAGCTGCTCAATGGCCTCCTGCAGCTCCTCGCGGCTCGGAGACGGCTCAGCAATGGCGTCGGCCGTGACCGGATCAAAACTGGCGCTGGACATGGTGGAAGCTCACTGGCGTGCCTCAGCTTATTGGCGAGCTGTCCATCAAACGCCAACCCCTGTGAGCACCGGAAGCCAATCCGGAACAAAAAATAAAGAAGCCGGTTTTCCCTGGCAATGGCGAGCGGCATCTCCGCCCACCGCCTTCCAGAACCACTGCGAGCACTAGGGCCAGAGAGTTTCGGCGACGGGAATGACGAAAGTTTGCGTGATGCATCGGATCGGGAAAGGGCTGGGGGGGATGGCCGTAATTTTTGCAAGTGCTCAGGTGAAAAGAGCGGGAATCGTCAAGCCCTGACCTTTCTCCACATCGGGTCCGCCCGACGCTCCGCCTAAGCATTCTCCTTTCGTTCCGACCCCCATGCTCGACGCCTTTTCACGCGCTGTCGTCAGCGCCGATGCCAAAACCGCGCCCATCGGTGACGGTGAGCTGGCCGCTCTCCGTAACTACGTGGCTGAAGGCAACAAGCGTTTGGACGCTGTAAACGCCATCACCAGCAATGCCTCCTGCATCGTGTCCGATGCCGTGACCGGCATGATCTGCGAAAACACCGGCCTGATCCAGGCTGGCGGCAATTGCTATCCGAACCGCCGTATGGCTGCCTGCCTGCGTGATGGCGAGATCGTGCTGCGTTACATCAGCTATGCCCTGCTGGCCGGCGATGCCTCCGTGCTGGATGACCGCTGCCTGAACGGCCTGAAGGAAACCTACATCGCCCTCGGCGTACCCCTGCAATCGGCTGCTCGCGCTGTGGCCATCATGAAGGCCTCTTCCACGGCTCACATCAACGAGACCAACACCACCGGCACCAATCCTGTTGAGACCCGTTTCCGCAAGATGGAAACCGTGAAGGGTGATTGCTCCGCCTTGGTTGCTGAAGCAGCCTCCTACTTTGATCGCGTGATCGGCGCGCTCGGCTGAGCCCACAAGATATCAGCTTTGATCTTTTAACAATCCAAACTTCTCCTGCTGAGATCCACAATGAAATCTGTTGCAACCACTGTTGTGACCGCCGCTGATGCCGCTGGTCGCTTCCCCTCCCAGAACGACCTCGAGGCCGTTCAAGGCAACATCCAGCGTGCCGCTGCGCGCCTGGAAGCCGCTGAAAAGCTTGCCGAAGGTCTGGACAAGGTGACCAAGGAGGCAGGCGACGCATGCTTCAGCAAGTACCCCTACCTCAAGCAGCCCGGTGAGGCTGGCGAGAATCAGACCAAGGTGGACAAGTGCTACCGCGACATCGCGCATTACCTGCGTCTGATCAACTACTGCCTCGTGGTTGGCGGTACCGGCCCCCTGGATGAGTGGGGCATCGCAGGCGCTCGCGAGGTCTATCGCACCCTGCGTCTGCCAACGGCTGCCTACGTGGAAGCGCTGACCTTCACGCGCGACCGGGCATGCTCCCCTCGTGACATGAGCCCCCAGGCTCTGAACGAGTTCAAGTCCTACCTGGACTACGCCATCAATGCGCTCTCCTGAGCCTCATTTTTGATGATGACATCTGGGGGCCCCAAGGCCCCCTTTTTCATGTCTTGTTTCAGGCTTTCCATCGGCGGATCGTGGCGGTCTAGGTTCCCCTTCCCAGCCTCAAAACAGCGACTACTTCAATGCCACACCCCCCCGATCTCGATCAACTGTTTGCAGATCTTGCCCATCCCAACCCCTACATTCAAACGCGCGCCTTCACGGCTATGGTCGAACACTGGCCAGACGAAGCAATCCCGCGTTTGATCGCGCTCCTGGATCAGCCGGATATCTCTCTGCGTCGAGCTTCTGTTCGGGGGCTTGGGGCCTTCGGTGCGCGCTCGATGCAGCCGATTGCTGAGTGCTTCAGCACCAGTAGCGATGACACGGTGAGGGCAAGTTGCATTAAAGCCTACGCCCAGTTGGCTTCCAACTACGCAGGTCAAGCGTTTACTGAGCAGGCCATGGCGGTTTTGCGTGCAGCCCTTGATGATCGCTCACCTGTGGTTGCGGTCGCAGCCGTCATGGCGTTAGGTCAGGTGGGTCGCCAAGCGGTGCCTCTCTTGCTGCAGGTGAGTCGCGGTAACAATCCAGCTCAAGGAGTTGCAGCGGTCAATGCGTTGGCACAGATCGATCATCCTGCTATTGAGCCAGCCTTACAGCAGCTGCTTGATGACCCGGCAACTGATGATTACGTGCGGGAGACTGTGAGCTCGGCCCTGATCAGGATCGAGGATCTAAAGGCCCGTCAATACGGTAGCTGACTTGGCTTGAGGATCAAGATCAGATCCTTTCGAGCTGGCTGATGGAAACTCGTAACACGGCCGTCACATCTGATTCGTGCTCGCACTGGAGGTGCTCGCGCAGGGCTGGTAACGCGTCGCTTGCTTTTAGCTTCATCAGTGAAAGAGCTGCGTTCTTGCGCACCTGGCCCGCTTCGTCATTGAGGAGCGGGATGAGGTGTGGTGTTGCCCAACAAGAATCATGCAGCTTGCCGAGCAAGGTGGTTGCCTCGGCCCGCACATCGACATGCTGATCGCTGAGCGCACGAATCAGGAGATCTCTTGCGGATTCATCCCCCTGAGCCTGGATTTGATCGCCCAATGCAGCAATTGCGGCAGCTCTGATCTCCGCATGCTCGGAGCCTGCGGCCTCGCGCAAGGCTTCAGGGGCCCGCGCGCCAACAAAAGCAAGCCCCCAACTGGCCAAGCCCAGTTGCATTGAACTGCTTTTGGGGTTGATCAGGACGCCCAGGAGTGCATCAACGGCTTCCGCGCCCAGTGCAGCCATAGCTCCCACGGCAGACCCCTGAACCACTGGGTCAGGGTCATGCAGGAGGGCGTTCAGCAGGACTGGCAAAGCCTGTGGATCTTCGATCAGCGTGAGGGTCTTGGCGGCGGCACGCCGCACCGTGACGTTGTCGTGGCCTTCAAGGGCCTTGCAAAGGGCTGGCACGGCTGCTTCGCCAACGACACCGAGGCTTTCAGCGAAGGTGAGTCGCATCAGACCACGCCGGTCGCCCAGGCCCGCCACCATTCTTTCGATGCTGCTGCTGTTGGCATCAGGCACCTGTCCGCACCGGAGCTGGTGCTTGAGCTCCTCCGCCAGTTGGCTGGCTTCCTCTTCGCTCAGTTGGAGGGGTTGCCCGCTGATCGGCGAGCATTGGCTGTCATTCACGGTTGCTGGCTAGCGGGTGGAAGCATTATCAAGTTCCATTGGCGGCCGCCTAGCGTCGTTGTAACACACGGCATCGGCATGACCTGCTTCGTTCTGTCCCATAACCTCCAGGTACAAGAGCCGGGCGTACCACCCTTCAACGCGGTGGTCCTTGCAGCAGGGTTGAAGGCGCACGCTTCTGCGATTGTTTCGGCAGAGCCGTTGGATCATCCCCATTGGCTCATTCGCATCGAATCGGATCTGGCACCTGCGGATCTGGCCCTTGACTTGATCCAGGCATGGCGGGGGTTTCGGCGGGCCTGCGGCCATACCGATGGGCATCAATTGCTGGCCCTTGGCGGGCGCAAGGACAGTCCCAGCTCAGCGGGTTCTCCCCTGACGCTGGGGGCCTGGGGTGTGGATGTGGTGGAAACGATGGACGGCCCAACGTTTTTGCGCGCTATCGGCTGGGAGGCCCTGAAGCAGGGGCGTCCTGCCGATGCCGTGTTCGCGATGCAAGGCTGATTAGGAGACGCGCGACCGACGCTGCCTCGTTCCAGCAACCCGAGGCTGTTTCTCCGTTGACACCGCTTCAGGGGGGGTCTGGGCTGGAGGAGCTTGAGTGCTTGTGCCCCCCTGCACGGACACATCCTGCACCCCTGCTCCTTGGTGATTGATGAGATCCAGTGTGCGGCTGAGTAGTTCGTAAGGAACGCACAACTGTTGTGGTGAATTCAGCCTTGCACTCTTGCCAAGGCTCAATTTGATCACATAGGAGTTGGTTAGAAAAGGCCCCATGCTGGCAGGAACAACGATGTCCCATGGTGCACCAACATCAAGCAGACCGCCAATATATGGAACGTTCTTAACGAACGGCCTGCTTGGGTAACCTGACCTGCAATGGTAATAGGTGTGAATCTAGGGCCCGCCCTGCAGCGCCATCCGTGAGCCGTTTCGACAACATCCATCTTGGCCTCACCCAGCAGGAGGCTCTGCGGATTTTAGAACAGCCTCTTGAGGCACTTGAATCGGCCAGCGATTACTACATGGCGGCCTCCCACCTGATTAATTTTCCTGGAGACTCCACCGAGAAAGCCCTCCTGCAACTCCTTGCCGTTGATTCCGAAGAGCAGCCCATCCGTTTAGCCCAGCGTAAGGCGGTGGAGGTGCTTGGTCGTCTGAATGCACAACAAGCAATATCGGCTATCGGTTGTTGCCTCAAGAGTGAAGATCCCTACCTCGTTGAAAATAGTGCCTGGGCTCTTGAGCAATTGGGTTGTATGGATTCAATGTTGCATCAGGTGATGATCGATTGCCTGGCTGATCCTGCCCAGAATCGTCGGGTTTTGATCCAGAGCCTGGCTGGATTGAAGGTTCGCTCTGCCTTGGCAGCAATTGAAAGCCTCCAGAACGATTCCAATCCTGGTGTGCGCGGGGCAGCTCTGTGTGCCATTGCCCAGCTGTCAGGTCAGCGTGATCAGCTACTGGCCCTTGAAGACCATCTCACTCTGCCAAATCAGATGGATCGCCAGTCTGCTATCCAGGATGTGATCAATGCTGGTGCTATTAATCTTCTCCCGAGTGTCCTCCAGGCACCGGTTTCCCCCGTATTTCGGATGCGTGCTCTTAAGGCTCTCTGGCCGGAGAGTGCCACGTCCTGTGAGGGCATGGTATTGACAGATGCGCTTGATGCCTTGTTGCGTGATGATCCAAGTGCTTTGGTGTTGGTACATCGCTATGACGATGAGCCTGACAATGCATTCCTGATCCAGGAGTTTTTTGGAACTGACTTCAGCCGTTGCTATCTGGCACTTCAGACACTGCGTCAACGGCCAGCTGAGGCTCTCTGGCCGCTGTTGCGGCGAGGCTGGCTCGAGAATGCGCATAACGATTATGGTGCGCATTACTTTTTTATTCGACTTTTTGGTTCCCATAAACGATGGCCGATGGAAGCCATGGCGATGATTACAGAGTGGCTCGTCGAGGCGGTTGATAACCAAAGGCCGCAATTCGTCAAATCAAAAGCTGCAGCCCTATTGGCTCTGGCCTCATTAGATCCCCTGCTGTGTAAGCGGCATCTCAGCCGATGGGAAGATGTCGATCGCACGCCCTGGTGGGAATGCCGCTACGCGGCAGCAATGGCTCAAGAATTGATCGATTCTGGCGAAGATAGTAAAGTAATCAATGGCAAAGAAACACATCCCTACGTGGAGGCTCGCCTTCAATTGTTGCGGGCCATCAGTGGTTGATTTCCGAGAAACGTGTGCTCCTACCTCCACGGCTGGCCCAGTACTGGACAAGTTCTTCTCCGCCAGGCCTTGGTATAGATGCCACAGCTCTCAACACTTTGAATGATCGGTTAGGTCCCATTGGCCAGTTTCCCACGGCGCGCACTTCCCTCACATGTCCACCACAATCCAGCATGCACTGCTCGAATCGTTCCACGTGTGATTGATCAACGGTTTCAAAGATGAAGTCCGTGCCTAGGCAGATCAGATGCTGAGAGCGGATCCACGCTTTGAGCAACTTATGTGCATCATTTGAGTGCATTAGAGCGCATCTTCACGGATCATCTTGTTATGATTGCACCCAGCTTTCGTCTAACTGGTCCGAGAAGGATGAAATCTTTGCAAAGCGGAGCATCCCATGCTCTGAACCCCAGATCGGGGCGTCAGTGAGTGGGTCAAACCCACGATCTCGGCTGCTCCAACGGTCCTGATTGAGCTCCACTTCGCTGACGAGATAGGTGAGTTTCCCATCGCGGGGAATCAAACACTTTTGACCCGGCTCAAGTTCACCAAGGTAGGAGCCAGGCTCAACACATCGAAAATGCATGGCGCAGCCGCATCTCTCGATGAGGGCATTGGCATCAATCGTTTGGAGAAGTTCAGGATGCAGCCCAGCTCCGGCGGTCCGTTCCGGCTGCTCAAGCCCAAAATTCTCAACAATGTGTATATCATCACATCGGCTTAGGCGATGAACTCCTTGTCGGTATGGGCGCCACGGATCATGGTCGAAGCTCTGTTCAGAATAAATGCCCGGTGCACGGAGCACCTCCCAGGGGAGGGGCATGAAGAAGATATTAATGCGCGCGAATTTTGAAGGATCTTGCTGGGCCTGATCAAGGTTGCTATAATGGCCGCAAAGAGTTTGGGCGAATAGTAGAGAGGAGTCCACGACTAGAACGGCTCTTATCTTAGAAGCTAAGCCGCCGGACTTCTGAAGAAAATGAAGTCTGTAGAACACCAGAGCCTTCCGAGGTCCTCAGCACCGAGGAACGACAACGCACATGTTCTGATATGAACCAGATTCTCTCCTCTGCAATGGATTGCCCATAGCATGTTGTGAGTGTAAACGTACCATCGGAAAGAAAGCAATATTTTCCAATAGCTTGCTCAGCTTCAGCATAGCCAACACTGCGAAGCAAAAGTCCTTCTTCTGCATTTGTAGGGAATGGCACCAACACACATGATCCCTGACTGACGAGCGATGGATCATCAGGCTCCCAGTCACTCTCCGCACTCCACTCCATATAAAAGGGTGAGCAAGGCTTAACTTTTGGCTCGTCAGCGGTTGCTATCAGATCGGTTACCCGTGGATCATCAAGTGAAAGCCGCTTGATCGTAATATGGCTCAGCACTTCCTCAAATTGTCGAAAGGCAAGCGAGTGGCCACTCCTCATGGAGCGCCAATTCCCTTCGCTATGAAAGACAAACTTTTCGAGATTCATACTCAGCCTTGAACTAGAGCCATCTGATTCAACGTGAGACTTTCTGCGGAGCTTGAGAGTTGTGGACCATGTGAACCATGGTTTCCACCATTAAGGCCATTGCCATGGAGACACCGTTCCGTGAATGGCCTGGGGACTTTTCAGCGTGGCTCTTGTCCTGATGGTATTGGCGGGGCGATAGAGGCACTTAATTTGTCCTGATCAGAATTCAGCGGCCATTTAGATTTAGGGGAATGATTCCCAGCTAACCGACCTTACACAAGGCTACTGGAGAGGGGGCCTGGATTGACTCCAGGCCCGTGGTCGTTAAGTGTTTGCAACAGAAAGGATGCGTCCGCCTCGTTTCTGGATGCCTTGAATCGCTGTCGTCAGGGAACTGTAGGGAGCGATCGATGTCTGCACGGAACGGCGACGCATGCCCACTGGGTTCGCAGTGGTCCAGGTGATGGCGTAACGCTTGCTGTCTCGATTTCCAGGTCCTGGGACCTTGCTGCCATCAAAGAATGCAGTGCCGGTGCCAATGCTGCTCAGAAGCACGGACTGATGGCTTCCGTCAAATCCGGCGAAGCCGTTGCCAAGGGCCTTCGAACGGACGTAAGTGGCGTTGCTTTCACCGATTTGGCTTTGGCTGCCGCGCATGTGGGGTACATCATCGAGCCCAAAGGCGTCGATGTATTCCACGCTGAAGGTGTAGCTGTTGATTTCAGCTTCATAACCTTCGTTTGCAAGTCGCTGCACATGCTCGCTAACCTCAGCTTGATTGCGGGGTGCGCGACCTAGGAGGTGCTTGAAGTTGAGCTCCACGAAGCGATAGGGTCCATTCTTGTCCAGGAAAAGACGGCGGTAGCTGTCTGATAGGGCAAGGGCGGTCACCAGCCCCTGGACGTTGAGATCGCCGTTGATGTAAAGGCTTTCTGCAGTGGCGTTACGATCTTCCTCCATCAGATGGGCATTGCCGAATACCTGGCGGTAGGCCGCACGGATAATGGCTTGTGCCGACTCTTGACGGAGACTGGCATCAGCTATAGCGATTGTAGCTTCAGGCATGGGAGGAGACAGATTGAATGTTTTTGAGTTGGCGAGAACGTAGTCTTGATCGCCTTGTAGCAATCAGAGCACTTCAGTGATCGAGAGGATCCGACCACCTCGGCGATGGACATAACCGAGCTGGCTGGTCATGTCTTTCCCTGAGACGAGATAGGTCGCATTCGGCGTGCGCTGCCGGCCTCCCGCAGGCTGGGCCTGAACGACAATCCGATAGCGCTTGCCTGTTGGCTCGGTGGTGCCAGCGTTGGCACCGATGCGGTTGATCCTTTGCGACGTGTTTGACCAATTGCTGGGCACCGTATTGGTGGCCACCGACATCACCAGATTCGATGCAGATTGGACTGTGTCGCTCGATGCATAGCCCCCTACCAGCGAAAGATGACGGTTGAATGCTAGTTGGGAGCGACCTTGTTCTGAGCTGATACGAGCAAACGGGATGGTGTTCTCGCCAAACAGATTCTGGTATTCATCGCCATCAATATAGCTGTTGATTTCGGCTTCGTAGCCTTCGTTGGCGAGTCGTTGGATGTGCTCGCTTACCTCTGCTTGAGTGAGTGGAGCTCGACCCAGAAGATGTTTGAAGTTGAGCTCCACAAAGCGATAGGGCGGGTTGCTCTCAAAGAAGCGGCGCCGGTAATCAGGAGAAAGAGCAACTGCACGTACAAACTCACGCGTGTTGAGCCGACCCTCCGCGAACTGGCTCTCTGCTGTGAGGCTCCGCTCGCTTTCCATCAGATGGGGGTTGCCCATCACCTGGCGATAGGCTGCACGTATCAGCCCGGCAATTTGATCAGCGGACTCACCACCGCTGCGCTCAAACACCTCCTGATCTCGTTGGCCAAGACCGAAGCCAACGTAAAGATCGCCGCGCATCGGTGCGGAGTCACCCCCATCGGCATTGATACGCCTGACGGGCTCAAACATCCCACGGGTACCTCCCGCCAATGATCGATTCACGCTGCCTGCGTTTCCAGATCTGTAGACTTGAGCCGGGACCTTGATCGAGAGGCTGTAGCCTCTTGCAAGGTTACCCAATAGCTGACTCTTATTCCCCACAGCGGTATCACTTCCTGCGAAGTTCTGCTCAAGAGCCGCCATCCGGTTGAAGGCAGACTGTGGCTGACCCAGTGGAGAATTCCAGCTGGTGGGATAAGGAACAGTGTCTTCACCAAATGTCTGCAAATACTCATCGGAATCAAGGTAGCTGTTAATCTCACCTTCAAAACCAGAGGTGGCAACCGTTGCTACATGGGCACTGATCTCGGCTTCGTCCTGCGGCGGGCGACCAAGTAGATGCTTGAAGTTGAGTTCAACAGCACGATGCGGAGACACCGCATCAAAATAGCGAGAGCGATAAAAACTTGATAGCGCAAGGCGGCGCACGAATTCACGAACGCTGATATCTCCATTACGGAGTTGTGATTCGGCACTCAGCAGACGCTCACTCTCCATCGGCTGAACATTGCCGAATACTTGACGATAGGCAGCAATCACCGCTAGCTGATAGGAGGCGTTATCGCTGGCTGTGAACGCCCCAAGTCCGTTCAGGTCTTGCTGGTTTCTGTATCGATCATTGCTCGTTGCTGCATCTGTAGCCTGATGGTTCAGCCTTCGCGAAAAGCTGGCCGGTGAGTCTAGTAATTGAATGGCACCAAATCCAAGTGCCGGAGATTGATTCATTGACATGGCTAGCGAGGAATGAGGGACTTGGTGTGGTCGTCCTGGCATTTAACAGTCTTTTAGAGCTGTCATAGTGCTGACGTGGATGCACAGAAATCTATGGACATTCATGAAAAAGAGAGCCGATCTCTGCCCGCACTCCGAACTTGTCAAATGGGGGTAATACTAGCTATTTTCCCTCCCTCGCGATGAATGCGCTGATACTGCTCTGATAGCTTGTTGTAGGGAACAAAATAGACTCGATTGGACTTCGTGTATCGGGAGACACGCCGCACATTATTTGCACGATATGCTGTGACTTCAACCCGATAGACCTTTCCTTCTTGCCCTGCGCCAACGCCACTGCGAGTAGCGGCATCGCCGAGGTTTGGTGATGGACGAAAACTCCATCCCTGTGAATCGATCGATGACGTTGCCACCACCGGGAGTGGGCGGTTTTGGTAGGCTGCACCGCCCAGCCGACTCTGGATCCCAGCGAGGTTTCCCTTCAGGCTGCTGCTGCTGTTTCCCCGCAGTAGCTGGAACGACCATGTGAACTCCTGGAGAGTGGCGCAGGATTCAGTCCTCCAGCCCCGCTGGTACGGGACTGTCCATTCACCAAAGGTGTTCTGGTATTCATCAGAGTCGAGAAAACTGTCGATGTCTGATTCATAGCCGCTTGCATCAAGTCGCTCCGCGTGGCGGCGCATTTCCTCAAAGCTAGCGGGCGCACGCCCAAGCAAATGGCGAAACGCCAGTTCTATATAGCGGTATCGAGCGCACGCATCAAAAAAACGTGTGCGATAGAGTTCACTTTTTGCAATGGTGCGCACGAATTCACGCACGCTGATCTCGCCTAATTTGAATTGTGATTCGGCAACCAGCTGACGCTCGCTGTCCATGACATAAGCATTTCCGAGGACCTGCTTGTATACAGCACGGATCAGAGCTTCCTTGGTGGCGTCATCATCACCAGGCGCCAACTCCAGGGGTGCCTCGCAGTCTTGAGCGAAGCGTTCAACACCGAGAATCGAGGCGGGGCCGAATGGCATGGGTGCGTGGGCGAAGCGATATCATTATCCAAGACTCATCGGACAAGCTTGCTGGTTGCTTTATAAAACTCAACTCCTTCTGACTGACTGCACCCTCCAGTGATGTGGGTGCCCTTTTGTCCTTTGGACGCCCTAGTTGGCAGTTCAGCGCTTCGCTGTTTTCGTGTCGCTTTCCCTCAGCACCGAAGCGACTCCAGAGAGGCCCGAGTTGTCGTACGAGTGAATGGGTTCCAGCAATCAAGCTCGGTGTGTGGCCGTGATAGAAGGTTTGTCAGTTGCTCAGAATTGATCCCGGAGGCCCAACTAAAATCAGCCCCCTGAATGCTCTCTGCAGTCTCTATGGATGTGTTACTGAAATCAGCCGCGCGTAAATCGGCCTGATTCAGCTGGCTACCCGTAAAGCGTGCTCCTTTACAGCTGCACCCCTGTAGCTTTGCAAAGCGAAGATCAGCCCCCACCAAGCATGCACCAACTAGCACAGAGCCACTAAGATCGCAGCCACTGAGATAGGCCCCCATGAAACTACTTTCAGTTAAGTCCATACTCCTTAAGTCGGCACCATTAAAAAATGCCCCATTCAGATAAGCCTTGGGTCCGACTGCTCCAGATCTGAATTGATTAAATCCTTCGGGAAACTTGCTATTCATATCATAACGAGCTAACTTGAGATCGCAGCCATCAAGCTGGCAGCCAGAAAGATCAGCGCCCCTTAGATCGGCTCGGCATAGTTTAGATTCTCTTAGGTCTAGAGGGGTTAGTACTCGATGTGACCAACGGGCTCCGCGGGCATCAAGCGGCACTTGATTGACCATTTCAGGTTCGCAGGTCTCTGGGGGATGCCACTGCTGTGGATTCTCTGGTAACAAAGTGATTTTGAGTTGGGCTTCAGGATGCATAGGAAGAGTTCTTTCTGGTTGACTTAAGAATTTCTTATACCTCTTGCATTCTAGAGGACAAATCGGGTTGGCCGAATGTCCTGCTACAACCTTAATTGCCTGATGGTAGTTCTCGAGTAGTCATTCACTCTTTGGGTTTAGCGCGCATATCAAGTCATCAAACGCACCTTGAGCGCAGGTACTTTCACGCTCATAGCCTGATCTTCTAAGTCTATTGACTGAGAGATTCTTTAATTCTGTCAAGACGCACAAAAGCGCTTTTACGGGAACTCCCAATACCATATAGAGTTCCAATAATGATTTTATACCTGCCTTGTCGGTAATTACCGTGCAATTAGACGCCACCCCATAAGTCACTACTCTGATAAATTGCTCGCAGTCTCTCCAGCAGGCCGCTGCTCTGTGCTCTGGAAAAAGCTCTCCCCCTTGCGCTATCAATCCTGGTTGCTTGTGTAGTAGCGACGCGCTCGCTTTAGCAATCATCTTAGGCGACTTTTCGATTAATTCGATAACAGCTTTCTCTGAACTTTTGCAAATCGCACAGATATATTCTATCTCGTTTAGGCTCAGTGGACGCCTTGCTGAATCAGCAGTCCTGATAATCGTTCGAACTTCAACAGGTATCGTCTCTCTTGAGCCAAGTCCGCATACATTAGCCTGCCTGACAAGAAGATTAATCTTCGCTCTATATTCGGTTTCTGTTGTTATGAACATGAGCCGAGTGGAGTTGCGGACAATGTCTTGTTGCGGTCCAAGTAGAATGCCCATACAGTCGATTCGCCTAATCCATAGCAGCGATCGCAAGCTAGGCTGGCTAGCTGGGCTACTACACCGATTGCTTCCAAAAGCGCCTTGGCTTCTTTCTTCCCAGACACAAAAGTTGTCCGAATAGAAGAACCTACGACCCAGGTGAGGCGCGTCTGCTTTAACTCGCCATCGCCATCTTCGCATGCAACGAGAAGATTGGCTTCACTGGGATCAGTCAAGAAATGAGATCTCCAAAGTGATATGTCGTCACTCCTGAGGTCAATGCGAAGACGCATAGCTCCTGAGTTGTATATAATCTCCGCTCCTTCTCCTGCTTGCTTTATTAAGTGTATGATCTGCTCGGGCTGCTGGAAGGTCATGTTCATGAAAAGATGAGGTAAAGACAAATGCGGAGGCTTCTTTGCTTATCAGAATGATATCGAATGGTCCAATAGAATAATCTATGCCCTCAAATAGTAGTGCGCAAATGCTATAGCAGATGGCATGCATTCTTGCCTGAGCTGCACTTGCTGGCTGCATTATTGTTTTATAAACTGCAGCTTCAAGCCCTAGCCTTCAAAAGAAAGGGCCCCCACATTGGGAGCCCGAGAATGTAAAAATCCGTTATATGCAATCAAACTAGGGCGTTGATTGCATAGTCCAGGTAGTTATTCGCTTCAGTGGCTGGCTCACCAGAAAGTCCATGATTGGCTTTAATATAATTGAGGGCTTCTACGTACCACGAAGGAGACAGCTCAAAGGCACGGTTGATTTCATCAATGCCAGCAATCAGATACTCATCCATCGGCCCGGTGCCACCAGCCACGAGGCAGTAGGTGACCATGCGGAGGTAGTAGCCGATGTCACGGGCGCACTTTTCCTTGCCGCGAGCGTCAGCTGCGTAGTTGTTGCCCTGCATCTGGGTGGTGTAGGGGAACTTGTTGTACACAGCCTGAGCAGCGCCGTTCACGAGGGAATCAGCGTTGGCGGTGAGCGCCTTGGCAGCAGCCAGAGCGTTGGCGGCGCGCTCGAAACGACCGAAAGCAGCGTTGATTTCGGTGTTGGAGAGGAAGCGGCCCTGGGAATCAGCGGCGGCGACGGCTTCGGTGAGGGGGGTCTTCATTGTTGGAAAAGAAGAAGGTGTTCTGGTCGGAAATCTTGAGAGCTGGAGCCGGATCAGGCGACAGCAGCGGCAGCGCGGTCGAAGTAGGTGCCGATTTCGGACATCAGAGCGGAGCAGTCACCAGCGGTGATGCCGTTCTTGTCGTTGGCGATGGAGATGGCAGCGTCCTTCATCTTGCGGACACCTTCAGCCACGGAAGCGCCGGGGACGCCCAGGGCCAGGTAGGTCTCACGCAGGCCGTTGAGGCAACGATCTTCCAGGACGGAAGCGTCGCCGGTGAAGGCTGCGTAGGTGACGTAGCGGAGGATGATCTCCATGTCGCGCAGGCAAGCAGCCATGCGGCGGTGGGTGTAGGCGTTGCCGCCGGGGGCGATCAGAGCGGGCTGCTGAGCGAACAGTTCGCGGGCAGCGTTGGTGACGATGGCGGAAGCGTTGGAGGTGATGCGGTTCACAGCATCCATGCGCTTGTTGCTGTCAGCAACCATGGCAGCCAGAGCATCGATCTGGCCGGCGTTGATGAATTCGCCGCGGGCGTCAGCCTGGGCAACAACCTTGGTGAAGGCGTCGAACATTGAGAAAAGCTCCTGTTCTCGACGAAGGGTCGGGAGTGGTTTGGGGGTGAGGACCGGGAGCTGAGCTCCAGATTCTCGGGGCAGGGAACGGGCTGCCGTTGGCTGCCGTTCTCCCTCGCCAGGCCATTCTTCAAGAAGATGAGAAGCTCCCGCGAGCCTTTTAACAAAAGGTCATTCCGAGCTCGAAAAGGCCTGTGCCGGTTCTGATTTCACTGTGACAACTGGCTGTCTCGTCTGCCATTCAACCCCTTGGTGGGCTGGCCGCCCCGACCATGAAAAAGCCCCCTCCGGAACGAGGGGGCGAGCTGCTTCCACCAGGTTGAGTGACTGGATGGAGGGCGGAGGGGGGCTGATTTCAGTCGTCGACCTGCTTCCGGGTGCGACGGGCGGGCTTGGCCGCTTTGGCTTCGCCAGCACCGTTGGCTCCAAGGTCACCACCGCTGACACTGACCTCCTGAATCCGACCACCCATGCGCTGGATCATGCGCATGGTTTCGTTCATGCGGGTGTAGGGCACCTGCATCACAGTGTCGGCCGTACGGATGTAGTCGTTGTTGGCGATGCCAGTGACCTTCAAGGTCACCTGACGGTTGGAGGCAAAGGTTGATGAGCGACTGCCGGCAGAGACTTTCATTGGGATCAGAGGAGAAGGGAACGGCGGACCGTGATCTCAGTTCACGGTGGTGATGCTGGCGATCCGGCCGCCTTCGCGCTGGATCTGGCGCTGGACATCCAGCAGCTTGCTGAAGGGAACGAAGCGAACACGGTTGCTGCGCTTGTGCAGGCGGTAGTTGTTCAGGCCGGTGATTTCGATCCGGAAGGTGCGCCCCTCTTCAGCGGCGCCGACGCCCTGACGGGTCACGCCATCGGTGCCCACCTTGCGGAACACATTGCCCTTGGCATTGGGGCTCACCACGGTCACAGGCGCTTCGGCGTGCACGGAGGGGTTGAGGCGGGACTGGTTCTTGCAGATATCGCCCTTGATGGAGGCGGCGACACCGCGGCTGAGTTGCAGCATGTAGGAGAACTGCAGGCCTTGCTGGCCAACGCTGTAGTTCCAGCCGTGCAGATAGGGCACCACTTCCTCGCCAAAGCGTTCCTGGTACTCGGCGCTGTCGAGGTAGGAATCGATTTCAGCGTCGAAACCTTGTTCCTGCAGGATTGTGAAGTGGTGGAGCATCTCAGCTTTGTTCTGGGTAGCGCGTCCCAGGAGATGCTTGTGGTTGAGCTCAATGAACCGGTAGGGGTTCGAGTTCTCAAAGAAACGCTTGCGATACAGCCCGCTCTTGGCCAGCTGGCGCACGAATTCGCGCACACTCAGATATCCCCGACGGAACAGGGATTCGGGCCCTTCCAGACGGTCGCTGCTGAGGATGTACTGGTAGCCGAAGACCTGCTGGTAGGCGGCACGAATCAGTGCAGCGCGGTCATTTTCGGAACCGTTGCTCCAGTTTTCCTGAGTGGGTTGTGTGTAGCTCTCGATGCCCAGATAGGACGCGTTGGCGAGAGTCATTGGAACGGGGTGACGAAGCTTGGTGGAGGCAAAGACCTGCCCCTGGCTCAAGGCATGTTCGGTGTGGATCCTATGGAGAGAGTTCGATTGCGATCGAAGCCTTTCAGAATCGTTACAAGCCCAGTCGAGATCTGAGGTTGGCCAGGGACTGGTCGATGGCCAGATCGTCGATACGATCCGGCCATTCATCCAACGGTTGGCCATGGATTCCCTTGAAGGTCAGCAGCTCTTTCAAAGCCGCCTGTGTCAGCAGTTGAGCTTGCTGACGGCCGTCAGTGAATCGCTCACCGAACGGATCCTCAAGGTTGAGAACCGGTTGGATGAGTTGCAGGCTCAACTGAGCAGCCGCTCCGAGGCAGCCCCTGGCGATTGGGACGGTGCAGCTGAGCTGCTTTCGGGCACCGAGGAGCGTCTGAGTCGGTTGGAGCGATTGCTTGAGGACGGAGCCTCGACCCTGAAAGTGGTGGATCCCTTCCCGGAAGACGAAATCCAGGAGTTTCCTGAGGATGAGCCCCAGCTCTTCCCTGAAGAGGAGCAGGGGCTTCTCGCCACTGAATCAGTTTGAGGATGTGCCGAGCATCGACCCTGCGATGGTGATCACGACCCGCAGAATCTCGAAGCCCCCAACCACGCCTAAGCCAAGCCAGAGCTTGAGAGCCCAAGCCGGAGGTTGACCGGAACCCCACGCTGCGGAGGCAACGCCGCTCGCTCCTCCTGGATTGGCTGGGAAACGGCTTGAGCTGCTGTCTCGCCAGTCGGCCGCATAGCGAGGCAGGCGTTGATGGGTCGGCATGTCGCCTCGATCACGACCGGCCAGCACTCGGTTGATCTGATACGGAACCGTGTCGTCACCGAAGGCATTGAGATATTCGTCGCTATCCAGTAGGGAGTCGACGGCAGCGCGCAGCCCTTTTTGTGCCACCAGGATCGAAAGGGCAATGCGTTCGGCGTCGCCGTGAGGCTCGCGTCCAAGCGCTTTGCTCACCAGATGGTCCACCAGTCGATAGTTGGTGTTGGTGTTCTGGTAACCATCGCGGAAGCGTGCTGATGTCAGCAGTCCGCGCATGAAATCGCGCACGGTGATGCCGCCATCACGCAGCTGCATCTCAAGCATCGGCATGCGGTCGCATTTGAGTGGGTGGAAGAACACCTGTCGATAGGCCTGCTCGATCACCAGCTCAAGGGCATCCCCTTTGGGTTGTAGACCTTCACTGCAGCGCCGCTCGTTTTCGTCGGCCACGCTGCCGATCGGTGTGACGAGAGCGTTCTGGGTCCGGATCGGCGTTGTCAGCAGGGGAAGCGCCATGGGCGGTGATCACGACTGCCCAGGACCTTATGGGGAGCCAATAAGTATTTGTCCGGATGGACAAATGCCATCACTTCACTTCACCCAACTTCAAACTAGGCGCTGGGCTCGCTCATCCCCAGCCCCCAGTGGGACGGAATCTCTGACGCGTAGTTCTCGACCCGTCGGAACAGGAAGGGACCTGCCAAGGATCCCCAGATCTGTTCATGGCTGTCGGGGTCGTGCCCTCGGTCAATGGTGCTCATTCCGTTTTGGTCAATTTCGAATTGGCTGACGAGGTAGCTCGTCCGTCTCTTGCGTTCGACCATGCAGCGGCAGCCTGGTTCCACTTCGCCGCTGAAACCACTGCCTTGGGGCGTCACGATGTAGGTGCAACCCTCCAAAAGCTGCAGATCTGACGCATGGATCGTCGGGAGCTTCTCTGGTTGCAGCGTGGCTCCCCAGAATCGTTCTGCATCGCGCAGGGCGTGATTGCGAATGTGGAGGTTCTCCCCTTCGGCGCAGGCGTGGAGCACCCGGATCCGGTAGGGCTCGGCCGGGGCAAGGGCGTAAGCCTGCTCCAGTAAGAGCATGCCTTCCGCAAGGTGCGGAAGGGGGCGCACCGTCACATTGATATGGGCATACAAGGGTGGGTTCTCAAAGGCCTGTTCGTCGTTGGTGAAGCTTCCGCAAAGCAGTTGCACCAGTCGATTCAGGGGGGTTGACATCGAATCAGAGGTCGAGAAGTCTCAGGCGGAAAGCAGCCACCTGTTGGGCCATCTCCGGAGAGCTTTCCATGAATGGATGCTCCTGCAGGCCATGCATCACCGAAGCGAGTCGGGTCGTCACATCCTGATTGCTGTCAGCTTTGACACTGTCTTTCCAGGCCTCGTCAAAAGCCATAGCGAAGCTGTCAGCATTATTGAACTGACGGTTGTCGTTGAGCTCTCCGAAGAACGGCATAGGAGAGAGAAAAGACATGCCAGGACCCAGATTTGAACTGGGGACACGGCGATTTTCAGTCGCCTGCTCTACCAACTGAGCTATCCCGGCGCGTTGTCTGCGCGACAGCCAGATCTTAAATCACGACGTTCCAGACCTGGCCAGCTTCCTTGGGGTTCGGGCCAAACAGATCAGGCCGTGCACCGTTAGGCCGGCTGTTTGAAGAGCGGTCATCGCCGCGAGGGCCGTCGCGCCAGTGGTGAGGATGTCATCCACGATCCAGAGGGGGGCCATTCGGTCCGCCGCTCCGATTGCCTTAGTGTTGGTTGCGACTTCAGTCGCCAGTGCTGTGGCCTTGAAGGCCGAGCGTTGGTTGTCCAACCGTTGTCTTGCCCTCAGGTGGTGTTGTCCCATTCCTGCTGAGGTTCGTTCCAAGAATTCCCTGGTTGAGCGTTCCAGGCTTCGGCAGATCAGGGCTGGCAGTGGGTTGGCTCTGCTTCGGTGCTTCCAGCTGGGAATTGGTACCAGCAGGGCTTCTGCTGGCAGTCGCTCCCTCAGGCCAGCACTGAGGGCTCGGAGCTGGCGGAGATTGCCGCTGCTCCTGAGCTGCAAAAGCTTCTCGCGTAGGCGACCTTGGTAGAGCCCTGCTGCGATCCACGGCAGAGGATCACGTCCATGGTAAGGGTGTGCTCCAAGGCCGAGGGCTTGGCAGCAGGCTTGGCAGGGGTGTTGTTCCCTGGGATGGGAGACGATCTCTGCCGAGCAGATGGGGCAGCTGGGTCTAATCAGCAGGTCTCCGCAGCTTTGCCTGATCAGCTTGAGCATCGCAGCGGTCGCGCTGCGTTAAGGATTCCCCTGAGGTCTAATTCTGCATCGCTCTCAGCATGGCCACCAAGGTGCGATGGGCATCCTCGCTGTCGCTCAGCTGGTGATCAAACGGAATCTTCACCGTTGCTCCATCCACCTCCAGCTCCATGGCATCTGATCGCACGGCCAGCATCGTGGCGCTCTGCGGGTTCTCGATTCCGCCGTAGTGGCGGGCGTAGCTGAGAACAGCCTCGCTGTGATCTGCATTCATGTGCCGGCAGATGCGATCACTGACGCTTGGGGTGAGGGGATCAGCGGCCATGGGGAGTGGGGGATCAACAGAGGAGCGGTTGTCGGCACTTGGCGGCCAGGAGGATTGCCTGGCCTCAGCCGAAGCGTTGCCAGAGCAGGAGGGCGAGGCGGAAACCGCTGAATGTCACATAGCCGGCGAGGATCACGAAGAGTCCGACGGCGAGTACGTCGCGAATTTTGGCAGGCACCGGCAGTTTGAAGCGCACTGGATTCTCCATCCTTATCCGTGCAGATCGTCAGCCTGTTGCAGACCTTCGAGTGCCAAGCGTGCGGTGCCAGCGGCCGGAGGGGCATGGCAGCTGCGAACTGCCAGGCCGAGGATCCGTTCCCGGAGCCTTCTCCATTGGGGGTTGCGGGCTCCCCCTCCCACCGTGATCACTTGTTTTGGGGGTTGAGCTCCCAGCTCCGTCAAACGTCGCCAGCCCTGGGCCTCGATGCGCGCCATGCCCTCCAGCAGGCCATGGAGGTAGAGAGCATCGCTGACGGGCCGAGGCCTGAGAATCGGCTCGAGCGTCGGGTCGTCAATGGGGAACCGTTCGCCCCTCGCCGGCAAAGGGCGTAGATCCAGGCCGCTGTTCTGCTCAGGATCAATCTGACGGCTGAGTTCCTCCAGGTCGATTCCAGGGAACTGTTGTTGCAGGACGACGCCACCGGAGTTGGAGGCACCTCCGCACAACCAGCGACCTCCAACCCGATGGTTCGTGACTCCCGCACCAGCGAGTGGAGTCTTCACAAATCGCTTCAGCACGATTGTGCTGCCGAGCACCGTGATTCCATCTCCAGCGCTTGGATTGGCCGTGAGCACCGCTGCATTCGCATCTGTGGTGCCAGCGATCACCTGAAGGTTTGGGGGGCAGCCGAGTTGATCGGCGATCGAGGGGGCAATCGATCCCAAGCGTGCTCCGCTTGGCCTGATCTCAGGCAGGGCCTGACACCAAAGCTGGCGGGCAAAGGTGTCTGGCCAGCGCCCCGTCTCAAGATTCCAGCCCAGGCGGAGGTTGTTTCCTTCCTCGCCGTAACGCCAGCTTTGCAGAAACCAACCAGTGATCCAGTCGGCCTGGTGGCGCAGCAGCAGCTGATCTCTTGGATGCGTCTCCAGCAGGCGCAGGGCCCTGGCCAGACTTCCGCTTGCACTGCCTGCAGGATTGGAGTCGCTGATCAGGGCTTTGAGTCGCTCCAGCTGTTCCGGGCAACTGAGGTGATACGGCAACGCTGGCCCCAGAGGCCTTCCGTCTTCTCCACAGGCCAGGAGGGTGCCAGAGGTTCCATCCACCGCCAGGGCTCGAAGCCGCAGTCGCAGGTCCGAGGGAATGGACGCGATCAGCTGCCTGCAGCCATCAACCCATGCCGCTGGGTCCTCGAATGCACCTGGATAGGGCATCCCTTCACTGTGTCGAAGATTGCCGGCCAGGTCGAGAATCGCGATCCGGACACCACTGGTGCCCAGATCGATACCGAGCACCGCGGTGTCAGGGGCGATCACAGGTCAAGGATCAGATGGTGCTCCCCTCCTGGAGGCGGGTTGCTTCCGCCTGGAGCAGCATTGCGGCTTTGTCGGCCACGTCTTCCCAGGGAAGCTTGAGATCAGGGCGACCGAAATGCCCGTAGGCGGCCGTGTCGCGATAGAAGCGACCTCCGCTCTGAGAGGGCATGTCGCGCAGTTTGAATTGCTCGATGATCGCTCCCGGGCGCAGATCAAAGTGGCTGTTCACGAGTGCGGTGAGCTCCGCGTTTGACACTTTGCCGGTGCCAAACGAGTCGACAAGGATGGAGACGGGCTTGGCGACTCCGATGGCATAGCTCAGCTGCACCTCTGCGCGCCGGGCGAGACCAGCAGCCACTAGGCACTTCGCGACGTAACGGGCTGCGTAGGCAGCGGAGCGATCCACTTTGGTGGGGTCCTTACCGGAGAAAGCACCACCACCGTGGCGGGCATAGCCGCCGTAGGTGTCCACGATGATCTTGCGGCCTGTCAGGCCCGCATCACCTTGAGGGCCACCCACCACGAATTTTCCGGTGGGGTTGACCAGATAGCGAGTCGATCCCTTTTGGGGTTTCAGGGGCAAATCTGCCGTTGCAGGTTCCACAACATGGGTCCAAAGGTCATCGCTGATGCGCTGCCTGACCTCTTGCTCGCCGCTCATGCCAGCCACTTCCGCGGTGTGCTGGGTGGAGATCAAAATCGTGTCGATCGCCACGGGCTGATCGTTCTCGTACACGACACTGACCTGGGTTTTGCCATCCGGGAGCAGGTAGTCGAGGGTGCCGTTGTGACGGACCTCTGCCAGTCGCCTCGAGAGACGGTGGGCGATGCTGATCGGCAGAGGCATCAACTCCGGAGTTTCATCACAGGCGTAGCCGAACATGATGCCCTGATCTCCCGCACCCACCTTGTCGAGCGGGTCACCAGCATGGTCATCGGCTTCATCAACGCCCTGGGCGATGTCAGGGGATTGCTGATCGAGGGCAACCAGCACAGCACAGCTGTTGGCATCAAACCCACCGGCCCTGGCGCCGCTGTAGCCAATGTCGCGGATCACATCGCGCACAAGATGGATGAAATCCACCTGGGCCTTTGAGGTGACTTCACCGGTGATCATGCAGAGTCCTGTGTTGACCACCGTTTCGCAGGCCACGCGACTGGAGGGATCCTGTGCGAGGAGCGCATCGAGTACCGCATCACTGACCTGGTCACAGATTTTGTCGGGATGTCCTTCTGTGACGGATTCGGAGGTGAAGACGTAGCGACTCATGACCCGGTGCGATTGGGGCGACTCTAAGGGGAGGCGATTTCAGTCTTCTGGGCGCACTTGGAGATCGCGCCAGTGGTGAACAAGGTGTTCGTGGGCGGTGAGCGTTGGGGGCTCCCTCCATCCGGCCACATAGCCCAGGGTGACAGCGACTCCAGCGCGCCTGCCCATGAGTAGATCTGAGTCGGCATCGCCGATTAGGGCGCAGCGACGGTGGTTGAGTCGCAGGGACTCACAGAGGCGGTGGACAGCGGCCGGATCTGGTTTGCTTGGCTGATGCTCCGCGCTCCAGATGCCTGAAACGGCGTGCTCTAGCTGGTGATGACGCAGAAAGCGCTGAATTCCCTCGTGGGTGTCGTTGCTGATCACAGCACAGGTCACCCCGGCTTTGTTGAGCGCTTGAATCAGGTGTTTGGCATCCGGTAAAAGCGGAGTGGAACGGTCTTCTTCCTCGGGGGGAAGCGACTGCTCCACGGATGAAAAGCTCTCCTCCGCTAGCAGTAGGGCCTGAGGCCACGGCATGCCCACCAGGCTGAGAACGGTTGCGGTGGCAGCGAGGTTGTGCTGTTTTGACGCCACGGCAAGAAGACTGTCCGGGCGAACGCCTTCACTGTTCAGTCCGTAGGCCTTTTCGAGGAGGGAACGCAGGCTTTTGGTGTCCAGCGCGTTCGAAACGACGCGAAGTGGAAGGTGTTGCATGCGTTCTGCAATGGCCTCAATTCGCCTTCGCGCCAGGCTGATGAGGTGCGGTTCGCTATGAGAAAGGGTGCCGTCCTTGTCGAACAGCACCCCATCGATTTCGGCTAGGGCCTCACCGTTGAGTAACAGCGTGGCCATGGGACGAACTGATCGCGAGAATCAGCCCATCATCCCGTAGGACTCTTCGCCCTCCTCGGCCTGCTCAAGCAGCATTTGCTTGTAACGGGCAGCCATTTCCTCGGCCTTCTCGAACACCTTCTGGGGATCGGTGAGCATGTCACCGGGCTCCGGCTCCAGCGCCTTGGTGGAGAGAGAGATGCGGCCGCGCTCGGCATCCAGATCGATGATCATGACCTTCATCTGGTCATTGACATTGAGCACGGTGTGAGGAGTCTCGATGTGCTCGTGGCTGATTTCGGAGATGTGCAGCAGACCGCTGACACCACCGATATCGATGAAGGCGCCATAGGGCTTGATGCCACGAACGGTACCGATCACCACTTCGCCTACCTCGAGGCGATTCATCTTGCGCTCCACCAGGGCGCGACGATGGCTGAGCACCAGACGATTGCGCTCTTCGTCCACCTCGAGAAACTTGAGCGGAAGGAAATCCGCCACAAGCTCTTCCTTGGGCTTGCGGGTGCTGATGTGGGAGCCAGGGATGAAGCCCCGAAGGCCTTCGACGCGTACGAGCGCACCACCACGGTTGGTGGCGAACACCTCGGAATAAATGGTGGCGTCTTCTTTCTGCAGCTGCCTCACCCGTTCCCAGGCGCGTTGATATTCAATCCGGCGAATCGATAGTGCGAGCTGACCGTCTTCGTTCTCTTCGCTCATGATGAAGAACTCGCGCACCTCTCCCGGCTGGAGAACATCGCTCAGTCCCTCAACACGGTTGATCGACACCTCCTGCATCGGCATGAAGGCGGCCGTTTTCGCGCCGATGTCTATCATCGCGCCCTTCGACTCAAGGGCAAAGACGGTGCCGTTGACGATGTCGCCAGGCTTGAAGTTGTAGTCGTACTTGCTCAGCAGCGAGGCAAACTCGTCGAGGGTGAAACCAGCGCCATCGAGATCACGGCTGCTGGCCCGGCTGCTGGGGTCATCAGCGGTCGGCACGTCCTCCGGAATACTCAGGTCCTCTTCAGCGAGGGCATCGATGGATTCCGTTGCCATGATCGCTTCAGCATCTTCGGCAAATGCTGCTGTTTCCGCGTTGGGATCCTGAACCTGGTCGGTGGAGGTGACAGACATGGGGGGATGGCGGTCTGCCCGAAGACAGTGTGAGAGAAGACGCTGAGGCCCGCCGACCACAAGCGATCGAATCGCCCATTCTTACAGACGGCCCTGGGGCGATTCGCTTGGGTGTTTCCTCAGCTGCTCAATTCAAACGGTGGCTAGAGGAGGCTTGCTCGTGTGCATTCCTTCGAGCGTCTTGACGAAGTCGTTGACGCCGCGGAACTGCTTGTAAACCGAAGCAAAACGAACGTATGCCACCTCGCTGAGCTCCTTGAGTTGCTCAAGCACCAGCTCTCCAATGTCGTGGCTGGTCACCTCGCGCCCGTTGCGCTGTTGAAGGGTGAGCTCAAGTTCGTCGACGATTTCTTCGAGTTTGGTGGCTGTGATCCCGGTTTTCTCGCAGGCCCTGCTCAGGCCATGGAGCAGCTTGCTCCTGCTGAAGCTCTCGCGGCTGCCATTCCGTTTGAGGACGGTGATCGGCATGGTCTCCACCCGTTCATAGGTGGTGAAGCGAAACTCACAGTTCAGGCATTCACGGCGACGGCGAACACTCCTGCCTCCATCGGCAGCACGGGATTCCAATACCCGACTGTCTGTGTTTTGGCAGGAAGGGCACTGCACGCCCGGTTCACTCCGAAGTCGAATGTGTTCCAAGTTTAGACAGCTTGTCCAGGCCTGGACATTGCCCAAAAAAAGCCCCGCCTTCAGGCGGGGCAAAGCAGTTGATTCCTGAATCACTTGCCGATCTTCGGGGGATCGCGGAAAGCGATGGCGAAGAAGAGTGTGGCAATCGCCAGGGTGAGGATGAGGATGTAAGCGAAGCTTTCCATCGAGAGTCTCCGAGGGGGCGATCAGCTGAGGGTGGTGCCTGCCGGGGGCACGTAGCCCTCAGGCAGTCGACGGGTGGAACGGTCTCCCAGTTTCTGGAACAGACCGAACTCAACCTGCTCACCGAGATCGGGATCGATACCGGCAAACACGTCACGGTAGAGGGTGCGTGCACCGTGCCAGATATGCCCAAAGAAGAAGAGGAGGGCAAAGGTGGCATGGCCGAAGGTGAACCAGCCACGGGGTGAGCTGCGGAAGGTGCCGTCGGAGTGGTAGGTCTCGCGGTCGAATTCGAACGCTTCACCCAGTTGAGCCTTGCGAGCCAGTCGCTTCACGTCAGCAGGATCAGTGAAGGTCTGACCATCAAGGGCACCACCAAAGACTTTGGCGGTCACACCTTGCTGCTCGAAGGAATATTTCGCTTCAGCCCGACGGAAAGGAATGTCAGCCCGCACGATGCCGTCACTGTCTTCAAGAACCACAGGGAAGTTCTCAAAGAAGTTGGGGAGACGGCGCACCTGAAGATCGCGACCATCCTTGTCAGTGAAGGAGATATGGCCAATCCAACCCGTGGGCAGACCATCACCATTCACCATCGGACCGACACGGAACAGACCGCCCTTGGCAGGGCTGTTTCCGACGTAGTCATAGAAGGCAAGTTTCTCAGGAATCGAGGCATAAGCCTCTTGCTCGGAAGCACCTGAATCCATTGCCGTCTGAACGCGACGGTTGATCTCGGTCTTGAAGTAGCTCTGATCCCACTGATAACGGGTCGGACCGAACAGCTCAACAGGAGTGGCAGCTGAGCCGTACCACATGGTGCCGGCCACGATGAAGGCTGCGAAGAACACAGCAGCAATGGCACTAGCCAAGACCGTCTCGATGTTCCCCATGCGCAAGGCCTTGTAGAGGCGCTCAGGAGGTCGAGTGGTGATGTGGAAGATGCCAGCAATGATGCCGACAATCCCTGCCGCGATGTGGTGAGCAACGATTCCACCAGGATTGAAGGGGTTGAATCCTTCAGGCCCCCAGGCTGGCTGGACAGCTTCTAGGTGCCCGGTGAGGCTGTATGGATCGGAGATCCACATGCCAGGTCCGAAAACACCGGTGAGATGGAAGGCGCCGAAACCGAAGCAGCCGAGTCCTGCAAGCAGGAGGTGGATGCCGAAAATCTTGGGGAGATCAAGGGCGGGCTCACCTGTGCGAGGGTCCTGCCAGATCTCGAGATCCCAGTAAGTCCAGTGCCAGATGGCAGCCAGCATCAGCAGGCCGCTGAACACGATGTGAGCTGCGGCGACACCTTCAAAGCTCCAGAAGCCAGGATCCACACCGGTCTCACCGGTGATGCTCCAGCCTCCCCAGCTGCCGGTGACGCCAAGACGGGCCATAAAAGGCATCACAAACATGCCCTGACGCCACATCGGATTCAAAACAGGATCCGAGGGGTCGAAAATGGCCAGTTCATAGAGAGCCATCGAGCCGGCCCAGCCGGCAACGAGGGCGGTGTGCATGAGGTGCACGGCCAGGAGTCGGCCGGGGTCGTTAATAACGACGGTGTGCACCCGATACCAGGGCAATCCCATGGGTCAGGTTCGGGGGAACGAAGCTGCTGATGCAGCCAGACCCAGCGATCGTAAGGGGTGTTGAAGGGCTGCCGGGACTCGCTGTCGCGAGCTGCAACGTCTCAACATCTCTTTCTTGCCGGTGAGCGGATCGGCCTGTTGCCATGTCCCTGCTGGAGGAAGGGAGCTAGGGGCTTCAGGGCGATGTCGGGGTGCCTCTGATGCGGCGGTTACAAATCGCAACCCCTGGATTCAGAATGCAGGTTTCCGACCTCCCCTCGCCATGCCAGTCATCCGCTTTGTCAGAGAAGGTCGTGACGTGGAGTGCTACCCCGGGGAAAATCTGCGGGACGTGGCCCTTCGTGAAGGGATTTCCCTGTACGGCCTGAAAGGTCAGCTTGGCAACTGCGGCGGGTGCGGCCAGTGCATTACTTGCTTTGTCGATGTGCCGGATGGTGTTTCGCCGGGTGCTCTCTCCACACGCACGGCAGTGGAGGAGAACAAGTTGCGGCGTCGGCCGAACACTTGGCGTCTTGCCTGTCAGGCGCTTGTGCAGGACTCCCTCGTGGTCTTGACCAGGCCGCAGATGGGGCTTGCGGATGCGGAGGCACGGATCGCAGCAGCACAAGCGGGCGGTTTGCCAAGCGGGCCAACCGCCTGGCCTGCTCAGGAGCTGAATGAAGATGCCCCCGAGCCTGATCAGGAACTTGATGATCGGGCTGCTACGCCCGGTGACGAGGCCTGAGGTTTGGCCCTGCGAGGTCGCCGAACGGTGATACCTTCCGAGGGCACTTATCAGCGGTCATGGAAACCAACGATCTCGGCTTTGTCGCCAGCCTCATGTTCGTGCTGGTTCCGACGGTCTTCCTGATCATTTTGTTCATTCAGACCAACAGCAAGCAGGGCTGAACGGGTTCACCGGAGCAGTTTCAAGACCGCTCCGGTTCCCTCACGAGCATCACGGGGGCTGGAGCATGCACCCTGATGTAGTCGCTCACGGATCCCCCCAGCAGTTTGTCCAGATCCACCAGTCCGCGGGCCACGAGCGGTCGACGGTCCTGGGATGCGATCACGACGAGATCGGCATTCGTGTCCTTGGCGGCCTGGCACACCCCGCGGCCGATGTCGTTCGCGGTGATGTGTAAGGGCTTCAGGGCGACTCCATAGCCGCGGGCCCTTTGTACCGCTGCCTCCAGTAGAGCGTCGCCTTTGCTAACGGCTCCTCGGGATGGGGTGATGTCCTGCCTGGCCACATGGACACCCGTCAGTTGTCCTCCGGGAATGTCGCGAATCATCTCGCAGGCCAGTCGCAGGGCGTCGTCGCCAACTCCTGTGCCGTCGATGGTCACGAGCAAACGATTGATATGGCGTACGTACAGATCGTCGCGCACCAGAAGCATGGGCCTGGTTGAGAGCTGGAAGACGTACTGGCTGGTGCTGTTGGCGAGGATCGATTGGAGTCGTCCGAGCCCCCGGGATCCCATCACGATCAGATCGGCATTGAGCTCCTCTGCCACTTTGAGCACGGTCTGTTTCGCGTCACCTTGACGAATGATCGAGTTCACTTCGCTCGGGTTGAGGCCAAGCCGCTCCACCGCCTGGGCAAGGAGCTGGGCGGCGTCGGCCCAGTGCTCTTCAGCGCCGGATTTGTTCTGTTCTGGAACAACATGGAGGAGGTTGATCCTTGCGGCGCGGAATCCGGGTAGATCGCGCAGCATTTTGACCATCTCCTCGACATGTCCCTTCCCGGAATCAGCAATCAGAAGGTTGTTGAACACAACATCGCAGCGGTGTGTGCAGCAGCCTATGGCCGAAAAAGGAGGCCCTGAAGCATGGTGATTGAGAGCGTTACGACGCGGCCCTGGCGTTGGAGCAAAC
The DNA here is from genome assembly GCF_004332415.1 of Synechococcus sp. BS55D. Taxonomy (NCBI): domain Bacteria; kingdom Bacillati; phylum Cyanobacteriota; class Cyanophyceae; order Synechococcales; family Synechococcaceae; genus Synechococcus; species Synechococcus sp. BS55D. The sequence continues at coordinate 254,525 of NZ_PHQT01000004.1, forward strand.
GTGTTCTTCCTCAGCACACCGACCACGGTGGGGTGATGTGGCATGGCGCCTATGTGGCCTGGCTTGAGGAGGCGAGGGTGGAGGCATTGGCAGCCGTGGGGCTGCCCTACGGCGTGGTGTCGGAGGCAGCGCTGGAAATGCCTGTGGTGCGCCTAGAGATCGACTATCGGCAGGCCCTCCATCACGGCGAGCAGGTGCTGTTGGAAAGCTGGGCGCTCCCTAGGAAAGGAGTTCGCTGGCCGTGGCGGAGTCGCTGGCTGCGCTCGGATGGCGAGGTGGCGGCAGAGGCTCGGGTCGAGTTGGTGCTGGTTCGCTTCGACGGTGGGCGTCGCACCCTTCTGCGCCAGGCCCCGGAACCCCTCGGCGAAGCCTTGCGGCGTCTCCAGCAAGGCCCCGAGCCGCCAGCATGAGACGATAATACAGATGTATTAGATGTTGGGTTTGGAGTTGCGCGATTGGTGGTGGTTGTGGAGTCGTTGTCCTGGTCTTGGCTCCAGTCGGATGCATGCCCTTCGCGCTCTCGCCCTCGGGACTGAAGGAGGCTTTGCGGCGCTCTGGGGGTGGCCCCGCGCTCGCCTGAAGGCTGCTCTGCTCTGGCCTGACTCCCTGCTTGAGCGGGTTGATCGGTTTCGCTCTCGCTGGGGGAAGGCTCCTCGTGTCAGCGTTCCAGCGGATGTCTTGGTGCCCGGCGACAGGATCTGGCCTGATGCTCTAAGCGCCCTGTCTAGGCCTCCGGTCGCGCTCTTTTGGCGAGGGCAGGACTCCCTCTGGACAGCGCTGGCGGATTCTGCCGCTGTTGCGATTGTCGGCACCCGCCGGCCTTCGTCCCATGCCTTGCGGGTGGCCACCAGGTTGGGAGAAGCGCTGGCGGAGGGGGGATGGCCTGTTGTCAGTGGTTTGGCCGAGGGGGTTGATGCTGCTGCGCATCAAGGTTGCCTCGCGGCATCTGGTCGGCCGATCGCTGTCGTGGGAACTCCTTTGACCAGGGTTTATCCGCCCGAGCATGCCCAGCTTCAGGCCCATGTGGCCTCCAGTGGATTGTTGATCACGGAGCAGGCTCCGGAGGCTCGTGTGTCTCGCGCGAGCTTTGCGCTTCGCAACCGACTGCTGGTCGCTCTCGCCAGGGTTGTGGTGGTCGTGGAGTGTCCGCAGGGAAGTGGGGCGTTGCTCTCGGCTCAATGTGCTCAGCAACTGGGGCGTGCTCTCTGGGTGGTCCCTGGGGATGTTCTGAGGGATTCGGCGAAGGGCAGTAACGCACTCTTGGCCGAAGGGGCTTCGCCGCTGGTCTGCATTGACCACTTTCTCGATTCCCTGGGTGCCGGCTGCGTGGCGCGACCTGAGCAGAGTTCTTTCTCCAAGTTGTCTCCATCCGTCGCTGCTGGTGCTCAGGATTCCGCTCTGTTGCGATTGCTTGAGCAAGGTGCCGGGTTGGAGACGCTGGGCCAGGAACTCAGTCGATCCACCGCCGATTTGGCGGAGCAGTTGTTTCAGCTGGAGCTGCAGGGAGTTGTCTGCGCTGAACCTGGGATGCGCTGGCGGCTTGCGTAGCTTGGACGGATGGCATCTTCAGAGCTTTCTGGCACAGACCTGCTGGCCTGGAGGCGGAAGCAGCTCTCCCGGGGAGGCGATGGAGCCGATCTCGACTGGTTGCTGGATTTAGCAGGTGGTCTTCGCTGGACTGAGCTTCAGCGTTTGCATCTCGATCCCGGTGCCAGGGTTGTGACCCTCAGCTGTGCGCTTGAGACGCTTGAGTTGCTGTGGCGGCGCCATCTCGACTGTCACGAGCCCTTGCAGCATCTGGTTGGTTGCTGCCCCTGGCGGGACTTTGAATTAACCGTGTCATCCGCAGCCTTGATTCCCAGGCAGGAGACCGAACTGCTCGTGGATCTCGCCCTCGACTGCGTCTCGGCCAAGCCAAATTCCCTTAGATCCGGACGCTGGGTTGATCTAGGCACGGGCTCTGGTGCCCTGGCGGTTGCTCTGGCTCGTGCTCTACCCGATTGGAGCGGCCATGGGGTCGATTGCAGTGAAGCGGCCCTGGCTCTGGCCCGCACCAACCTGGAGCGCTTGGCCGGCTCGGCTGACTGGCAATTGCATGCTGGTGACTGGTGGACGCCGTTGGAACCCTGGTGGGGGGGATTGCAGTTGGTGGTGTCTAACCCGCCTTATATCCCTGCTTCGACGGTGGATCTCCTCGATCCGGTGGTGCGGGATTACGAACCAAGGCTGGCGCTCGATGGAGGTCCCGATGGCCTCCATTCCATTGCGAGCATTGTGATGTCAGCAGGCCGCGCTCTCGCTCCAGGCGGATGGCTGCTGATCGAGCATCATCACGATCAGAGCGAGCCGGTTGCTGCGCTTTGTCGCAAGGCCGGCCTTGAGGATGTTCGAGCTGAACGCGATCTTGAAGGGGTCGCCCGCTTCTGTATTGCCAGGAGGTCGTCCTGATTTGATGCCAGTTTTGATGCCTGATGGGGATGGAGTCGAGTCACTGCTGCTTCAGTTGCAGAGTGGAAATCCCGTGTTGATTCCAACCGACACCCTCCCGGCCCTGGCCGCACTGCCGGATCACGCTGGACAGATCTGGTGCCTGAAGCAGCGTCCTTTGGAGAAGCCGCTGATCTTGATGGGCGCTGATGCCGTGGACCTGCTGTGTCACGCGCGGGTCGATGCACGTCGGGAGGCGGAAGCTCTGGCCTCAGATCATTGGCCAGGCGCTCTCACTTTGGTGCTCCCCTCCCAAGGATCGATGACTGACAGGCTCCACCCAGGGGCGTCAACACTCGGCATGCGCGCGCCCGATTGCGCAGTCACCAGAGCGCTCTTGGCCAGGAGCGGCCCCCTGGCCACCACAAGCGTGAATCGGTCCGGAGAGCCTGCTGCGACCAACGCTCGAGACGCTTGGCGTTGCTTTCCCTCGCTTTCACTGCTTGCTCCGCTGCCCTGGCCAGCTCCAAGTGGCTTGGCAAGCACCGTTCTCGCCTGGAGCGGTCCAGGGGAGTGGCGAGTCCTGCGGGAGGGTGCTGTGATGCCTACAGGCCTGAACCTGAAGCCCCCATGCTCTGGTTGATCGCCATCGTGCTGGTGCTGCAGGCAGCGACCCACTGGCTGATCTCCCCAGTGGTTGGCTTTGCGAGCCCTCTTTTCGACCTTGGTTTTCTTCCCTGGCTCCTGGCTCTGACTGGCCTCTGGTTGCTTGCCGGTCGAGCTGGTCAGTCCTGAGAACGGACAGTGCCCCGAAGATTCACTGCAATCACCATCCAAGCCGGCTGACGGATTTGAACCGACGGCCTTCGCTTTACAAAAGCGCTGCTCTACCGCTGAGCTAAGCCGGCAATGAGGGAAGTGTACCGGCCGGCTCCGGCCTCTGATGCCTTTCCCTGGCCAGCATCCAGAGCATCAACTCCAGCCTGGAGCGACAGCCGGTCTTGCCCAGGGCATGACTGATGTGGGTCTCCACGGTGCGGATGCTGAGAACCCTGCGCTGGGCGATGGCTTTGTTGCTGAGTCCTTCCAACAGCAAGCGAACGACAGAGAGCTCTGCAGGGCTGAGGTCAGAGGTCGGCATGGCCAAAGTGCTGCTGAGCCAAGCATTCCCCTGTGACGTCCTCAGGCGTCGACGGTCTCTTGGTCGTTGTTGCGGGTTGGAATGGCCAGGGGGCGGCGGATGGGCAGGTTCGCTACGAGCGCTGTCACCCGGTCTTCGGTCTCCAGGCTTACGTCGCCATGATCCAGGTCGATTTCTACGTACTTCGCCACGACCTCAAGGATTTCTTTGCGCATCTGCTCCAGAAGTTCGGGGCTGAGATCGCTGCGATCGTGGGCAAGCACCAGCTGCAAACGTTCCCGTGCTGTGGTGGCACTGGCTGGCTGGCGTCCGAGCAGTTTGTCGAGGATGTCGCGCAGGGTCATCGCTTCAGAAAATCTTCTTTTGCATCAGCCGGCGCACCTTGGCGCGTAGCCCACGTCCTTCTTTTGCAGGGTCGATGAGAGGAACGTCCTCTCCCTGCAAGCGCCGTGCAATGTTGGCGTAAGCACGGGCTGCCGGTGAGCCGCCACCATTCAGGGTGAGTGGTTCACCCCGGTTTGTGCTCACGATCACCTGTTCATCCTCCAGCACAAGTCCCAGCAGGGGGAGGGCGAGGATGTCGGTTACATCATCAACCGCCAGCATTTCTTGATTCGCCATCATTTTCGGCCGCACTCGATTCAGAACCAGCTGCACCGGCGAAACCCCTCTGGTGTTGAGAAGCCCGATCACCCGGTCGGCGTCGCGAACTGCTGAAACCTCGGGAGTGGTAATCACGATGGCCTCGCGGGCTGCAGCGGCTGCATTCTTGAATCCGTCCTCGATCCCGGCAGGACAGTCGATCAGCACATAGTCGAACTGTTTTTGAAGCATGCTCACAATGGATTGCATGTCTTCGGGTTTGAGCCACTCGAGCATGCGGGGATTGCCCGCCGGAAGCAGGGCGAGGTTGGGCTCTTGCTTGTGGCGTACGAGGGCTTGTTCGAGCCGGCAGGTCTGAGCCAGAACCTCCTGCGCTGTGTAGACGATTCTGTTTTCGAGGCCCAGGAGAAGATCGAGGTTGCGAAGGCCAAAATCGGCATCCAGTACAACGGTTTTCTGACCTTGCCTGGCCAGGGCGATGCCCAGATTGGCTGTGAGGGTCGTTTTGCCGACACCGCCTTTGCCAGAGCAGATCAGGATCGTTCGCGAGGTTGGCGCCACGGGGTCCCGGGAAGTCTGGGCAGCCTAGAGGGGGTGACGCATTCAGGCCAGGGAATCGTCCCGCTCTGTTGCAGGAACGATCGGGGGCAGTGGCTGGGCGGCTTCAATCACGATTTCTCCATTCACGATGCGGGCTTGCTCCGCAAAGCCAGGTTGAGGCTGCTCGTCCGGTCCACGGGCAACGCAATCAGCGATCCGTAGTTGCAGGGGCCGCAACTGGAGCGCCACGATCTTGGCCTCGCTGTTGCCTTGGCAGCCTGCATGGGCAATGCCCCTCAGTCGCCCCCAGACCAGGACATCACCAGCTGCTGACACGCGGGCGCCAGGGTTCACATCCCCGACCAGTAGAAGGTGGCCCTGTGCGTTGACGTGATCCCCAGACCTCAAGGTGCCCTGATGGAGCCGCAGGCCTGCTGCAGCGTCAGCTATTGGCTTGATCTGCAGGTGTTCCATCCGCAGGCGGGCCTGTAGGCCAAGGGCATTGGCACTGATGACCGTTTCACTTCTGCAGGCTTCCAGGCCGTTGATCGAGAGTCCTTCCCGTTCCAGGGTGTCGATGAGATGTTGAAGGTCTCGCACGTTGAGAGGCCAGGTTCCGCAATCGAGATCCACGGGCCCTGGCGGACAGTTGGCGAGTAGATCAGGCAGCGCTTCCTGCCAGTCACGCTCCAGGAAGGGGGGAAGCCGAAGTCGGTAAGTCACGTCCTCCTGGGATCTGGCTTCAAAAAGCGGCGCAGGCATGGGCAAACGCTAAGCGCCGAAGCCATGGGTGCCCAGGTGGCTGCGCAGCTCTGTTTCGATCTCCCGAGGGTGGATGAGCCAGGCGCTTGCGGCTGGCGTGGTCAGACTTTGTACAAGAGGTGATTCCTGCTCGAGGGCAAGTAAGCGCTGGCCATCCCAGAGACGTAGCCCGCCTCGGTAGGGGTGATACCCCCGCAGCTGCTGATGACGGAGTCCGCAGCAGGTTTCCGCATCCATGCCCTGCTGCTCAGAAAGGCGTCTGGCGAGAGCAAGGGCCTCCAGCTGCTGTTCGCTGGTCAGATGCTCGACGGCACTGGCCTTGAGGAGCTGTCGATCGAGAAAGCGTTGGCAGAGGTTGGCCAGAGGCGCTGGGCCGTCCTCCGCCCAGCGCAGTAGGTGGTACCCAGTCCGTAGATCGTCATTGGCGAGGAACGCGTTGAGATCCAACTGTTTGGGCGACCACAGCCACCGCTTCAAAACCGCATCGCACCAGACATCCCCGGGGCCGAGCTGTCGGGCGATGCGGATCACCTGTTCCAGAAGCCAGTTGCAAACCACATTGAGTCGATGGCTGTAAACACTGCGGTACATCAGATTGCGCACCACGAGGTAGTGCTCCACTGCCATCAGCCCCTTCGGATGGATGGCCAGTTCACCATCAGGTGCCAGGGTGAGCGCCGAAAGGATTCGCTCTAGATCGAGTTGTCCGTAGCGGGTTCCAGTGCTGTAGCTGTCGCGCAGTAGATAGTCCAGACGGTCGCAATCCAATTGGCTGCTGACGAGCGCTTTGATCACGCTGCGTTCAGCCTTGTCATGCCCCAGCAGGTTGGCCACAGCATCAGCCGTGCCAGCGCTGTGGGCATCGAGCAACGGGCGGATCTGTGGGTGCTCACGCACGAGTCGCGCTGACCACTGCTCGTGATGCAGACCGAACATCTCCTCGCCGGTATGACTGAGCGGTCCATGTCCCAGATCATGGAGAAGTGCCGCGGCATACAGGGTGCCGCGATGGCATTCCAGGGTGGGGTCTTTGGACACCAGTCGATCAAGGGCCTGGCGCGCCAGATGAAAGACCCCAAGGGAATGGGTGAAACGACTCGATTCAGCACCGTGAAAGGTGAGAAAGGCGGGACCCAGTTGTCGGATACGACGTAGGCGTTGGAATGGTTGGCTGTCGACGAGGGCCATGATCATGGCCTCAGCGGGCCGGCTGGCATCGAGCCTGATGCTGCGATGGAGGGGGTCGTGGAATGTTCGGCTGCTCATGGCTGCGGGTCGGGTTCCGGGTCCGCGGAGGCCGTTCTGCGATCCAGTAGCGATTCCATAAACCGTTCGGCATCCAGGAGCCAGCGATCTCCTTCGCCTCCAGGATTCAAGGGCTCTGGCTGATCCAGCAGGCGATCCGGCTCCAGTCCTTGACCCTGGATGTCCCGGCCGCTTGGTGTGACGTAGCCCGCCACAGTGATGGCCAGACCGCTGCCATCACTGAGATTGGTCAGGGTCTGGATCAGTCCTTTGCCAAAGGTTCGGCTTCCGAGCAGCTGGGAGCGCCCGTCGTCTTGGAGGGCACCCGCCAGAATTTCACTCGCGCTGGCCGTCCCTTGATTGACAAGGGTGACCATCGGCCCGATGTAAATCTCCCCCTGACCAGCCTGAATGGGATCGGCGATTCCATCTCGGTTGCGGGTTTCCACGATCGGCTGATTGCTGAGGAAGGCATCTGCCACGCTCAAACCAGCACTGACCAGCCCTCCGGAGTTGTTGCGAAGGTCCAGCACTAGGCCCTCAATTCCCTTCTCGGAGAGCTCTCGTAGTGCTTCCTGCACTTGGCCTGGCACACCATCGCTGAATTGGGTGATCCGCAGGTATCCAAGCGTGTGACTGTCGCTGCGTAGGCGCCTTGTACGCACTGGCCTGAGATCCACAGACCGACGCTCGAGCGTTACTTCGCTCTGGGTGTCATCCGCTGACAGCAAGGTGAGCACCACCTGGGTTCCTGCCTCGCCGCGAAGGCGGGCAGCCGTGGCTTCGAGCCCAAGGCTTTCTGTGGTTTCTCCATTCACGGCGAGCACCAACGTGCCACTGACCAGGCCTGCATCAGCCGCGGGTGAGCCCTCTAGGGCCGCGATCACCACGATCTTGCCGTCATCACTGCGGTGCCCAAGTTGCAGCCCTATTCCGCTGAGGCTGCCTTCGTTACTGGCCTTCATGACGTCGTAGTCCGCTGGCCGCAACAGTCGGGTGTAGGGATCGCCGATTGGCGCGAGCATGGCATCGATGGCGTCATAGGCCTGGCCACTGGATTCGATGGATCCCTCTAGGGCTTTCTGGCGCAGCCTTCGCCAGTGGATGGCATCGAAGCGCGTCGGGTCGACATAGCTCTGGTTCACCAGCTTCCAGCTCTCCACCACGAGCTGCTGCGCATCGTTGAGCGCCAGGGCTTGAGGGGCGATGGCGAGGGCGATCACGAGCAGGCTGATCAGCCCACAAACCAGTCGCCGCAATTGGTTTGCCAGGTCTTTAACAGTCGGCAACATTGGCTTCATCCCGGACGCGATCGCTGGAACGTGTTCAGTAGACTCTCGCAATCCAAGCCCACCTCTGCATGGCGAACTCCTCACCCGTCTACGACTGGTTCCAGGAACGTCTTGAAATCCAAGACATCGCTGATGACATCAGCAGCAAGTACGTCCCACCCCACGTCAACATCTTTTATTGCCTGGGCGGGATCACCCTGGTCTGTTTCCTGATTCAGTTCGCGACTGGGTTCGCGATGACCTTCTATTACAAGCCGACGGTGGCAGAGGCCTACAGCTCGGTTCAGTACCTGATGACTGACGTGAGCTTCGGATGGTTGATCCGCTCGGTCCATCGCTGGAGCGCTTCCATGATGGTGCTGATGCTGATTCTTCATGTTTTCCGCGTGTACCTCACCGGAGGGTTCAAGCGTCCCCGTGAGCTCACCTGGGTGACGGGCGTCACCATGGCCGTGATCACGGTCTCCTTCGGTGTGACTGGCTACTCACTCCCCTGGGATCAAGTTGGTTACTGGGCTGTGAAGATCGTGTCTGGCGTTCCCGCCGCCATCCCTGTGGTCGGCGATTTCATGGTTGAGCTGCTTCGCGGTGGTGAGAGCGTTGGTCAGTCCACCTTGACCCGCTTCTACAGCCTCCACACGTTTGTGATGCCCTGGCTGCTGGCCGTGTTCATGCTCATGCACTTCCTGATGATTCGGAAGCAGGGCATCTCCGGTCCCTTGTGATCCATTGCATTCGCTTCACATTCTGAAGCGGATACCGAACAGCTTTTTCTACCGTTCGTATAACCCCGTCCTGCATCATGCACATCCTCAAGAAGCCGGATCTCACCGATCCCAAGCTGCGGGCCAAGTTGGCCAAGGGCATGGGCCACAACTACTACGGTGAGCCTGCCTGGCCCAACGACCTCCTTTACATCTTCCCGGTTGTGATTCTGGGAACCATTGCCTGTGTTGTGGGCCTCGCCGTTCTTGATCCGGCCATGCTCGGCGACAAGGCTGATCCCTTTGCTACCCCTCTCGAAATTCTTCCTGAGTGGTACCTCTACCCCGTGTTCCAGATTCTGCGGGTTGTCCCCAACAAGCTTCTCGGTATCGCTCTGCAGACGCTTGTTCCTCTGGGCCTGATGCTGGTTCCCTTCATTGAGAGCTTCAACAAGTTCCAGAACCCTTTCCGTCGTCCAGTGGCGATGGCCGTTTTCCTCTTCGGAACTCTCACGACCATCTACCTGGGTATTGGTGCTGCACTCCCGATCGACAAGTCTCTGACCCTCGGTCTTTTCTGAGCAACGTCCTGCTCTTTCAGGAACGAAACTCGTCCTCTGGACGGGTTTTTTTTATGGCTGATCGTCCAGACTCAGGATGTCGACATCGTCAGGGTTGACCCTCAGCATGTGATGCAGGAGTAAGAATCCGACGATCGTCCAGGTTTGGTAGGTGCGGGACTGTTGTCCTACCCAGGTCCCTGTTGGCCCATCGAAGTATTCGGCCCATTGCTGACGGGGCAGTTGGTTGAGATGACTCCAGTAGCTCTCTTCAAGAAGAGCCTTCATTTGGCCCATGAGCAGAACGTCGGCGTGTGGGTTTCGCCGCTCATGCAGAAGGATGGAAGCACCGAAAAACCAGAGAAGGCTTGGCCAGTGCCCACCGTTGTGGTAGCTCCATGGCCAGTTTTTGGGGTCTGAGCCAGTTTTGTTCTGCCATTCGAGACCGTCCATCGGCGGATGGCAAATGCGCATGGGCATCTGGGCCATCAGATCGTCACGGTTATGCAAGACCAGGCGGAATAGTGCCCGCTGCTGGGGGCTGGTCAGCAAGCCGAAGAGACAGGCCAGTGAATTTCCCAGGCTGTAGAAGCGAAAGTCGGGTCTGCCGGTTCGCATGTTGCCAATCAGATAGCCGCCGCGGTTTTCCAGCCAGTCCTGCAACCAGTCGGGGATGACCTGGGGCTGAACGTTGAATTCGTTCTGGTGCTGGTTCTCCCCGTACTGTTCTGTGGGCCGTCGTCGAAGCACTTGCATCGTCTTGCTGGTGACCCAGTAGTGCTTCAAGAGGAAGCCGCGCAGGTCATGCATCCATTGCCTCGTGAGCACCAGGCGCTGATCGAGCAGCCTGCTGTTGTGCTGACTTCTGCAGAGTTCCATGAGGTGGATGCAGCTGCGAAGCGAGCCATAGAGCAGCACTTCCACTTCGAGTGGTGCGCCCCACACGTCCATTGGACGATCAATCATGAACGCGCAGTCCGGCACGAAGAGCACGGGGGTGCCCTCGAAGGTTGGATGCAGGACCAGATCAAGCAGCAGCTGGATCCCCCGCTGCACTTTTTGGCTGGCGCCGAAACTGTGATCGCCGCTGTGTTTGACGTAGAGCCAGCAGATCACTGGCCACCAGAGGCTCGCATCGACGGATGTGATCCTTCCGATCGATCGTTGTCCGTAGTCGGCGATCAGCTCCTGGTTTTCCTCCACGAAACTGGTGGGGAAAACACCGCGGGTCTGGTAAGTGGTGCTCTGAAGATCCAGGCACACACTCAGGAACTGCTTCACCACATCGAAGCGGCGCTGGGTTAGCAGGTAAACCATCACCGGCACGTTGTCGCGCAGGAAGATCTCTCCGTAGTTGAGAGCTCCGTCGGAGCTGGGGTGCTCCAGTGCCGCCACGCTTCCCGCCAGTGCACCACCAACGGAAATCAGGGTGCGTTCGAAATGCTCCCTTGCCTTCTCGACGACTTGGTCTTCCTTGGAGCTGGGTCGCACACGCTGGTGCTGCTGGCTGAATCGACCTGCCATGGTTCGTTGCTCAGGAGATCCTGATCAGACCGTAGTGATTGCAAGCGTTTTGGCCAGTGGAAGCAAGTCTGGAGATCTGGAGGCGCCCCTGAGGTTGCGTATAGGGGAGTTGGTGGGTTATGTTTTTGGACTGCGCAGGAAGCCGAAGGGCGGAAGGCGCAGCCGAGAGGAGCACAGGGGAAGCGAGAGCTT
>NZ_PHQT01000005.1:0-168673 GCF_004332415.1 Synechococcus sp. BS55D
TTTGGGGGGTAGCCCCCTGAGAAAATAGCTCGATGCCAGGTAAAACAATTCTCAAGATCAACGTTTAGCGAATGGAGAACCATTGCAACGTTGCAGGAAAGCCACCCATAAGGGTGGCTTTTTTGTTTGCAGACTCCTCCACGCGCTACCGTTTAGTCATTGGACCTATTGCGCGGTTTTAGATCAACGCGTCGACTTGCTCAAGGGAGCGGATCACGCGATGTCCGCGAGGGTTTTGATCTGGATTGCCTGGCCTTAGGCTAAACAACACTTGCATGCCCGCTTCATGGGCGGCATCACATTCCACGCCGTTGTCGCTGATGAAGGTGATCGATGCGGCTGCGATTTTGAGTTGATTGGCGATTGTCACGTAGCTGGTTGTCTCTTTTTTGCTGCCTGTGTGGGTGTCAAACCAACCGCTAAATAGCTCCCTTAGATCTCCCGACGTCGTGTGTGCATAGAGCAGCTGTTGTGCTTTGATGCTGCCTGATGAATACACCGCTAGCTTTAAACTTTCTTTTTTCCAGCGCTTGAGCGAAGTGATTGTCTCTGGGTAAAGGTCGGCCTTGATGTCACCCTTCTGGAATCCCTCAGCCCAAAGGTGGCCTTGCAAATCTTTCAGGGATGTGGCTTTCCGATCGGTTTTAATCATTAGCTGCCAATAGTTTTCTAGTGCTTGTCGTTCTTGCAGATTTGAGGCTTTTGCCTCCTGCAGGATTGCTTGTGCAGTGTTGTCACTATCTTGCTCCCACTCCCGCCATGCTTGCTTGGCAATGTCTTGAATGATCACCTCATCGCCATGCTCTGCAAGGAAAGACGAAAGGTGTGTTTGCGCATACGGGAAGAGAACGTCTGCGACAAATGTCACGGGGCAGGTTGTGCCTTCAATATCGAGCAACAGGCATTCCGTCATGACCACCTCCCTTGCAGAAGGCTCTCGCGCCAGTGCAAATCCAGCAGGAACTCAAGGATCTCCACATGTCGACGTGCATCGTTCAATGTCTTCCCCCACGCGTATAGGCCGTGACCAGCGACAAGCAGTCCGTGTGCTTTTCCAGGCAGATGCTTTGAAGCCGTGGCGCTCAGTGTCTGGAGATTTTGATCATTGGCAATGATCGGAACCGACACACTTGTGTCGTGCGTGTCGATGCCTTCGAGTCCTTTCAGCATCTCCCAGCCCTCGAGCCTGAGTGAGCCAGATGCGGCGTGATGTTTGGACAAAATAGTGGCTGCCGGTGAATGGGTGTGGAGAACTGATCCTGCGTTGCAATCGTGGATCACCTGAAGGTGCAGCAACGTTTCAGCGCTTGCCTTTCCCTCTCCCTTCACCACGGAGCCTCGGGCGTCCACCTCAATCAGTTGATCTGCCTGCACGAGCCCCTTGTCGACACCGCTTGGTGCCATCAAAAGGCGGAGTGGGCTGTGCTCTAGGACGACACTGAAATTTCCGCCGGTGCCATCACACCAGCCCCGCTGATGAAGGGCATGGATGGTGTCCACGAGTTGCTGTGGGGCCGTTCTCAATGCCATCCGCTTGGGGTGCTTTCCAGTCCTAGTCGAGGGCCGAGCCATGCACAACATGGCACCATCTGCGCGCCTCAGTGTTGACAGCCAGGGCACCAGTGGGTGCTGCGTCCTGCCAGTTTCTCGCGCTGAATCGTGCCGCCGCAGCGACTGCAACTCTGACCCGTGCGCCGATACACCGATGCTTGGCCGCCGTAGTTGCCGTTGACGCCCTCAAGATCGCGGAAGTCGCTGAACGTGGTCCCGCCGACCCCGATACTGATCTCCAGGACTTGCACCAGGGCTTCCCGCAGTTGTTGTAATTGCTGCAGGCTCAGGCTTCCTGCACGAGTTTGTGGCGCGATTCCTGACGCGAACAGGCTTTCGTCGGCGTAGATATTGCCGGCTCCCGCCACCACGGCTTGATCCAGCAACGCTGCCTTGATCGATCGGCTTGAGCCTTTCAGCTTTTGCTTGAGGTAAGCCGCGCTGAATGCATCGTCAAAAGGCTCAGGCCCAAGGGTCTTGAGGCCCGTCATGATGTGTTCGGCGGGTTCACCGGGCGGTACCCACCACATCTCTCCAAAACTGCGAAGATCCACAAACCTGAGCTCTTGGCCCTCGGGATTCCAGAATCGGACACGGGTGTGTCGGCAAGTGGATGATGGCTCTGGATGCCACTGAAACTGTCCGGTCATGCGTAGGTGCACACCCCAGAGACCGGCATCAGCTATGCCGTCTGTTGAGAGCTCATCAGTGCTGGCATGGAGGTTGGCGATCAGGTATTTGCCCCGCCGTTTCCAAGCTCCAACACGGGTTCCCTGCAGGGCCTCAACAAACAAAAAGGGTCCACCAGGACTCGCAATGGCACGGTCCCGGCAGACCTCGACACTTTGAATAATGAATGATTCCAGACGGCTCGCCAGTCCGCGGCGAACCGTCTCAACCTCTGGCAGTTCAGGCAAGGGCCTCAGGCGGGCTCGAGCTCGGCTTCTGCAAAGTTGTTGGTGTTGATTCCACCTTCGGAGCCGGAGATGCCGTTGTAGTTCACCTTCTCGAAGCGAACGACGACGGGATAGCGGATGCCAGAGGTGTCAATCGAGGCAACGGTGCCCACTTCGTTGAACCAGTAGGACTCGGGGCGCTTGATGCGCACCTTGTCACCGCGGGAGATCGCCATCGCTGCGGAGGGTCGGGATGCAAGGCGAGCGTATCGCCGTATGGGCGTGTGGATGCATGGAGCGTCACAGAATGTCGTTCGCCATGGCAGCATCCAGCCCCGTCTGTTCGTTTGCAGTGAGCTCTAGCCAGATTCCTGATCCCCCGGCTCTGGAGCTCGATCTCCCCGATCCTGAACGGGACGATCTCAGTACGCTCGAATTTCTGGCTCAACTGGAGCAAGCCTGGGCCGTTTGCGATCGATTTGATCTCCAGACAGAGATCTGGCGTGGCCGCATTCTCCGGGCCGTCCGCGACCGCGAGAAGCGCGGTGGCGAAGGGCGCGGTGCTGGCTTTCTGCAGTGGTTAAGGGAGAGAGAGATCAGTAAGACCCGTGCCTACAGCCTGATTCAGCTGGCTGAATCAGCGGATGATCTGGTGGGTGGAGGTCTGCTGCAGGCGGACAGCGTCAATCAGTTTTCCAAGCGGGCTTTTCTGGAAACAGCTCAGGCGGCCCCCGAGGTGCAGCTGATGATTTCAGAAGCGGCCAATGAGGGACAAGAAATCACTCGCAAGCAGGTGAGGCGCCTGACCGATGAGTTCACGGCGGCCACCAGCCCGTTGCTGCCGGAGGAGATCCGACAGCGGACTCAGGAGAATCTTCTGCCCCCCAAGCTGGTGGCTCCCCTGGTGAGGGAGCTGGCCAAACTCCCGGAACCTCAGCAGGAGGATTTGCGCCGGGCGCTGCGGGATGAACCGGAACTAGACCGTGTCAGGGACGTTACGAGTACGGCTCGTTGGATTCATAAGGCGACTGAATCAGGGGTCGCCGTTCGCGCTTTTCAGCAGGGCGAGCTCGACCTGGAGAAGGCCATGCAGGAGGCGCAACGGCTTGACGCCCTTGGTTTGCTTGCGGATGCGGTGGGCCAGGCCCAGGCTCTGGAATCGGCCGTTTTGAAGCTCCATACCTCCTGGCGGCGTCTCGGCGGCCTGCAGGAACGCCTCTGGGTTGAGAGTGGAAGCAGCACGCCCTATCTGCGCGATGTGCTTTCGGCTCTGCAGACCCTCAGCGGTGCGACCCTGAGGGTCTCCTTGGGCGAACTGGCCGGAGGAAAGCGGGTGCGTTTGCAGCTGGTGGAGGAGTCGCCTGACCAGCTGGAGCCACCGGTCATCCCCTAGATCTGGCGGTGCCTAAGCTGGACCCGCCATCGGTGGTGTTGTTTGGATCCCCTGCTGGCATCGCTCAGGCAGCATTACGGATGGGATGCGTTCCGTCCTGGTCAACGTTCGGTCATCGAGGCGCTCCTGGATGGTCGCGACTCCCTTGTGGTGCTTCCCACCGGCGGCGGCAAATCGCTGTGTTACCAGTTGCCCGCTCTTGTTCGAGGCGGACTGGTCCTGGTGATCTCTCCCCTTGTGGCCCTGATGGACGATCAGGTGCGACAGCTGCGGGCGCGCGGCATTGCTGCAGCTTCGCTCCATGCCGGCGTGGATCCGGAAGCGCGCCGTCGCATGCAGGAGATGCTTGCCGACGGTGGGCTGCGCCTGCTTTATCTCGCTCCTGAACGTCTCCAGCACGACTGGGTGCGCCGTGTCGTTGCTGACTCCGCCAGGCAGGGGCGCTTGGTGGCTCTTGCGGTTGATGAGGCCCACTGCATCAGCGCCTGGGGCCATGACTTTCGACCGGACTACCGGCGTCTTGGGGAGGTTCGGGATCTCTGCCCGGGTGTGCCGGTGGTGGCTCTGAGCGCCACGGCAGCGCCCCAGGTCAGGGCTGACATTCTGCGCTTGCTGGCCCTGCAGAGGCCCCTGGTGCAGGTTGGTTCTGCGCGACGGGACAACTTGGTGTACACCATGCGCCGTCGCCCTAAAGAGCCCCTGCCCCAGGTGCTCGCCGCCCTGCAAGAGGCCCGTGGCGCCGCTTTGATCTACGCGCGTACCCGACGGTCAGTCGAGCGCTGGGCCGCTCGCCTCCGCGATGAGGGGATTGAAGCGATCTCGTATCACGCCGGTCTCGAGGTCGAGGCGCGCCAGCAGGCTCTCCATCATTTTCTTGAAGCGGATCGTCCCGTCCTGGTGGCCACAGTGGCCTTTGGGATGGGTGTGGATCGCGCCGATGTGGGCCTCGTCCTGCACCTCGACCTCCCCTCGACTCCTGAGGGGTATCTGCAGGAGTCAGGTCGAGCCGGGCGTGATGGTTTGCCGGCCCAGTGTTTGGTGCTCTTTTCCCCAGGAGATCGCACCAGCTTGGGGTGGGCGATGCAGGCCTCGTTGCGGCGGCAGAGCGGCTCTGACTACCCGCCTGATGAACGCTGGCGTCTGGAGCAGGCGCAACGAAAGCTTCGGCGCATGGAAGCGGTGGCAGAGGGCGGGGACTGCCGCCAACAGGTGTTGCTGTTGGCGGTCGGTGAGCTCTCGCCGCCTTGTGGTCGCTGTGATCGATGCCTCAGCAAGGGCTCCTTGGCCGACTGGTCAGAACAGGCCGTTGAGGTGCTGAAGGCATTGGATCAGGGGCAGGGGCATGACCTGCGCTCGCTCACGGAGGCTCTTTCAGAGCAGGAGCCTCAGCGTTGGGGCTGGCTTGCCAGACGTTTGGTGCAGGAGGAGCTGATTCAGGAAAGCGATGACGGCATCCAGCGTCTGTACCTCAGGGACAGTGGTCGCCGGTTTCTGCGGCAGCCCTGGCCCCTGCGCTTTGTGGCTTGAATTCAGCCTTTGCTGCTCTTGCAGCGGTCTTTCACCAGATCATCCTCAAAGCCACTCTGCGGTGCACTCCAGCTTTTCCAGGATCCATCGGCTCCGGTGACATTGATCTTGTTTGCGGCGCAATTGACGGCGATGTAGAGGGGCTTGCCATCGGAGTTGAGCGTGGGGGCTACATCGCTGCCACCCATCGACTGCCAGTTGGCCCAGTCCACCTGAAGCGGGCCATAGGTTCGCCAGTCGGCATCCTTGGGCTGCACGGATTTGCTGGTGGGTTTCGGCGAGGCTTTCGCCGTTTGAGTGGGCTTGGCTGTTTGAACCGGTCGCGCAGTTTCGACTGCTTTGGCTGTCTGACTCTTCGGAGCGGGTTGGGATTTTGGAGCAGGTTGTGTGGCTTCGACGGTCTGTTTGCTGGGATTGGGTTTGGGTGTGGTTCCGCGAAGCATCAGCTTCGTGCCGACGGTCACCTTGTTGGGATCTGTCAGCTCGTTGAGCTGTATGAGGGTGGCCACGGGCACGTCATAAGCCTTGGCGATCTGAGTCAACGTTTGGCCGCTGGCCACGGTGTGGGCCGTGGCATTGGGATTGGCCTTGATCGCTACAGGCTTGGGTTTGGGGGCTTGTTTCGGTTTGGGCTTGGGCAGCACAGCGTTGCTTGGCAGCCTCAGGGTTGCTCCAAGTTCAACGTGGTCTGCGCTGGGAAGGTTGTTGAGCGCGATCAGTGCCTTCTCGCTGACGCGGTAGCGATCGGCAATGCCGCTCAACGTGTCACCACTGCGCACGGTGTGGCGGCCAGATCCAGCAACCACTCGGGGGCCTGGGACTTGCAGCGTCTGCCCCACTTCCACATGGTTGGCATCCCGCAGCCCGTTCATGCGCATCAGAGCGCCAACGGAGATGCCGTAACGGTCGGCAATGTCCGAGAGGGTGTCACCTGATTTGACGGTGACAGTGCCGGCGAAGCTCGGCAGAGGCAGCAGAACCGCCAGGGCCAGGGCGGCAATGGTGGTGCGGCGCATGCATCTCGGTCGGCTGGGCGAACCATAAGGTGCCCAGCCGGCGATGCCAGTCTCGGATCAGCCGAGCAGTCGTTTGATCAGCCCTCGGCTGATGGCATAGGGCGGGTAACGCAGTCGTGCATCCAGCGCGAAGGAGCGCTTCAGCACAGCCCGTTCATGGGAAAAGGTCCGGAATCCCGCCTCCCCGTGATAAGCCCCCATTCCGCTAGCGCCTACGCCCCCGAAGGGCAGTTCGGGAACACCCACCTGCATCACCACATCGTTAAAACACACCCCACCAGAGCTGGTGCCCTGAAGCAGCATGGACCTGTCTTGGGCCTCTCCTCCAAACAGATACAGCGCCAGCGGTTTCGGCTGCCGACGGATCCTTGTGATTGCCGCGGCGAGGTTGTCCACGCAGATCATGGGAAGCAGGGGGCCGAAGAGTTCGTCCTCCATCAGGGGATCGTCATCGCGATCCACCTGAATCACTGTTGGTGCCATACGCAGGGTGTCCGCGTCGCTCTCACCACCGATCAGCACCTGTCCGTTCTGCCGAGCCCCCTCCAGCAGAGCACTGAGTCGTTGGAATTGGCGGCCATGAATGAGATGGGCCAGATCAGGGGATTGCAGCGGCTGCTCTCCATAAAGCTCGAGGCGGGCTTGGGCCAGAGCTGCCAGTAGCGGCTCTCGAATGCTCGCTTGAACCAAGAGATGGTCGGGGGCAATGCAGGTCTGCCCTGCATTCAGCCCCTTGCCCCAGATCAGCCGTCTTGCAGTCACGGCCAGATCCGCTCCTTCAAGCACCACCGCTGGGCTTTTCCCCCCCAGCTCAAGCGTCACAGGGGTGAGGTGCGGTGCCGCACCAGCAAGAACTCTGGCGCCAATGGCTCCACTTCCGGTGAAGAAGATGTGGTCGTATCCCTGATCGACGAGGGCGGCGGCGACTGGCCCTTCACCCTCCACCACCTGCACCACCTCCTGAGGGAAATAGCTGGGAAGCAAACGAGCGATCAGGGACGAGGTCGCCGGAGACTGCTCGGAGGGTTTAACCACAGCGGTGTTGCCAGCGGCGAGGGCACTGATCAGCGGCTGCAGAGTGAGATGGAAGGGATAATTCCAGGGGCCAATGATCAGCACGCAGCCCAGCGGTTCTCGGATGACCTCCGCTTTGCCCGGACGTTGCGCAAGGGGCACGGGCACGGGCCGAGGTCGCATCCAGCGGCGCAGCTGGCGTCGGCAAAGTTTCAGCTCCTGCCGCAGGGCCAGGATCTCGACCATGCCCTCCAGCTCCGGTTTGCCCAGGTCTTGATGCAGGGCGGCAAGGATCTCGTCTTCGTGCTCCTCCACCAGAGTGGCGACTGCCTGCAGCTGGCGACGTCGCCAGCCCTCAGGGCGGGTATCGCCCCTCTGCACCGGGGCGCGCAGGGCTGCCAGATCCGGTAGGGCCTGGCTCACCGGGACGGTTGAGCTGGTCATGGCTGGGGACGGACTGCCGTCATGCTCGCAACCTGCTTGCCGTTCTGTGGGCAGCGCTGGCGTGACGCCTCCCCCCAGCGCTACCACCAGTGAAGGAGAGACGGCGATGAGGCATGGAGCAGCCCTGGTGGAGCGGTGCTGTCATCTATCAGCTGATCGTGCGTAGCTACGCCGACGGCAACGGCGATGGCACGGGCGATCTCCAGGGCCTCGCATCGCGGCTGCCTTATCTGCGTTGGTTGGGTGTGGATGCCCTCTGGTTGACACCGATCTATCCATCACCCCTGCAGGACGGCGGTTACGACATCACTGATTTCAAGGAGATTCACCCCGACCTCGGAGATCTCGCCGCTTTCCATCGCTGTCTCACCGCAGCCCATTCCCAGGGGATCAAGGTGATCCTCGACCTGGTGCTCAATCACACCAGCACGCTGCATCCCTGGTTCCAACGCGCCCGCTGGGCACCGAAGGGAAGCCCGGAGCGGGAGGTCTACGTGTGGAGTGATGACCCGCAGCGCTACGCCGATGCGCCGGTGTTGTTTCGACACTTCGAGGCCTCCAACTGGGAATGGGACCCGGTGGCTGAGCAGTACTACCTACATCGCTTCCTCCGCCATCAGCCAGACCTCAACTACGAGAACCCCCTTGTGCAGCAGGCGATGCTCGAGGTGGTGGACTTTTGGATCGAGCGGGGGGTGGATGGCTTCCGCCTCGATGCCGTGCCCTTTCTGTTTGAGCAGGAGGGATCCCGCTGTGAGGGCTTACCCCAGACCCATGCCTTTTTGAAGCTGTTGCGGCAGCGGGTGGAGCGGCATGGCCGTGATGTGCTTTTACTGGCTGAGGCGATTCAGCCAGTGGATGAGGCGGCGCCCTATCTGGCGGATGAGGAGCTGCATGGGGCGTTCAATTTCGTGCTGACAGCCCATCTCTTCGCCGCGATCGCCAGTGGCAGCACACGGGATCTTCGCCTCTGTCTCGAGGCCTCCCATCAGGCCGTTCCTGGATGTCGCTGGGCCCTGCCTCTGCGTAACCACGATGAGCTTTGGCTTGGCGATGGACACCTGGTGCCTGAGGAGCTGATCCAGTCGATCCGTACAGGACTGCATCAAGGGCAGGGGCATTGGCTCAACTGGGGAATCAATCGACGCTTGGCACCCCTGCTCAATGGTGACCCAGGTTCCAACCGGGTGCTGCACGCACTCCTCTACAGCCTTCCAGGCATGCCTTGCCTCTACTACGGCGATGAGCTGGGTATGGGTGACTGGCCCGGGTTGAGGGATCGTGACCCCAACCGAACGCCGATGGCTTGGACCCCTGCCCGCAACGGTGGATTTTCCACAGCTCCGGATCCTCTGCTGGTGCTGCCACCGATCACCGCTCCTGGATACGACTATCGGGTGGTGAATGTGGAGGTGCAAAAGCAACTGCCAGGTTCTCTGCTGAATTGGCATCGGCGGATGCTCACCTGCCGACGGCTGTTGCCTGCCTTGCGCAGTGGTGATTTCACCCTGCTCGACTGCGCACACCCTGCGGTGATCGTTTACAGCCGCTGCAGCGAGTCGATGACGGTGCTCGTCGCAGCCAATCTTTCTGCTGCTGGAGCCTCCTTCCGGCTGGATCTGAGTCGCTGGCTGGGCCAGCGAACGCGAGAGGTGCTCTGGGGCTGTGAGTTCCCTGAAGCGGGGCCCAACTGGTTTGTCTACCTCCCGGCCCACGGCTTCAGTTGGTGGTTGATCGGAGAGGTGGAAGAGATGCGTGACGATCTCGAACCGCAGGGCCTGTGACCGGGCCTGAGTGCTTTTAGAGCCTGAGGTCGATGGAGGGTTCTGCAAGGTTGCCGTTGGTGCGACTGTCTGCGAGCAATGACTGCACCTCAGGCACTAGGCGCTCGGCGTCCGCTTGATCCACCATGGCCAGGCGGCAGCGGCGCGCCAGCACATCGGTGACCGTGCGGGCGTGTTCCCGTTCGATCGCGTGCCGCAATTCGCCTCGACAAATAGGAATTACTTCGCTCAGGGGCCGCCGCTCAGCCGCAGGCCACCCGGCCAGAAGCTTGGGGGCTTTCAGTC
This sequence comes from Synechococcus sp. BS55D, assembly GCF_004332415.1. Taxonomy (NCBI): domain Bacteria; kingdom Bacillati; phylum Cyanobacteriota; class Cyanophyceae; order Synechococcales; family Synechococcaceae; genus Synechococcus; species Synechococcus sp. BS55D. The sequence goes on from NZ_PHQT01000005.1 coordinate 9,911, forward strand.
CATGGTTGGCTTGAAGATGGGCGATCTGGCGCTGCCGCAGAGGGGTGTCGGGTAGGAGCTCTTCCAGCTGTTGCTGTTGCTCGCACAAGCGCTGCGGGGTGCGTTCCGGACTGCCATCCGCACCGAGCAAAGGCAGGGCAGTGGGCTCGGGAAGCGACTGTCCAAGCTGTTTCTCCACCGCCGCCAGGGTGTCGAGAGCCATGGGCCGGCAGGTGGTCCATTTGCCTCCCATCACGCTCACCAAGCCGCAGCTCAGAGTTTCCACCTCGTGTTCGCGAACCACGCGGCTGCTGCTGCGATTGGCTCCCGCGGGGCGCAACAGGGGGCGGCCGCCAGCCCAACTGCTGCTGACCCTGAGCTCGCTGAGGAAGGGAAACCAGCGCTGCACGTACGACAGCAGATAGGCGTGTTCTTCAGGTGAAGGGGTCTGGGCCTGCTCGAGAGGGCAGGGGGTATCGGTCGTGCCGACGAGGGTGCGGCCGAAGAATGGCAGCATGAACAGAACCCGTCCGTCATCGGTGGCCGGTAGCAGCAGGCCGATGCCCTGCGGGCAGAGGTCAGCTTCGAGCACCAGATGCACGCCTCGGCTCGTGAGCATGCGGGGCGGCAGGTCGGGATCGGCCATGTGGCGAATGGCATCCGCCTGGATGCCGGTGGCATTCACCACCACCTGGGCCTGCCAGCGTTCTTCGCGCCCATCGTCCCCCAGGCTGAGGACAGCGCAGATCCGACCTTGGCCATCACGCTCGAGTTGGGTGACTCGGCAGCCGGTGCGGATCTCGGCGCCGGCTTGTTCGGCAGTGAGGGCCAGAAGCAGATTGAGGCGGGCATCGTCGAACTGTCCATCGCTATAGGCCACACCACCGTTCAGCTCTGGTTGCAGCCCAGGGAGGGCCTCACGCAGCTGTTGCGACGACAGCCAGCGACTGGAGCCAATGCCAGTTCGCCCCGCAAGGGCGTCGTAGAGGCCAAGGCCAACGCGGTAGTAGGCCTGGCTTAGCCGGTTGCTGGTGGGCAGGGCGAGTTCGAGCCGATGAGCCAGAAAGGGCGCCTGTCGCAACCAATGGCCCCGTTCAAGTAAGGCTTCGCGCACCAGGCGGAGTTGGGCGGGATCAGCTGTTTTGAAGGCCAGTTCCAGGTAGCGCACGCCACCGTGAAGCAATTTGGTGCTGCGGCAGCTGGTGCCACCGCCGAGGTCGGACGCCTCCAGTAGAGCCACCTTGAGGCCGCGGCGTACGGCCTCATAGGCCACGCTCGCACCGCTGGCGCCGCCACCGATTACGACAAGGTCGAAGGACTGGTTCATGCCTGGTCTCCTTGGCTCCAGTGCAGGCTGCGGCGCACGGCGTCATCCCAACGCTCACGCCAGCGGTTCCGTTGCGGGCCATCGATTTGAGGCATGAACACGGTGGCTCCATCCACGCGCTGCACCTGCAGGGCTCGAAGATCCCCCACGGCGCCGCACTCCACACCGGCCAGCAAGGCCACCCCCCTGGCGGTGCTCTCCAGGCTGGCCGGTCGGCGCACCCGCAGGCCCGTGCTGTCGGCCTGCGCCTGAAGAAGTGGATCGGAGGCTGCCGCTCCCCCGTCGACGGCTAGTTCGCCAAGCCCTTGCCCCAGGGCCGTTTCTGCCAGATGCACCAGGGTGGCCACCGATAGGGCGATCCCCTCGAGGGCGGCCCTGGCGATATGGCGCCGATCGCTGTCTCGGGTGAGGCCGATCAGCAGCCCCCTGGCTTCCGGGTCCCAATGGGGGGTGCCCCAGCCGGTGAAGGCTGGAACCAGCATCACGCCGGCGGCGGAGTCCACCTGGGCAGCCAGTGCATTGATCGCTTCGGCGCTATCGATGATCCCTAGGCCGTCGCGCAGCCATTGCACGACGGTGCCGGCATTGAAGAGGCTTCCCTCCAGGCAATAGGTGGGAGTGCCATCGGCATCGGTCCAGCCCAGCGTGGTGAGTAGGCCGGCATTCGAGCGGCGGATCACTGAGCCGGTGTTCACGACAAGAAAGGCGCCGGTGCCGTAGGTGCACTTGGCTTCCCCGGGATCCAGGCAGAGCTGGCCGAGGGTGGCGGCTTGTTGATCGCCAAGCAGGGCCTTGATCGGCACACCCGCGAAGGGCAGGCCTTCGGTGATCGCGCCAAAGTCGCCGCGGCAGGGCACCAGCTCCGGTAACGCGGAAAGGGGCAGGCTGGCTTGCTCACAGAAGGCGTCCACCCACTGCCGCTGCTCCAGATCCATCAGCAAAGTGCGGCTGGCATTGCTCATATCGGAGTAGTGCCGCGTGCCCCCGCTCAGATGCCAGAGCAACCAGCTCTCCACGGTGCCGAAGCACAGGTCATCGCGAGACGCGGCCGCATTGGCGGCCGCTTCATGCAGGATCAGCCAACGGATCTTGCTGGCGCTGAAGTAAGGATCGAGCAGCAGGCCGGTGCGTTGGCGCCACTCTGTCTCCAGTCCCTGCTGTTTCCATTGCCGGCATAGGTCGGCGGTGCGGCCGTCCTGCCAGACGAGGGCTGGTCCGCAGGGGGCGCCGTCGTTGCGCTGCCACAGCACGGTGGTTTCCCGCTGGTTGGTGATGCCGCAGCAGCTCACGGCCTGGCGTTGCTCGGGGCTGAGGGCCTTCTCCAGATCGGCCATCGCCTGGAGTTGGCTCTGCCAGATCAGCCTGGGATCCTGCTCCACCCAGCCATCAGCTGGGTAGTGGATCGCCAGAGGGGCTGAGGCGCTGGCGATCAGGTGGCCCTCGGAGTCAAAGAGAGCGGCCCTGGAGCTGCTGGTGCCCTGGTCCAGGGCCAGAAGGAGCGGCTTGTCTGCCATGGCCATGCCGTTTTCCAAGTGCTAGCGCTGAGGCAGAGCGCTGCAAAGCGGTCGTTTCCTTTGTTGGCTGGCCCTGCCTGGGCTTCTTAGGACGCAATGTTCAGCTCGGGGAACTGTGCCTGCAGAAGGCGAAGGCGTTGTCGCAAGTTCTGAATCAGCGCTGTGATCGCAGGTTCGTCGCGCAGCTCACGACGAGTGACCAGAGTTTCCCCTGATTGAAAGGGCAGTGTGTAAGGCAGTGGAACGAGCCCCTCACCGGAGACTGCCTGGCTGAGACAGTGGCCATAGACGATGGTCACATCCTTGGTGCTGCGCCCTTCCCAGCGATCCTGGCGGTAACGGCTCATGGACACGGGAGTGTTCCAGAGGCCGAGCGTTTTCAGTTCTCGTTCGACCACGGGATAGGCGCCATCCGGCAGAGCCAGGCTCGGGAAGGCCTGGAGATCGCTCAAGTGGATGTCTGCTTCCTTCAGCAGTGGGTGGTCCGCTTTGACCAGCAGATGCAGCGGCATGGTGCAGAGGTGCACAGCACAGAGTTCGGGGTCGTCGGCGGCAGGGAGATCCGGAAGGCCGCAGATCCATGCATCGCAGATTCTTTGGCGCAGTAGGGATAGGTTGGGCTCCATCCCCACCAGATTGGAGAGACCGGCGATCCAACCGCAGGGCTCGGGTCTGCAAAGCAGGGGCAGGGTCCAGTAGGTGGCCTCCAACCGGAGGGGATGCAGTCCCGCCAGGCGGGCTCTCTGGTGGACCTCCCGTTCCATGTTCAGCAGCGTCTGATCACCAGTCAGGACCCACTCCTGATCATGCTTTTCAAGAGTGATCCCGAAGCTGCTGGCGCAGGTTCGCTGCCTTCGGCTCACCGACGATTGGTCGAGACTCAGGCGGCTAGCCACTTCCCGACCGGTTCTCAACCAGATCAGCCCATCGAGGCAAGCGAGGGAGTCGAGATCAACCATGGCTTTGGTGCCGAGCCATCGTTGGATGGAAGCCCTTGACGAGACTTGAACTCGTGACCTCTCCCTTACCAAGGGAGTGCTCTACCGCTGAGCTACAAGGGCATGTGGAAGGTGGGCCGGGTTGGATTTGAACCAACGTAGGCAGAGCCAGCGGATTTACAGTCCGCCCCCATTAACCACTCGGGCACCGACCCGAACCACACCGCAAGAACTTACCAGCCCGCGGGACCATCACCCCTCGATACGATCAGCTCGACATGCATCGCATCGGGCCATGCGCCTTCTGCTGCTCAACGGCCCCAATCTCAACCTGCTCGGGCGCCGAGAGCCTGGCCTCTACGGAATTGAGACCCTGGACGTAATCGAACAGCGTTTGATCCAGAGGGCCGAGGCCGAAGGTGTGCAGCTGGAGTGTTTCCAGAGCAACTTCGAGGGTGCCCTGGTGGAGCGAATTCATCAGGCGATGGGCCAGATGAATGGAATTCTCATCAATGCCGGTGCTTACACCCACACCTCCGTGGCTCTGCGGGATGCGCTGTTGGGGGTGGCGATTCCCTACGTAGAACTGCATCTCAGTAACACCCATGCCCGGGAGCCATTCCGGCATCACTCCTATCTGGCGGATCGTGCCGTCGGAGTCGTGAGTGGATTTGGGGCGGCGAGTTACGTTCTGGCTCTGGATGGCCTTCTGCAGCACCTGCGGGCTGCCTCTGCCCGTGGCTGAGGCCGCTGCTGTCACACCGGTGGCCAGCATCCGCTGGCTGGCGGCTCCTACCAGCGCCCTTTGGGTACAACAGGCCATCGCCCGCCCGATGGAGGTGCTGATCGATCACGCCCACTGTGAACGCAAGGCGGCCGGCTCCGCGGTGCAGCTCATGTTTCGCTATCTCTGCGAGCCGGGCCTCGGAGAGGTGCTCAGCCCTTTGGTGCGAGAGGAGCTGGAGCATTTCGAGCAAGTGTTGGCTCTTCTCAAGGCACGCGGTCGCTACCTCGAGCCGCTGCCATCGCCGGGCTACGGAGCCCAGCTTGCCAAGCATGTGCGTCGTGGTGAGCCGGAGCGGATGCTGGATTCCTTCCTGGTGGCAGGTCTGATCGAAGCCCGTAGCCACGAACGGATGGCCCTACTGGCGCAGCACAGCCCGGATCCGGAACTTCGTGATCTGTATGCGGGGCTGCTGCAAAGCGAGGCACGCCATTTCGGGCTCTATTGGGTGCTCTGCGAGGAGCGCTGGCCGCGGGACGTGATTGTTCCAAGGTTGCAAGCGTTGGCTCTCGCCGAGGTGGAGGCGCTCTCCGGCGAACTCGAGCGCCCCGAGGATGTGCGGATGCACTCCGTTGGAATCCGCAAGCAAAGTCCAAAAGAAGCCTGAAGAGACGCGCCGCTGTCTGTGGTCGGTTTTAAGATTGACCCAGTTCTTGCGGGTGTCGTGATGGCTGATCCAGCGGTGACGGTGAAGACAACCGTGGCAGCGGCTGTGGCTGACTCTCTGCAGGCCCTTCGTAACGGCACGACAGAGGAGCAGTGGGATGGTCTGAAAGCCAATCCGCTGGTTCGGGATCTGATCAGCCGATGCGCAGACCTCGAGGCAGCCCTGCTGTTGGCTGACGCCGCGGGATCAGGGGCCAGAGGTGATGTTCTGCAGAGGCTTCGGGCGCCGGTGGATGCGCGGCTGCTGCTTGCTGCCTGAGCCTCCCTTAGTTCAGGAGCGGGTAGCGGCTGGCGATTGGGTCACCCGTGAATTGGGCGACCCAGCCCTCTGGATTATTGAAGAACCGGATGGCGCAGAAGGACGGAGCAGACCCCATATCGAACCAGTGCTTGGTGCCTGCAGGAACGGCGATCCAGTCATCGGCGCAGCACAGCACCTGGATCACCTCATGGCCCAGATGGAGGCAGAACAGGCCCTGCCCTTCCACAAAGAAGCGCACTTCGTCTTCAGCGTGGGTGTGCTCATTCAGGAACTTGGAGCGGAGCGTTTCCCGATCGGGATGCTCAGGGGTCATCCGGATGGCATCGACCGTGCCATAGCCACCGCTGCTTTGCACGGCAGTAACCTCATCGGCATAGACCTTGAGGATCGCCTCCTGGTCAGCGCCTGATAGCAGGGATTGGCGCGCTGGCCAGCGCTCGAAACGGATGCCACGTTCCAGGAGTTCTGCCTGAATCGTGCCTGGATCATTGCTTTCCAGGCTGGGCAGGGGCGAGAGGTCATCATCGGGATTCCCTGGACCCTCGCCGGGGGTGTGGCTTGGGGCGGGAAAGATGCGCAGATGACTCATCGCTCCCTGAAGCTGCTGGGACATCCATCTTGCCTGGGGCTGGCTGCCGCCACCGGCTGGCCTGCCATTGCTTTACGACTGATCGGGCTGACCTAGAACGAGACGATTCGTTTGCCTCTTCTCGAATCCTGTGGACCTGCGAAGTGAGAGGCCAGCCGCATCTCCAGGAGTGGTGCTCCTGGGGGTGGGGCCTGGAGATCCGGACCTTCTCACCCTTGCCGGCTATCGAGCGTTGAGGGCGGCGGATGCTGTGGCTTACCCGGTCGCCTCGCTCACGGCCTCGGGGATGGCGCTCACGATCGTGGAGCGCTTTTTGGAGAGTGGGCAGCGGCAACTGCCCTTGGTGTTTCCGATGGTTCGGGAGGCCGAGCCGTTGCGGGCGGCCTGGCTGGCGGCAGCCAATGCATTGGCTGCCGAGGTGGCCGCGGGCCAGCGCGTGGTGTTTCTCTGCGAAGGGGATGTCTCTCTGTTTGCAACAGGGAGTTATGTGTTGCTGGCACTCCAAAAACACCATCCGGAATGCCCGTTGCAGGTGATTCCAGGGGTGTCCTCGGTCGCGGCCGCTGCTGCGGCGGGAGCCTGGCCTCTGGCCTTTCAGCAGGAGGCTCTGCTGATTCGACCCTGCCCAGACCGCCCCGACGATTTACTCGCCCTACTCGAGCAGGCGCGCCAGCAGGCGATGGTGTTGGCTCTGCTCAAGCTCGGCCATCGTTGGCTCTGGGTGCAGCCGTTGTTGGAGCAGCAGGGCCTGCTGGCCGAGGCCCTGTTTGCTGAGCGTGTCGGCTGGCCCGATCAGCATGTGATCACGGCCGATGCTGTGTCAGCCCAGAAAAGGCCTTATTTCTCCCAGCTTCTGATCCGGCAGAGATCGCAGGGCGTTCCCAGTCCGCCGGTTCTGCCGTAGAAGTGCTGCCTTAAAGGTGAAGGTGCAGTTCTTGGTCGCGATCGGCTCCGTGGTGTCAGAGCTTTCACTTCCCACCCTCACCCCGATGCAAGGCCTCGCCCTCTTGCATCCCGTCCTGATCATTCTGTTTGTGTATCCGGTGGTGGGGGCGACGATCCGCCTGGGAATCTTGGCTCGCGAGCGCCGGCTCCAGATCAATCCGATTCCACCGACGGTGCCGATCGAGCATGCCGACCATGGGCGTTGGCTGACGGGGGCTGTTGTGCTGGCGGTGCTGATTGCCTTTGGTCACGATGTGGCGTCTGCCTGGGCTGAAGGAATGCCCGCGGCGGACGACCGTGCAGCGCGTTTAGCCGGAATCCTGCTTGCTTCCATCGGCGTTGCAGCCGCCTATGGGGGGCTCTTGCGCACAGGTCGGACAGGGCGTCGTTTGCTCTGGGCCTTCGGCTGCTGGTTGGGTTTGTTGGTGCTGGGGGCTCAGCCGGAGGTGGAGCGTCTCGCCGATTCCCCATTGCAATTGGCCTTCTGGCAGTCCCATTACTGGGGTGGTGTGTTGCTTGCAGGGATGCTTCTGCTCTCGGTGGCCTTGCAAAAGGAAATCGCACGTCGTGATGCGGTGCGCCGACTTCACGTCGTGATCAATGTGCTGGTGGCTCTGCTCCTCGCTACCCAGGCGATTACCGGCACTCGCGATCTGCTGCTGGGCTGACTCTCTGCGGCACCAGGCTGCGTTGAAACGGTGCCGGTCCGCGCCATGGGGGCAGGATTCGCTGGCAGAGCACAAGCAAAGAGATCCATTCCCCACCGGCCTGGCGCTCCACCCAGCAGCCAGGACGGGTGAACAGCCAGCGGTAGAGGTTGCGGCGTTCATGGGACGAGAGCGGCTGCCAGCGCAGGGCGAGTTGATCGGCCTGTTTCCTGCGGTTGGATGGCTCCCACGGCGTGACCCCGAGGGCTGGCAGCTCATCGGACCAACGAAGCTTGGTACTGGCAACGATCGGTGGTGGGCGGCCAGGCAGCTGCACTTCCACACCGCTTTCGCTGATCGCTGTGATCCGGCAGGGGTGGTGATGACCTCCAGCGTCCTCAAGGGCTGCTGAGAGCGAGAGCTGCTGCCAGGGGGCTGGATCGGAGACGGCGGGATCCCAGCAGGCTCGAAGGGCGACCAGCAGGCTCAGGGTGTTGAGGGTGGCCCACAACAGGCCCAGGAGCTGTCCTTGGGGCGTTACCTCCTCAAGGGCTGTCTCTGGAGCTAAGAGGCCCGCCAGGTTGATGAGGTTGAGGAGTAGCAGCGCCAGCAGCGGCATCACCAGGCCCAGGCTCCAGCTGCCTCGGTCGCGCCGTTGATGCTTCGGCGTCACCCGGAAACCATGGAAACGGCCGAGCATGCGGCTGATCACGGTGAGGGTGAGCGGCACCGTCAGGACCCACCCGGTCAGTTCGCTCAGGAAGGCGGCCCTTGAGCCGCGATTGAGCCAGCCCAGGCTCAGAAGCAGCGTCGCCCAGAGCGGCAGCAGTAGAGAGATGATCGCCTCAGGGGTCAGCAGAATTGGCACCACACCGAGCAACCCGTAGCTCAAGGGCATCAGCATGAGCACAAGCCGGGGCAGGTTGTTGCACCAATGCAGCACTCCCTCGAGGTAGGCGATCCGCTGGCCGAGGCCTAGTCCTGGCGCCAGCGGGCCATCCGCTAGTCGCAAACTCTGGAGCGTCCCGGCAGCCCAGCGCTGCCGCTGGCGCACGAAGTCGGCCATCGTTTCTGCCGCCAGGCCAGCACTCAGCTTCTCCTGCAGGTAAAGCAACCGCCATCCGCTGCGTCGCAGGGCGATTCCGGTGACAAAGTCCTCCGACATCGCCTGCTCAACAAAGCCTCCAACAGCATCAAGGGCGGCGCGACGTGCCAGAAAGGAGGTGCCGGCGCAGACCACGGCGTCCCAGCCGTCACGCACCGGTTCGATCCAGCGGTAGAAACTTTCTTCATCGGGAAGCAGGCGCTGCTCCATTCCGAGATTGCGCATCACAGGATCGGCATTGATGAAGTTCTGCGGTGTCTGCACCAGGGCGACACCCGGTTCCATCAGAAGACCGATGCAGCGTTCGAGAAAGTGGCGTTGTGGGATGAAATCGGCATCGAACACGGCCACGAGCTCGCCGTTGCAATGGCGCAAACCGTGGTTCAGGTTGCCGGCCTTCGCGCCGTTCCGCTGGGGGCGATGCAGATAGCGACATCCCAGTTCAGCAGCAAGCTTCCGAACGTCCTTGCGTCCGCTGTCATCCAGCAGCCAGACGATGCTGTTGGAGTAGGTCTGATTGCAGCAACCCACAAGGGTCCGTTCGAGGACGGCGAGTGGTTCTCCTTTGGTGGGTACAAGGATGTCCACCCAGGGTCGCCAGCCACTGGCTCTCCATCGCTGCTCGCATTCCTCCACCTCGTTGCGGCGGTCGGGGAATGACCGCCAGGCCAGCCATAGGGGCACCAGTCCTGTGAGTAGCAGCCAGCCTTCGCTCAGCAGGAGCAGCAGGCTGAGGCTGGTGCTCAGGGCTGTGCTGACGTTGAGGCTGGCGCTCAGTCGCCACACCAGGTAACGGGCTGTGAGCAGGGTGATCAGCAGGATCAGACTGCGTCGAGCCCAGAGGGGAGAGCTCTGCTCTGGACGACGTTGAAGCCAGAGGGGCCAAAGCAGAACCAGGAGGGGCAGCAGGTTCACGGCGCTTCAGCAGCCGGGGGGGGGGCTGTTGCCAGCGACCGGCCTGCGGCATCGAGAAGAGCGATCGCGTCAGCGGGCGTCGGGGCGCGCATCAGGGCGTGGCGGAGCTGGGGCGCTCCACTGAAGCCGGTGCAGGTCCAGCTCATGTGTTTCCTTGCGATCAGGAGCCCGTGATCGCCGCGGCAGTCCACCAGGGCCAGCAGCTGTTCACGCGCAATGGCCAGCCGATCGGCCGCGGCTGGAGTCGTGGGGATAGGCCGACCAGCCAGGGCGGCATCGATCTGCCCGACTAGCCAGGGCGCTCCCATCGTGCCGCGCCCCACCATCACCCCATCCGCTCCAGTGGTTTCCAGGCAACGGAGGGCGTCGGCCGGGTTGTTCACATCGCCGTTGGCGATGACCGGAATCGCCAGGTTTTGTTTCACCGCTGCGATCGAAAGCCAGTCGGCCTGCCCCTTGAAGCCCTGTTCTCGTGTGCGGCCATGCAGGGTGAGCAGCTGAGCACCAGCGCCTTCCAGCCGTCGGCACCAGGCCACGGCCGCGGCGCTACTGCCGTCTTCACCGCACCAGCCAAGACGGGTTTTCACGGTCACCGGCAGGGTCACAGCGGCAGCGACCGTCTCAACAATCCGACAAGCCAGATCCTGATCGCGGATTAAGCCGCTGCCGCCGCCCTTGCGGGCGATTTTTCGCACCGGGCAGCCCATATTGATGTCGATCAGGAAGGCACCCGCTGCTTCCGCTCGCCGGGCAGCATCTGCCATGGCCTGCGGGCGGTGATCGAAAAGCTGCACGCCGATCGGCCCGGATTCCTCGGCCAGTTCCTCGACCTTGCGCCGGCCATGGCCAAGCTCAAGGCTCGTGGCGTTGACCATTTCCGTGAACAGGAGTGCATCCGGTGCCCAGCGCCGCACCAGGCTTCGAAAGATCCGATCACTGACGCCGGCCAGGGGGGATTGCAGAACTCGGCAGCGCAGCCGCCGCGGCGTACCCAGTCCGGGGAGTGTGAGGTCGCTTTGAAAACGCGGGGGGGCAGGGAGCGACATCGATCGCTGAACTACCTCTCCATCCTGCCCTTCAAGCAGCGTTCTCGTGGTTGCTCAAGCGCGCACGACTGCGGGCAACCTGCTGTTCAATTGCATTGCGCAGCCAGGCGGTGGTGGACCAGTCCTCTGCCTGGGCCAGACGCTCCACCTCCTGAGCAAGATCCACCGGCAACTGCAGATCAAACGACTGGATGCTGTGGGGGGCTGCAGGACCCCCTGGTAGCGGGGCATCAACGTGCAGCAGCTGCACTTTGAGCACCTCCAGGCGGGTGCCTGGACGCCCCCCGCCTTTGCGCACTTGCCTCAGGGTGAGACGCACGGCCGATCCAGCTCGCACCTGACTCAGCTGCCGAGCTGGCAGGGGCTGATCGCGACGGTCGCAATAGACCGGACGACTCCGCTCTGATGCCACTGAGTAGGTGAAGGTCACCCGGCCATCGGCGTCCCAGGGCATGGCCAGGCCGTCACGGCCCTGTAGGAACTGGCGGCGATCCCGGCGGGCCCTGCGAAGCACGCTGTCGGGCAGGCGGAAGCTCAGGCGGTGCGTGGACTGAGCCGAGTCGATCCGACTCGCGCTATCGAGACTCGTGTCAAACACATACATCCGTCGAAGGTAATGGAGGGATTAAGGAGTTGCTAAGTGCTGTCGTGAAACGATGGCTTCGGGTCTGATTGGTCTGATGACGGCGCAACCTTGGCCGCTCAGCGCGGCTCTACTGGAACGGATTCTGGAGGACCGCCTCTCCGATCGCTTTGTGGCGACGCTGGTCTGGGAGAGGCTTGGTTATCAACCCCGCTCTCCAGGAGAGCCCTGGAGTGCAGGACCTGAGACTCCTGAGCCCTGGAGGCTGGCCTACCCACAGGCTCCGGAGGTGATTGCCACACGGCCGGCCTCCGTGCAGCTCACCCGTTCGGTCCCGCCGGCGCACAAGCAACTGCTCAAACAGCAGCTTGGTTTTCAGGGGTACCGCATCGGTGCCCTCTACCCCCGGCGTACGCGGAGGGCCACGGCGGTCAACTGGTTGCTGGCCTGGTTGGCGGGGCGGGGTGATCCCTTGCCGGAGCAGGGGCCTGTGCCGGAGTTATTGCCAGCGCCGGAGGATCCGGTGCGAGGTCATCCCGGGGACCCGCCGGTGAGCTGAAGGCCCGCGCAGGGCCTTCAGCTCACACTTGGATGATCACCTTGGTTCCTTTGGGGGTGTTCTCAAACAACCAGCGAGCTTGATGGGTGGGCATGCGCACGCAGCCATTGCTGCGGGGTACGCCAAAGGCCTGGCCGGCGTCTTCCTGCCAGGGGGCTCCGTGCATGCAGATCAGTTCATTGGCGGTGATGCACATGGCGTAGGGCACGCCCGGGGCCACATAGTTCCGCCCTCGCATGGTCACAGAGCGGTATTTCGTGAGCACAGAGGCCTCGCCGGTCGGGGTCGGTGTGGATGCTTTGCCGGTGCTGACGGGAATCACGCGCACAACCTGCTGGTTGCGGTCCAAGACGGTGAGTCGCTGGTCGGAGAGGTCGACGACGAGGGTCGCAATGAGCTCGAGCATGGCTTGTGACGCTTGCTGCACTGCCCAAGGGCTAGCGGTCTCGGCTGGGTCTCATTAGTCTCTCTTAGGAAGATTTCCTATTCCTCCTCCTTGAGTGCCTGGAGGGGTGCCTCTGTACTGTCAAGAAAGTCCTTTTCCTTGTCTGTCTTGGCGCGTCCGGTTGTCGCGATCATCGGGCGTCCCAATGTCGGCAAGTCGACGCTGGTGAATCGCCTGTGCCGCACGCGCGAGGCGATCGTCCATGACGAGCCCGGAGTCACCCGCGACCGGACCTATCAGGACGGCTATTGGGGGGATCGTGAATTCAAGGTGGTTGATACCGGTGGTCTCGTTTTCGACGACGACAGTGAGTTTCTGCCGGAGATTCGCGAGCAGGCCAATCTGGCCATGGCCGAGGCCTGTGTGGCTGTCGTCATCGTGGATGGGCAGCAGGGGGTAACAGCCGCTGATGAGGCGATCGCCGAATGGTTGCGCACCCAGCGCTGCCCCACGCTCTTAGCGGTCAACAAGTGCGAGTCTCCCGATCAGGGGCTGGCCATGGCGGCTGAGTTCTGGGGATTGGGTCTGGGCGAGCCCCACCCGATTTCCGCGATTCATGGTGCAGGAACCGGGGATCTTCTGGATCAGGTGCTCACCTTTCTTCCTCCCAAGGAGGAGGAGGGGGAGGACGATGAACCGATCCAGATGGCGATTGTCGGCCGTCCCAATGTGGGTAAGTCGAGTCTGCTTAATTCCATTTGCGGCGAGCAGCGCGCGATCGTGAGCCCCATTCGCGGCACCACGCGCGACACCATTGATACCCAGCTTGAGCGCCAGGGCATGCCCTGGCGGCTGGTGGACACCGCTGGCATTCGCCGCCGGCGCAGTGTCAACTATGGGCCTGAATTTTTTGGGATCAATCGCAGTTTCAAGGCGATTGAACGCAGTGATGTCTGCGTGCTTGTGATCGATGCTCTCGATGGTGTGACCGAGCAGGATCAGCGTCTCGCTGGTCGAATCGAAGAGGAGGGTCGCGCCTGTGTGGTGGTGGTGAACAAATGGGATGCGGTCGAGAAGGACAGCCACACCATGCCGGCGATGGAGAAGGAGCTGCGCGCCAAGCTCTACTTCCTCGATTGGGCGCCCATGTTGTTCACCTCCGCTCTGACCGGCCAGCGGGTGGACAGCATCTTTGCGCTCGCGGCACTCGCGGTGGAGCAACATCGGCGCCGGGTCAGCACTTCGGTTGTCAATGAAGTGCTCAAGGAGGCCCTCAGCTGGCGCAGTCCACCGACCACCCGCGGAGGTCGTCAAGGTCGGCTGTATTACGGCACTCAGGTGGCCAGCCGTCCACCGAGCTTCACCTTGTTCGTGAATGATCCCAAGCTGTTTGGCGATACCTACCGTCGCTACGTGGAACGCCAGATCCGCGAAGGGCTTGGTTTCGATGGCACTCCTTTGAAGCTGTTCTGGCGGGGTAAACAGCAGCGGGATGCGGAGCGAGATTTGGCTCGCCAGCAGAACCGTCAGGACTAAACGATGGACTGGCTGAGGCAGATCCCCATCGGGCAGTTCGTGGATGGCCGTGAGAGCTGGCTGCGACTGATTGATCCACGCCTCAAGTTCGCTTGGGTGCTGCTTTTCTTGCTCACCCCTGTGCTGGCCGGTCCGATCTGGCGGCTCTCCCTTCTGGCTCTGCTGCTTCTGCTCACGCTGCTGAGTGGCCTGCCGCCAAGGCTCTGGTGGCGTTCGTTGCTCTTGCTTGCTCTGCTCGGGGGCGGCGTGGGGCTGCTGGCTGCGTTCCTGCCCACCGGTGATCCCGCTGCCTCTTGGCCCCTTCGCTCACCCCAGGAACTTCCCGACCTCTCACTGCAGGTGCCCTCTTGGGATATCTGGCGGCTGGGCCCTGTCCGGCTTGGTCCACTCAGCCTTGGTCCGCTTGTGATTGATCGGCGTTCCGCCGAGCTGGGCCTCAGCAGCGCCACGCTCATCATCACGGTGATTCACAGCGTCAATTTGATGCTGCTGACAACCCCAAGTGAAGACTTGGTCTGGGCCCTGAGCTGGGGTCTCGCCCCTCTGGCCTGTTTAGGTGTTCCGGTGGAGCGCTTGAGTTTTCAGCTCTTGCTCGCACTGCGCTTCCTTCCGCTGGTTCAGGAGGAGCTCCAGAATCTGATGCGTGCCCTCGCCAGTCGTGCGGTGAACCTGCGCAGGCTCGGGTTCAAGGCGTCCTTCGGCCTTGTTCTTTCTGTTGGAGAGCGATTGCTCGCCAACATCTTGCTGAGGGCCGAACAGGGGGCGGATGCGCTGCTAGCCCGGGGCGGCCAATGGCGCCCGGCTTCGCATTTTCGAGCCGCTTCGAAGACCACTCCGGCCTCGGCTGTTCTCAATTCTTTGGCAACGATTGTTCTCTTGCTGATGGTTGGTTTGCGTGGGAAGTACGGTGCACTGTGATTCCTGATCTGAATCTGTGGGCGCCGAGCGCTATCTGAATCACCCCACCTTCGGCATGCTGTATCGCGTCGCGCCGGCGGGAGAGGGCCGTGATATTTACGCCACGCTGTATGCACAGCGGATGTTTTTCCTTGTCACCCTGCAGCCCCGTGGTGCTCAGTTTGAGGTGATCCCCTACCAGGATGCGCGCCATCACGCTGAGCTCAACTTGGCGCGCAGCCGACGCGATGGAGCCGCTGATCAGGAGCTCTGGAGGGAGCTGTTCGACCAGACGTTCATCTGAGTGCGGTCTCTGCGCCTGTTTTGACCATGATCGAAGCGGATCTTTCAAGGCGTTGGGCAGAGCTCGGGGAAGCCTTGCCGCCTTCAGCCCGTCTGCTTGCGGTCAGTAAAGGCCATCCTGCGGAGCCGATCCGTTTCCTTGCAGGACTCGGGCAGCAGGACTTTGCAGAAAGCCGTCTTCAGGAGGCGCTGCCCAAGCAGGAGGCCTTAGGGGACCTGCAGGATCTGCGCTGGCATTTCATCGGTCGTCTGCAGGCCAACAAGGTGCGTCAGGTGGTGAGGGCGTTCCCCGTGATTCACTCGATTGATTCCTTGGCCCTGTGCCGGAGGGTCTCGAGGATCGCGGAGGAGGAGCAGCGTCATCCCCAGTTGATGCTTCAGGTCAAGCTGCGCCCAGATCCGAGCAAGGGCGGCTGGGACCCTGAGGATCTTCGGGCTGCCTGGGAGGAGCTGCAAGGCCTTCCCCATCTACGGATCACCGGCCTGATGACGATGGCCCCGCTGGGGCTGGAGTCGCAGGAGCGATTGGCGCTCTTTCAGGAGTGCCGGCGGTTGGCCGATGACCTGGGTCTTGATGAGTGCTCCATGGGGATGAGCGGTGACTGGCAGGACGCAGTAACGGCCGGAGCGACCTGGGTTCGGCTCGGTTCGGCTCTGTTCGGTGCGCGGCCCTTGCAGCAATCTGCTGTTTAACGCTTGCTCCGGCTCCGACGGAGCGCTATTCAGGGTCAAGGTTTTGCAGACTCCAGGTGTCGCTGATTTCCCGCCTTCGCGCCGTTGTTGCCGGTGATGATTATCTCGATGGCGACTATGACGATCTCGACTACGACACCGGCGAAGAGCATGAGGCTGATTCCGGGGCCACCCATGCCAGCGGTGGCGCTCTCGCACCGCTCGGTTCTGACAATCCCTTCGGCAGCGACTCCCCCTTCGGTGGCAGCTCAAATGTGATCGGGATGCCCGGTATCAGCACTGCGGCGGCTGAGGTGATGCTCATGGAGCCCCGCAGCTTTGATGAGATGCCGAAGGCGATCCAGGCGCTGCGCGAGCGCAAAACCGTGATTCTCAACCTCACGATGATGGAGCCCGACCAGGCTCAGCGTGCGGTGGATTTTGTGGCAGGGGGCACCTTTGCCATCGACGGCCACCAGGAGCGGGTCGGTGAAAGTATCTTCCTGTTCGCTCCAAGCTGCGTGAGCGTGACCAACGCCGGCCACGAAGAGGCCTCCTCCCCCACGGTGGTGAGCCGAGATGTGGAGCAGTCATCCGCTGAGGCCAGCATGGCTCCTGCCCCAGCCTGGGGCGGTGCGACTGCCGCTGCGCTTTGAGCCCTGCTTCAGCACTGTGCCTGACTCTCTGGGGGTGATCGGCCTGGGTCGGATGGCTCAGGCTCTGCTGCTGCCTCTGCTTGAGCAGGGTGTTGTCTCGGCCGACGATGTGATCGCGGTTGTTGGACAAGCGTCAACCTGCCAGCGCTTAGCGACGTCCTTGCCCCAGGGCGTGCATCTTTTGGCTGCAGCGGATCCGGAGGCGCGTTCGGTTTGGACGTGCAATGTCCAGCTGCTGGCGATCAAGCCCCATCAGCTTGATGGGGTTGCGGCTTCTGCACCGCCTGTGCCGGAGGGGACGTCCCCGATTCTGATTTCTGTTCTGGCTGGTGTGACCCTCGAGCGCCTTGAGGCTGCCTTCCCCGGACGACGTTGCGTTCGCGCGGTTCCAAATACCCCGTGTCTGGTGGGGGCTGGCCTCACCGGTCTGGCCTGGGGGCAGGGGCTCACTCCAGAGGATCAGCAGCGGGTCAAGGCATTCTTTTCCCCGGTCAGTGAGGTTCTTGAGTTGGGCGAGTCGCTTTTGGATGCGTTCTTGGCTCTCACCTCGTCCGGTCCGGCCTATGTGGCCATGGTGGCGGAGGCGATGGCTGATGGCGCCGTCGCCGCAGGCCTGCCCCGCGATCTCTCCCATCACCTGGCCCATCGCACGTTGGCCGGTACGGCCGCGTTGCTCAAGGAGCAGGAGCTGCATCCCGGCCAGCTCAAAGACATGGTGGCGTCACCTGGTGGCACCACGATGGCCGCTCTCCGTAGGTTGGAGCAGGCAGGCCTTCGCTCCGCATTGATCGAGGCGGTTGTGGCTGCGTCTGAACACGGCCGAAACCTGCTCTGATGGTTCAGCGGGTCATCAAGCAGCGTGGCTGGTGCGGGTTCTGAGTAGCTCGGCGTACAGGGCTTCGATCGCTTCGATATTGCGGCTGAGGGTGTAGCGCTCCAGAACCCGCTCGCGGGCGCGTCGGCCCAGTTCGGCGCTGAGCACCTCCTGGTCGCGAAGCACTGGTAGGAGGGTGCGCAGCTGGGTGGTGACCCCCTGGGTGCTCAGCACGATGCCTGCGCCTTCGTTGAGTACTTCCCCATCGGCACCAGCGTCTGTGGCCACGCAGGCACAACCGCAAGCCATCGCTTCCAGCAGTGCGAGCGAGAGGCCCTCCACCAGGCTCGGGAGAACGAACACTTCGGCTGCCTGCATCAGGGCCACCCGGGTGCAGAGGTCTGACTCGTAGCCCCACCAGGTCACGCTGCCATTGCCATGGGCGTTTTGCAGGGTGGTGCGGAGGGGGCCGTCTCCCACGACCACCAACCGGCAGCCACGGGGATTGACCAGCCGCCAGGCCTTGAGCAGGGCCTCGACATTCTTTTCGGTGGCGATCCGCCCCATGTAGAGGAAAATCCGGTCGTCGCCCAGTCGTTCGCGTACCGCCTGCTGCCCTGGGCTGACCGTGCTGGGATCCCCTGGGGCCCAGCAGTGGGGGTCGACGCCATTGGGAATCACGGCCAGCCGCTCTTCACGAACCCCGAGTCGGGCCAGCACTTCAGCCTGCAGATCGGAGAACACGATCACCCTGTCGTAGCGGGCCAGGGCCGGTGCATACAGCTGGTAGGTCAGTTGTTGCGTGCCAGCGGTGAGGTTGCGCAGGCCGGCATCGAAGGGTGGGTGAAAGGTTGCGACCAGAGGCACTCCCAGTTGCTGGCAGAGGTCTGGGAGGCGGAAATCCAGGGGGGAGAGGGTGAGACTGGCGTGGACCAGATCGGGCTGAAGCCGTTCTAGGGATTCGCGTAATTCCCTTTGAGCCCCTGGTGAAGGGATTGTGTAAACCTGCGATTTGATGAGGTACGGCAGGCTGACGTCCGGATCGTTCGCCAGCAGCGAGGTGGTTCGATTGGCCGGGGCCTCCGGGTTGTCGAAATGGATGAAGCTGGTCTGATGGCCACGGGCCTTTAGGGCTTCCGTGGTGCTCAGCCCGTAAGTGACGTTGCCGCAGAACGGTGATTTTTTGCCCAGCCAGGCGATATGCGCCACCCGCTGCTTCCCCTCTGCTGAACAAGAAAGTTAGCAGCGCTTCCAGGGGCGCTCCACTAGTGCAGCAATCAGAGCGAGGATCGCAAGCAGTCCCAGCACCGGGGAGAGGCCCACACGGCTCACCAGGGTCCCCGCCAGCACGAGCGGAAGACTGAGGGCGATGTTGATCAGATTGTTCTGCAGGCCGAACACGCGCCCCCGCTGGTGTTCAGGGGTGTCCTCCTGAATCGTGGTCTGGGCTGGAATTGCCACGAGGGCAGCACCTACGCCGAGAATTCCGCAAAGGCCCAGGGTCCCGCTCAGGGAGCCCTTGAACTGGCTGAGCAGGAGCAGCGACCAGGTGATCGTTCCCAGACCGGCTGCCGTCAGGCGGCGGCGGCTGAAGCGATGGCCGAGTTGGGCGGTCAGTACAGCGCCCACGGCCATGCCCAGGCCACTCATGGCCAGCAGAGTGCCAAAGCCGGAGGGGCCGAGGTTGGTGATCAGTGCGGCGAGCTGGAGGGCCAGCACATAGAGGGCCGCCAGCAGGCTGTAGAGCAGCACCAGATGCACCATGGCGCTTCGTACGGTCGGAAAGTGCCTGAGAACCTGCATCCCTTCGCCGATCTCCTGCCAGACGGAGCGTCCAGAGCTGGTTCGGGGGGGCTCATCCCGCCGGATCGCCAGCAGGCTCAGGGCCGCCATGCCGTAGCAAAAGGGCAGCAGAGTGAATTCCCCACCGGGAATACCGAGCCGCTCCGAGGCCAGGTTGAGGGCGCGAAGGATCGGTTCCCCAAGGGCGAAGCCCACGATCGTGGCGCCCATGCTCGTTGTTTGGTAGAGCGAGTTGGCAGCGAGCAGGTGTTCTCCTGGCACCAGCAGCGTGATCGCGGCTTGTTCCGCCGGTGCGAAGAACTGGGTCAGGATTGACTCCAGAAAGGTCATCACAAGGAGTCCCCAGTAGCCCCAGGGCAATCCGAGGATCTGGGGGCCGGGGATCAGACAGAGCGGTGTGAGCAACACCAGGAGCGCCCGCAGGCCGTTGGAGGCCACCATCACCCGTCGCTTGGGCCAGCGGTCCACCCAGACCCCAGCCACGCTTCCCAGCACCATGGCGGGAATGGTGTTGGCGACAAAGATTCCGGTGGCCAGCAGCGTGATCACCTGGGTGCGGGTGCTGATGTCGAAGCCGTAGTCGGACGCGACATCCGCCAGGACCCCGTTGTGCTGCTGCGTCAGCAGCAGGTGCTGATCGATCAAGAAGACCATCAGCACGATGTAGAACTTGTCGGCCAGCTGGGAGAAGATTTGGCCGATCCAGAGTTTGCGGAAATCCTCAAGCCTGAGAACGGCCTGGAGACCACGTCCCCCTTCTGGATTGCCCCCGGTCGGTAGGGCTGGTTCCGGGATGTTCAGAGATGGACCGCTCAAAGTGGCTGCCGTGACCGGGTCATGATCGCCCAGCCTCCCGCACCATGGCGAGGGAACGGACCGGCCGGGGCAGATGGGCCCTGATCCAGCACTCCACAACCGTGAGCAGGCGTAGCCAGACATCGACTGGTCCCATCAGCTCACCATCGCGTCGGTGGGGGAGCTCGGCCCTGGGGAGTCGCTGCAGGAGGGCCAGTTCCGATGGGTTGAGCTGAATCGCGGCCCCCGGTTGGCGCTCGATGGCAAAGCCTTCCTCCGCCAGCAGGCTGCAGCGCCAGTCCCACTGGCCAATGGGTGGTATCAGGGCGGAGCCACTGCGGCAGCAGCTTTGGAGCGGCAGCCCATAGCCGCCGAGGGCGAGCAGGTGCACGCAGGCCTGCACCGTGCCGGCCAGGGCGAGGGTCGGTTGGGGTGGTTGGAGCCGACTCCACTGCTCCAGCCGCTCCAGATGCAGCAACACCATGTCCAGGAGTCCTGGCATCGGATCGTCACCGGCCACCAGGGCGATGCAAAGTTCCGCCAGCGCCTGGGCACCGGCCAGGGTTTCCAGCCGCTGTCCGACGGCGCTGAAGCTGTGCTGCACCCGCAACTGCCGGATCCGTGGGAGACCTCGCTGGCCGACCACCTGCAAGTCCAGTTGGGTGAGGGGCACCGCTGCGGCCAAGCTGCTGCGCGGCCTGCGGGCTCCGGGAACAGCCAGTCGGATCACTCCCGATTCCCGACTCAGCAGGGTGAGCAGTCGATCGTGTTCTCCAAGGGGGCCCACCTTCAGCGCTAGACCCTCGAGGCGTCGCTCAGTCCCCATGGGAGCCGCCTGAGGAGGGACGGCGCAGTTCCTGAAGCAACTGAGGGCCATGGCTCGTGCCCAGCGCTGTTGCACCGGCTTCGATCAGCGCCGCACAGGTCTCCAGCTGCTGAATACCGCCCACGGCTTTGATCCCGCAGCGCGCGCGGCAGAGTCCTCGCAGGCGCTGGATCTGGGCTGGGGTGACCCCTGGCCCGAAGCCAGGGCCACTCTGTAGGGCGCAGACCCCGGCATCGAGGGCCGCTTCAACCGCTAGTTCCAGCCGATCGTCAGCCAGGCGGTTCAGGTCGAGCACCACCGTGATCGGAAGGCCGATTGCGCCCAGGGTGGCGAGCTCCTCTGCGAACTGATTGCCATCCCCGGTAGCTAATGCGGCCAGATCAGGGGCCACATCCAGGGCGTCTGCCCCTTGCTCTGCTGCCCATTCCGCTTCCGCCTGCTTCAGCTCGCTAGGGAGGCCACCGAAGGGGAAGGCAATGGTGGCGATCAGTCGGGTTGCACCAGGGGCACCAAGCCGTTCCCGCAGCATCGGCAGATGACGCAGGCTGGTGCAGAGCCCACCCATCCCAAGTTGCCGCGCCGCGTCACAGCCCTCCTGCAGCTGTTCGGGCGTCAGGTGGGGATCCAGCAGGGCTTGGTGGATCAGGGGGGCCAGTTCAGGCAGATCCTGCCGGCGGGTCGGAAGCGGCACTGGGGGCATGGAATCCTGGCGCGGGAGCCGGGCTGGAAGCCCGTGATCAGTCCCGAGCCTGAATCACGCCGTAGCCACCGTGGTTGCGGCGATAGATCACCTGCAGCTCACCGCTCTCCGCATCACGAAAGAGGTAGAAGTCGTGATCGATCAGATCGAGCTGATGGCGGGCTTCCTCCATGCGCATCGGTGGCATGGCGAAGTATTTGCGACGCACCGCGGGCTCAGGGAGTTGGGCCTCCTTGCCGTCGAGTAGCGAGCCATCGATGGGTGCCTCACTGGTCACCGCATCGGTGGGGGGCGTCTCGCTGGCGCGATGGCCATGGCTGTGGTGATGGTCGCTGTGGCGCTCTTTAAACCGACGCAGTTGTCGGCAGAGTTTGTTGGCAACCAGATCAATGCTGGCGTAGAGGTTTTCGCTGCGTTCCTGGGCGCGAATCACGGTGCCGTTGGCGAAGACGGTGACCTCCGCTGTTTGCTGGGGAACTCTCGGGTTGCGGGCTACGGAAAGATGCACATCCGCTTCCTTGACCATGTCGTTGTAGTGCTGCACCGCCCGCTCCAGCTTTGACTGGGTGTAGTCGCGCAGAGCAGGGGTCAGTTCGAGATTGCGACCATGGATCAGCAGCTTCACGGCATCCCTCCGGTGCCAGACGATATCCGCAACCTAGAGACGCCAAACCAGGGGGCAATGCAGGCTGCGGCATTTCTTTTTGAGCCCGCTTCGCCTGTGTCATTTTCAGAGGCCTGGAACTGGCAGCGCTCCTGGCAGGAGCGGCTGTTGGTGGAGCCGGGAGCGGCCCACCCCGAGGCTGTTTGGTTGCTGCAGCATCCCCTCTGCTACACCCTTGGCCGTGGTGCCAGTGAGCAGCATCTGCGCTTTGATCCCTCGCACCCTCCGGCGCCCCTGCATCGGATCGATCGGGGAGGGGAGGTGACGCACCATGCGCCCGGTCAGCTTGTGGCCTATCCAGTGCTTGATCTGCGCCGGCATCAGCCTGATCTGCACTGGTACCTGCGTGAGTTGGAAGCGGTGGTGATCGACGTGCTGGAGCTTCTGGAGCTGCAGGGTGAGCGGATCGAAGGCCTCACCGGGGTCTGGTTGGACGGCGCCAAGGTGGCGGCGATTGGGGTTGGTTGCCGCCGCTGGATCACCCAGCACGGGCTCGCACTCAACGTGAATTGTGATCTCGAAGGTTTTGAGGCCGTCGTGCCCTGCGGGTTAAGCGGTCGTCCGGTGGGGCGACTGAGTGACTGGCTTCCAGGCTTGACAGTGGAGGAGGTGCAGCCCCTCTTGGGCCAGGCCCTGGCGGCGCGGTTTGGCCTCGAATGGCTCAGTCCTTGAATTTCTAGCTGCCATTGCCGATGGCGCCCCAGGGTGATAGCCCTGGGCAATCCCGGGTCCCTGCCGTGTCGTCATTCGCTCAAGCCAGTTGGAGCCCTACAGCGCGGGAGCAGCAAGCCCTGGCCCGTCAGGAGCATGTGCAGGCCCTCGGACGGGTGGATCAGATCTGGCCTTGGCTTGCTCACCATCACGGCCGGGTGCTGGCGGTTGACGCTCCCCATGCCGTTCATCCGGAGCGCTTCAGTTACGGCGAGTTGGACGAACGAATCGCGCGGGCGGCCAGCGCGTTCGCTGCGCTTGGCATCAGCTCCGGCGATGTGGTGGGGCTCTTTGCGGAGAACAGCCCCCGCTGGCTGGTGGCGGATCAGGGGCTGATGCGGGCCGGGGCCACTGATGCGGTGCGCGGCGCTGCCGCACCCGTGGAGGAACTCCGTTACATCCTTGAGGATTCCGGGGCGGTGGCCTTGGTGGTTCAGAACACCGACCTCTGGCGGCGCCTTGACCTCCCGCCCCAGTTGCGAGCGCGACTTCGCTTTGTGCTTCAACTTGAGGGAAAGGCGGCGGAAGGGGTGCTCGCCTTTGATCACTTCCTTGCCCTGGGCGAAGGGCATACCGCTCCTGATCCGGAGGCAGGGCGAGACCGTGCCACCGCGGACGCAACGATCGCAACGATCCTGTACACCAGCGGGACGACCGGCCAGCCCAAGGGGGTGCCCCTCAGTCACGGCAACCTGCTGCATCAGATGCGCAGCCTTGCCTGTGTCGCGAGGCCAGAAGCCGGTGACCCGGTGCTGAGTGTGCTGCCCATCTGGCATGCCTACGAGCGCAGTGCGGAATATTTCTTTTTTTCCTGTGCCTGCTCGCAGACCTACACCACGATCAAGCAGCTGAAGAAGGATCTGCCCCGGGTGAAGCCGGTGGTGATGGTCACGGTGCCGAGGCTTTGGGAGGCCGTGCAGGCGGGCTTTGAAGATGTGGTGAAAACCTTCCCCGCTTCCCGTCAGCGCCTGCTGCGGGCAGCCCTGGCGAATAGCAGCGCCTATGGACTGGCCCGGCGCCGCAGCCTTGATCTGATGTTGGAGCCGCAGCGCAAACGCGATCGACTGCGCGCCACTGCCGAGGCGGCACGCCGCTGGCCGGCCCATGCCTTGGCATCCCGGTTGATCTGGCCAAAGCTGCGCCTTCAGTTAAGTGGCGGTCAACTGCGCTACCCGATCAACGGCGGTGGAGCGATCGCTCCCCACGTGGACGCCTTTTTTGAGGCTGTAGGGATTGAACTGCTGGTGGGTTATGGACTCACGGAAACCAGCCCCGTGGTGAGCTGTCGTCGTCCCTGGCGCAACATCCGCGGTAGTTCCGGCTTGCCGATGCCGGAGACGCAATTCCGGATCGTGGATCCCGAGAGCCGTCAGCCCCTCGGATACCGCCAGCGGGGTCTGGTGCTGGTGCGAGGCCCGCAGGTGATGAAGGGCTATCTCGGTCAACCAGAGGCCACCGCCAAAGTGCTGGATGCCGATGGTTGGTTTGACACCGGTGATCTCGGCATGTTGTTGCCGGATGGCTCGGTGGTGCTGACAGGCCGGGCTAAAGACACGATCGTGCTGAGCAGCGGTGAAAACATCGAGCCAGGCCCCCTGGAGGAGGCGCTGGTGGCCAGCCCCTTGATCGAGCAGGTGATGCTGGTGGGTCAGGACGAGCGTCAGCTCGGTGCCTTGGTGGTGCCCAGGGTTGAGACCATGCAGGCTTGGGCCTCTGATCAGGGGCTGGCCCTTGGCGAGGAGCTGGGAGGGCGGCCCGGTGATGAAAGCCTGCGCCGCCTGCTGCGCGGTGAACTCAATCGATTGCTGGCGCAGCGGGTCGGATCCCGTGCCGATGAGCGGTTGGCGGGGGTAGCCCTGGTGGAACCGTTCTCGATTGAGAATGGCTTACTCACCCAAACCTTGAAGCAGCGCCGCGATCGGATCAGTCAGAGGGATCGCGCGGCGATCGAGGCCATCTACGGCCGTTGAGGGGCGGTCATCCGTCTTGACCTTCCGGCGTTGGGCTGAGACGCTTGGCGCTCCCTCACGGCTCCCATGTCAGACGGCACCAGCCTCTCGATCAAGCGTTCCATCACCGTTCGTGCCGTCGTGACTCCCGCCTGGAAGGAGGAGGCTGAGCGCGAGTTGAGCAATGCGATTGCCACCACCGATCAGCAGCTGGCCCAGTTGGAGCAGGAGGGGCAGCAGGTGGTGGACGAGATCCGTCGCCAGAGCGCCAACCCCCTTGATCCCCGGGTGCAGGATCAGGTGGCGCAGGTACAGCAACAGGTGGCTGCCAAACGGGCCGAACTGGAGGAGCAGAAGCGCAACCTGCTGCAGCAGCAGGCTCAGGTGCGCGAGCTCGAGATGGAGCAGATCGTTGAGCAGGGCCAGATCGAAAGCTTCTGCGAGCTCAAGGTGGGCGACAACCTCGTGAGCAAGATGCAGGTGGCTGTCGTCGTGCGGGACGGGGTGGTCGAGTCGATCGAACAGGACTGATCCCTTCTTGGGCTCAGCGGTCTGGTCGGCCCGTAAAATCCCCCTACTCAGCCCACCTGGAGACGGTTTTGGCGACCCACGACATCTTCATGCCTGCCCTCAGCTCCACCATGACGGAGGGCAAGATCGTGGAGTGGCTCAAACAGCCCGGCGACAAGGTGGCACGGGGAGAGTCGGTGCTCGTGGTTGAGTCCGACAAGGCCGACATGGATGTTGAATCCTTCAATGAGGGTTACCTGGCGGCGGTGCTGATGCCAGCTGGGAGCACCGCTCCTGTTGGTGAAACCATTGGCTTGATCGTGGAGACCGAGGCCGAGATCGCCGAGGCTCAGGCCAAGGCAGGATCAGGCGGTGGCGCAGCAGCTGCTCCTGCTCAGCCTGCTGCTGCGGCCTCTTCACCGGCTCCTGTTGCCGCAGCACCCACACCTGCTGCTGTCCCCGCTCCTGCGGCACCCGCGGCACCGGTCGCTGCTGCCCCTGCGCCCGTGGCCAGCAACGGTCGTCTCGTGGCCAGTCCTCGTGCCAAGAAGTTGGCGGCCCAGATGGGCGTGAATCTCGCTGGTCTCCGCGGCACTGGACCCAATGGCCGGATCCAGGCGGAAGATGTGGAGCGGGCTGCTGGGCGCCCCGTGAGTGTTCCCCGTGTGGGTGAAGGCACGGCAGTCGCTGTGGTGGCCGGTGCCGGTGCTGCTGCCCCCAGCGCTCCGGCTGGCAACAGCTTTGGTGCCCCCGGCGACACCGTTGCCTTCAACACGCTTCAGGCGGCGGTGAATCGCAACATGGAAGCCAGCCTGGCGGTGCCCTGCTTCCGCGTGGGGTACACCATCACCACGGACAAGCTCGATACGTTTTACAAGCAGGTGAAGCCCAAGGGCGTCACGATGACGGCCCTGCTGGCCAAGGCTGTGGCGGTGACCTTGGCCCGTCACCCCCAGGTGAATGCCGCTACCACCGCCGCCGGGATGGCCTATCCCGCTGATGTGAATGTGGCCGTGGCGGTGGCCATGGAAGACGGCGGTCTGATTACGCCGGTGTTGCGTCAGGCCGACCGCACCGATCTCTATGAGATGTCGCGTCAGTGGGCTGACCTGGTGAAGCGCTCCCGCAGCAAGCAGCTGCAGCCAGAGGAATACAGCACCGGCACCTTCACCCTCTCCAATCTGGGCATGTTTGGCGTCGATCGCTTCGATGCGATTCTTCCCCCAGGCACCGGCGCGATCCTGGCGGTTGCCGCTTCTCGCCCCACTGTGGTGGCGGGCAAAGACGGTTCCATCTCCGTGAAGCGTCAGATGCAGGTGAACCTCACGGCCGACCACCGCGTGATCTACGGCGCTGATGGCGCTGCCTTCCTGAAGGATCTCGCGGAACTGATCGAGACCAGGCCGGAAAGCCTCGCGATCTGAGCGATCAGGGCAGGAGCTGTCAGATCCGGGCAACGTTGGCAGGCTTGGACCGAATGCTCTAAGTCGTGTCCACTGGTTTTCTGTCCCGTTTCTTCGGTCGACCTTTACCCCGTGCAGCCGCCGTCGGCGAGCGGCTGCCCAACTTTGAGGCCCTGCCCATCCTCTCCTCCGATGCGCTCTCGTCGGTGGCCTATGCCACGGAGGCAGCGCTGGGCGTTTTGATCCTTGGCGGTAGTGCTGCCCTCGGGCTGTCCGTGCCGATCACCCTGGCAATCATCGCCCTGATCGCGATTGTGGTGCTCTCCTATCGCCAGGCGATCGCCGCTTATCCCGATGGTGGCGGTTCTTACGTGGTGGCTCGCGACAATCTCGGTCGCAATGTGGGCCTCGTTGCCGCAGCTGCCCTGCTGATCGATTACACGCTCACGGCGGCGGTGAGCCTGATGGCGGGAACCCAGGCGCTGTCGTCTCTGGCGCCATCTCTGCTTCCCCATGAGGTGTCGCTGTCACTGCTGCTGTTGGTGCTGGTGGGCTGGGCCAATTTGCGGGGGGTGAAGGAGGCCGGTCGGGTGTTTGCGATTCCCACCTATGCCTTTGTGTTGATGGTGGTGTTGCTGACGATCGCGGGTCTGAAGGACCTCACGTTCCACCACGGCTGGTCAGCGGATGCGCCCCCGTCGATGCAGGCGCTTGAACCCATCGGTCTGTTTCTGATTCTGCGGGCCTTCAGCTCTGGCTGTTCCGCCATGACCGGGATCGAAGCCATTGCGAATGGCGTGAAGGTATTCAAGGAGCCTGCTCCGGCGAATGCTCGCAAGACGCTCCTCGTGATGGGGGTGTTGCTCTCCCTGATGTTCCTCGCGGTGAGTGGCATGGGATTCATGTATGGCATCGCCCCCGATCCCAAGGTCACCGTGCTGGCCCAGATCGGCATCCGCGTGTTCGGAGCAGGCAGCGTGTTGTTCTGGGCACTCCAGATCGCGACGCTGCTCATTCTCGTGCTGGCAGCCAATACGGCCTTCGCCGGCTTCCCGCGGCTGGCGGCGATGCTTGCCGATGATCGTTGCCTTCCGAGGCAGATGAGCTGGCTAGGAGACCGGCTGGTGTATCAAAACGGCATCGGTGTGCTTCTGGCCTTCACCGCCCTCATCATCCTGATCTGCAGGGGAGACACCACCGTGGCGGTGAATCTCTATGCCCTCGGGGTGTTCACGGCTTTTACTCTCTCGCAGCTGGGATTGGTGCGGCGCTGGTGGCGGCTTAGGGGTGATGGTTGGCAGGGCCGCATGCTGATGAATGCCCTGGGAGCCCTCGCCACCTTCCTGGTGCTGCTGGTGATCGTGGTGAGCAAGTTTGATGAGGGGGCCTGGACGGTTGTCATTGCGATTCCCCTGCTCGTGGCAGGGCTGGCGATGATCCGTCGCCGTTATCGGGAGGTGTATGCGGCCATCGCACCAAGAGCTGGCATGGAACCCCTCTGCTGCCCGGAGCGCAGCACCCCCACGGGGCATCACTGCATTGTTTGGATTGCAGGCCTCACCATGCCGAGCTTTGAGGCCGTGCGTTATGCCTGCTCCTTTGCCGACTCGGTGACAGCGGTGATGGTGCTCGCGGAAGAGGAGGACCCCGGTCGGCTCAGTACCGAGTGGGATCGCTGGGCCGGCACCCAGACGGGCTCCCTTGAGTTCAAGCTGCTCGACAGCCCCTTTAGTTCACTAATCGACCCCTTCTGCGACTACGTGGAACAGGAGGAGCAGCAGCACCCGGACCGCACCACCACTGTTGTGATGCCCGTGGCGATTCCTCGCGACCGTCTCGACATGACACTGCTGAATCAGCGAGGCCTGAACCTGTTCCGGGCCCTGTCGGCCGACGGCAGTCGGGTGTTTTCGATCGTGAGGTATTACGTGAAGGAGCCGATGCAGGACCCTGCCCGCGCTTAGGCAGATTGGCCATTGCCGCGCCGGTGCCTGTGTCTGACCCCCGCGATCTCCAGCTCAGTTCCTACGACTATCAGTTGCCTGAAGAGCGGATTGCTCAGTCGCCTGTGGAGCCGCGGCATGCAGCGCGGTTGCTGATGGTGCCATCCATCGATGCTCCGCTCGAACAGGTGCGTCATCAGACGGTGTGGGACTGGCAGCACGAACTCCAGCCCGGCGATCTGCTGGTGGTGAATGACACGCGGGTGTTGAAGGCCCGCTTGCGGGTGCGTCGCTCCGGGGGAGGGATGGCGGAGCTGCTGGTGCTAGAGCCGTGGGGTGAGGGGCGCTGGCTGTGTCTGGCCCGTCCTGCGAAGAAGTTGCGTCCTGGCGATCAGGTGTGGCTCGAGGGTCTTGAGCAGGAGCCTTTGCCGTTGCAGGTGCTGGCTAGCGATGCGGCAAGTGGCGGTCGCATCGTGCAATTCCCTGCCGGCTGCGAGGACGCGATCGCGATCGAAGCCCTGTTGGAGCGGTATGGAGAGGTGCCTCTGCCCCCATACATCACCCGGCACGACGAGGCGGATCAAACCCGTTACCAGACTCGTTATGCCGCACGACCCGGGGCTGTGGCGGCTCCCACGGCGGGGCTGCATCTCAGTGATCCGTTGCTGGCAGCGATCCGGGAGCGGGGCATTGCGCTGGCCTCGGTGACGCTCCACGTGGGCCTGGGCACCTTTCGGCCTGTGGAGACCGAAGACCTGAGCGAGCTCACGCTGCACAGCGAATGGGTCGAGGTGTCGGCCGACTTGGTGGAGGCGGTGAAGGCTTGCCGAGCACGGAGTGGACGGGTGATTGCTGTGGGCACCACCAGCGTCCGAGCTCTGGAAGGGGCGGCGGCTGCGGCAGGGGGACAGCTGCAGCCCTTAAAAGGTCCTGTGGATCTGGTGATTCAGCCGGGTTTTCGTTTTGCCGTGGTGCAGGGGCTGCTCACCAACTTCCATTTGCCGAAAAGCTCACTGCTCTTGCTGGTGAGCGCACTGATCAGTCGCGAGCGTCTCCTCAAGCTCTACGAAGTCGCGATTGGGGAGCGTTATCGCTTCTATTCCTACGGCGATGCCATGTGGATCGCTCCGGAGGCGGTGCTGAAGGCAGCGGCCCCCGGAGACTGAGTGGCGTTCAGGCGCTGATCAAGCGGTCACTGCGGGCTGTTCGATGATGCCGCTGGGCACATCAGCGAAGAGCACCGAGGAGAGGTAGCGCTCGGCCAGGTCGGGCAGCACCACGACGATGGTTTTGCCGGCGTAGGCATCTTGCTGGGCCAGGCGGATCGCGGCAGCAGCTGCGGCACCACAGGAGATGCCCACCAGCAGACCTTCTTCCTTGGCGAGGCGCAGGGCCATCTCAACGGACTCTTCGTTGGTGACCTGCTCCACCTTGTCGACGACCGAGAGGTCGAGGTTTTTGGGGATGAATCCGGCACCGATGCCCTGAATCTTGTGGGGGCCTGGCTTCACCTCATCGCCGTTCAGGGTCTGGGTGATCACAGGGCTGTGGCTGGGTTCCACGGCCACCGATTCGATTGCCTTGCCAGCCTGATTCTTGATGTAGCGCGATACACCGGTGATCGTGCCACCGGTGCCGACGCCTGCCACGAGGACGTCGATGGCGCCGTCGCAGTCATTCCAGATTTCTGGACCTGTGGTTTTCTCGTGAATCTCGGGGTTGGCGGGGTTCTCGAACTGACCGGGCATGAAATATTTGCTGGGGTCGCTCTCGGCGATCTCCTTGGCCTTGGCAATGGCACCACCCATGCCCTTGGCGGCCTCGGTGAGGATGATGTCTGCACCCAGCACGGCCATCACCCGCCGCCGTTCGATGGACATCGACTCAGGCATCGTGAGGATGAGCTTGTAGCCGCGGGCTGCCGCCGTGAAGGCCAGAGCGATGCCGGTGTTTCCAGAGGTGGGCTCGACGATGGTCTTGCCTTCGCTGAGCACGCCACGCTTCTCGGCGTCCCAGATCATGTTCGCGCCGATGCGGCACTTCACGCTGTAGGCGGGGTTGCGGCCTTCAACCTTGGCGAGCACGGTGGCCTTGCAGCCCTTGGTGACGTGGTTCAGGCGCACCAGGGGAGTGTTGCCGATGGCCTGGCTGTTATCGGCGTAAACGCGAGACATGGGGAAAGTTGCTGAAACCCAATCAAGGCAATGTAGGGAGTTCAGGGCGTAATGAGGCCGGCTGTTAAGGCCCTGTTCAGATTCCTTGAGGATGGGTTTCAAGCTTCCAGGGCCTGTTTAAAGCGCTGCCAGAGTTCTGCAGGGTCCTCCAGTCCCACAGACACCCGCAGGAGATGGGAGGGCACGCCGCAGGATGCAGCCCAGGGCAGTTCCTCGTAGTGGGCGAGCAGCACGTAGGGGCAACAGAGCGTGAAGGCCGTGCCGAGGCTCGGCCCTTTGCACACAGAGAGGGCGTCGTAGACCCGCTGGGCTTTCACGGTGCCTCCCTTCAGTTCAAACGACAGCAGGCAACCGTGACCAGGGGCGGAACAGCCATGACCAGGGGCTGAACCGACGTTCCCGGCATCGGATCGCATCAGGGCGGCGAAGTTCGCGCAGTCAGCCGGGTGAAAGACCCGTTCCACTGCCGGGTGCTGTTTCAGATGCTCGGCCAAGGCAAGCGTGTTGGCATTGAGCTGGGGTAACCGCTGGTTGAGATCGCGGCTGCCTTGTTCGAGGGGGATTGCATCAGCGGCAGCGAGGCCGGCCAGGATGCCTGCTTCATTGGATGACCGCTTGGAGAGGAAGGTCTGCCTCCACGTGGAGTGGGGGCTCACGATCAGGCTGCCCGCGAGCACATCCCCCCGACCGGCAAAGCTCTTGGTGAGGGAACTGAACACCAGGTCGGCATGGGGAAGGGCGTCGATGTTGAGCCCGGAGCCAATCGTGTCGTCAGCGATCACGGGGATGGCGCGGGCGTGGGCGAGCTTGGCAATCGTTGGCAGG
This sequence comes from Synechococcus sp. BS55D, assembly GCF_004332415.1. Lineage (NCBI taxonomy): Bacteria > Bacillati > Cyanobacteriota > Cyanophyceae > Synechococcales > Synechococcaceae > Synechococcus > Synechococcus sp. BS55D. Next base: position 41,336 of record NZ_PHQT01000005.1, read on the forward strand.
TCAACGCACTGCAGCAGCGGGTTGCTGGGGAGTTCCACCACCAGTGCTGCCGGCTTGAGTCGCTCTAGGGCGGCCTCAACCATGGCGGGGCTGCTGTCCATCAGCAGCTCTGCACCGTTGAACAGCACCTGGGGCTGTTTGAGCACATCCACGTAGGGGAAGCCGATCTGGAGAGAGGGGCGGCCTGGATGCAGGTGGTTCACCAGTCGCAGCGCTTCGTGTTGGGCTGCCATGCCAGAAGGATGCAGCGAGATGTTCTCGGCGTTGCAGCCATACATCTGCGCCAGGCGGCTGATCACGGCTTGGAGCGCTGCGTTGGCTTCGCTGGCGGAGGGTGCGCTCTCCTTCCCAAGGGCGATGGCCGCCAATCGGGAGGAGGCCCCGAGGCCGGCGTGCTGCCAGAAGGCCTTGGCTGCTGCAGTGCTGTCAGGGTCGGCAATCAAGCAAGCGAGTCCGCGCACTGTTGCGATCGTTGTGTGAGCGTCGGGTGCCTCGCGGAGGCAGTGCGCCAGCGCGGCCTCCGCCGCGGCGAGGGTTGGATAGGGCCAGGCTCTGCTGGTTGGTGGGGCACCGCTCTCATCCAGGGCAGCCCTGGCTAGCTCTGAGACCAGCGGGTGGAAGCCGAAACGGGGATAGATCGCCCGCAACTGCGACCGGCAGGCCGGATCGTTGTCTTCGTAGGCCACCACATCCCTCCAGCGGGGCAATGCCACCGACACGGCATGGGTGGCATCGGGAAGCGGATGACCCAGGTCCGCGGCCTGCCAGCAGGGATTGTGCTGCAGATCGCGGGGGCTCATGACAGCAGGGCGAGGGCCTGATCGAGATCGGCGATCAGATCGTCGGGATCTTCGCAGCCGATCGAGAGACGCACGAGCCCATCACTGATCCCGAGCTTCTCCTTCACGTCGGCGGCCACGGCGGCATGGGTCATGGTGGCGGGGTGGCAGATCAGGCTTTCAACGCCCCCAAGGCTTTCGGCCATGGTGAACCAGCGCAGAGCCTTGCAAACGGCATAGGCCTGCTCACGGGTTGCTCGGATGCCGATGGTCACGATCGCTCCACCGCCACGCATCTGACGGAGCGCCACGGCTTCCTGGGGATGATCGTTTCGATGGGGATACCGCACCCAGTTCACGGCCGGATGCATGGCCAGGTGGTCAGCGATCGTCGCCGCACTGGCCATCTGATGCCGAAGGCGCAGGGGCAGGGTTTTGATGCCCCGTGTAATCAGCCAACAGTCGAAGGGGGATGGCATCAGGCCCAGGGCTTTCTGGGCAAACACCATGCGCCCATGCCATTCAGGGGCATCCGTGCACACGGCACCCCCTAAGGCATCGGAGTGACCGTTGATGTATTTGGTGGTGCTGGTGAGCGAGAGCGTGGCACCCAGCTGCAAAGGGCGCTGCACCAAGGCTGTGGCGAAGGTGTTGTCGACCACAACGGGCACACCTGCGCTGCGGGCTGCGCTGCAGACCGCTTCCAGGTCAATCACTTTGAGAAGGGGATTGGTAGGGCTCTCCAGCCAGACCATGGCGGGTTGGCGCTCAGCAATCGTTGTGAGCGCTTGGGGATCAGTGAAATCGACCCATTCCGTGCGCACACCGAATTTGGCAAACACCTGTTCAAACAGGCGCACGGTGCAGCCGTAGAGGTTCTCTTCGCAGAGCACCAGATCCCCCTGGCTGAGGGTGGAGGCGATGGCGGTAATAGCGCTGACGCCTGAACCGAACACCGTGGCGTGGGCACTCTGCTCAATGGAGGCGAGCACGCCTTCGAGGATGCGGAAGTTGGGGTTCCCCGAGCGGGTGTAGTCGAACCCGCCAGGGTTGCCGTGGGCGAAGGTTGAGGTGGCGTAGATCGGCGGCATCACCGTGCCGGTCTCGGCCGCGTAGCTCTCACCGTGATGGATGGCCCGGGTGGCAGTAGCGGGTGCGGTCGCGGGATGCTGCAAGGGGGAGATTCGATCGGCTATCGAGTTTAGGAGATTGTTGTTTTTCTCAGTAAGAATCAAGACTTATCTATTCGCGCTTCCGCAGAGCAATATGCGCAAGATGTGGAAATTATTGTTTCGTTGAAACAAGCTTAAAGGCTTCGTTGTCCCAAAGGATTAATGAAAAGCACTCCCAGACTTGATCAAGTCGTAGTCGCTTAACGTTGTCAAAGTTGTTTTGTTCGTCTTGATGGCACATGCGCAAGCGATAATTTGGTATTCTTTCGGAGAGGTGATGCACGTGGTGGTAAGCGATATCAGCGGTGAACCAGTTGAGAACAGGAGGCATGATTAAAAATGATGAGCCATCGACAGCACCTTTGAAGTAACTCCAATTGTCTTCGCCACTCGCATACGATCCTGGGAAGTTGTGTTGGACAAAGAACACTGCGATCATGATTGCTGCGCTGGTGCTCATGATTGAGGTGTAGAGGATCCAAAAGTGCCAATATCCGATTGCGCTTCCGATCCACCACCAGGTAAGTGAGACGCAAATGGTGTTGGCAGTTGTGTCGTAAACCTCCTCTCTGGTGTAGAAAAAGCTTGATTTGTGTTTGTCGATGAACGTAAAGGGGTTAAACACTTTGCCACTAGACAATTCACGGCACCCATGGATAGTACCTTTTGCAATCAATTCGAGAAATCCCAGAAGTAATGCAACTCTCGGCTTGATCACCAAATAGTAAAAGCCCCCAGGTAAGAGGGTTAAGGGGTGGCGAAGTATTTTATAGGCAAACTGAGAGTATTTGGTCTTGTTCTTATATTCGCGGAGCGTCGTTAAAGCCGATGGACCTCTGTAACGATTCCAGTTGCCATTGTGTTTGTGGTGAAATGCGTGACCCCTTGACCAAGGGTGATGAGGCATGGCGTGAACAATGCTGAGAAGGAAGGCGGCAACACGATTGGAGGCCTTGGCCTTGAACAAGCTGTGATGGCCGCAATCATGCATCAGTGAAAAGCTTCTGCTTAAAAAAAGAATGATAAAAATAAAAAGAACGGGTGTTAATATGAGTGATAGTATTGACAGCTTTTCGGTGACATTGGCAATTGCAATGCAGCATAAGGTCAAGGGGACGATCGTGCTAATGATCTGCCAGGCGGCAATTCTGTCGTCGCTGCTCATGTACGGCTTGATATTTAAGTCAATGCGCCTCAGCGGAGTTGTTGACAGGGTTTTGGTAACGGCGCTGTTCAAGGGGATTGTTTTCGTTGATTAGTGGTATGGAAGCGAGTTGTTCGGCCTGCTTTTTGAGGAGTGGTGATGCCGAATGCTGGAAGCAATGGTACAAATAAATTCAGTATGGCGGCGAGATTTCGAGGTTTCGCCAGTATTTGATCTGACCCTAGTGGATTTTGCCAATGGTTGACCCCTCTCCGCTCCCTGGAAAGCCGAGAGCACTGACCTACTCGGAGATGATGAATGGTGGTCGCGCGCAGATGGATGAGCAAACTCACGAGCGAGAGCTCGAGTTGCAACGACGTGAAGCGACCTTGGAACAACAGGTCAACCGTTTGGAGCAGTCTTTAAAAATCGCTGAGTGACTGCTTTGCATCGGGCGAAAAAAACTCCTGCCCGCCATCGATCACCACAACGTCGTTGTTGATGCAGAAACCAGGGTCATAAAAATCTTCATGGACACCACCGATGCGCACCCGTCGTCCATTGCTGGGATTCTTGTGCCATGGGGGCTTTAAGCGGTTTGTTTGTTTTAGCTCTCTCCACCATTGATGCCTAGTCACAAAAAAACCCCCACCGAGGTGGGGGCATGAAGCCATGTGGTGTAACTGAAGGTCAGACCTTTCTGGAGTAGTACTCCACCACCAGCAGTTCGTTGATTTCGAGCGCGACCCATTCGCGCTCGCAGCGGCCCACCACCTTGGCGCTGAGCTTGGGCTTGTCGAGCTCCAGGTGCGGAGGCACGTTGGCCAGGCCAGGGAACTCCAGGTTGCCCTCAGCCAGTTGCTTGCTGCACTTGCGCTCGCGGATGGCGATCACGTCGCCGGGCTTGCACTGATAGCTGGCGATGTCGGTGACGCGACCGTTCACGGTCACGTGCCCATGGTTCACCAGCTGACGGGCACCGGGAACGGTGGGGCCGAAGCCGAGGCGGAAGCAGACATTGTCGAGACGGTTCTCGAGCAGTTTCAGAAGGTTGGTTCCAGTGGAACCCTCCTGGGCGCGCGCTTTCTTCACGTAGCGCACGAGCTGACGCTCGGAGACGCCGTAGTTGAAGCGAAGCTTTTGCTTCTCTTCGAGACGGATCGCGTATTCAGAGCGCTTGCGACGGGCTTGGCCGTGCTGACCGGGGGGATAGGACCGCTTTGCGGCCTTCCGGGTGAGACCGGGAAGGTCTCCCAAGCGCCGCGTGATCCTCAGGCGAGGGCCGCGGTATCGAGACATAGGGAAGGAGTTGTTGGGACCATTCGCGCCGCTCAACCGTCATGCTGGACACAAGGCCCAGACCGTGGCTCCGCATGCGCGAATCGAACACTCTATCTGGCGGCATTCCAGCCCTCTGCAACCAACTCCTTGCTGGCCTGATGCTGGCCCTGATCGGCTTCTATCGCCGCTGGTTCTCGCCGTTGCTCGGGCCCCGCTGCCGCTTCATTCCTAGTTGCAGCGCCTATGGGTTGGAGGCGATCCAGCGCCATGGTCCCTGGCGAGGCGGATGGCTTACCTTGCGCCGGCTCAGCCGCTGCCATCCCTTCACCCCTTGCGGTTGTGACCCTGTCCCCGACTGAGCAGCAAACACTCACCCTCTTCAGCCGCAAGGGCTGTTGTTTGTGCGAGGGGCTGGAGGAGCGTTTGCGCGCGCTTGATCTGTCCGCCTTGCAACCGCCTCTGTCGTTGGAGGTGGTGGATATCGATGCTCCGGATTGTTCCCCTGAACTTCGGGCCCGATTCGACCTGGAGGTGCCTGTGCTCACCCTGGTCATCATCGGGAGACAGCTGGAGCTACCGCGGGTGTCCCCGCGACTGAGTGACGAGGGCCTGTTGAACTGGTTGCAACGGGCCTGCTCCAAGGCGCTTGGATCGGATTAGAACGGCCCCATCGTTTTCGGGTCGGCGATGTCTCAGACGCTGCATTCGCTCCTGCGAGCTGTTGGCCTGACCTGGCCGGAGTCACTGGCCAATGCGCCGATTCAGGCGATTACCTGCGATTCCCGCTGTGTTGGCGCGGGCAGCCTGTTTCTGGGGTTGCCTGGGGTTCGTGTGGATGGCGGCAGTTTCTGGCCTAAGGCCCTCGCCGATGGTGCCGTGGCTGCGGTGATTGGCCCGGCGGCGGCGGCTGCTCAACCGCCGGGGGAGAATGATCCTGTGCTGGTGGTGCCCGAGCCGGTAGCCACTTGGATCGGTGAATTGGCCGCGGCGTTCTGGCAGCACCCCTCCAGTCGCATGACCTTGATCGGAGTGACGGGCACGAACGGCAAGACCACCACCACCCATCTGATCGAGCACTTGAGTCTGGAGGCCGGTCGACCCGCCGCTTTGTTCGGCACGCTGGTGAACCGCTGGCCTGGGCACAGCATCACGGCCACCCACACCACGGCCTTTGCCGATCGTCTTCAGGCCCAGCTGGCGGAGGCGGTGGCCGGTGGCACCCAGGTGGCGGCGATGGAAGTGAGCTCCCACGCCCTGGAGCAGCAGCGGGTGGCCGGGTGCCGCTTCGCTGGGGCTGTGTTCACCAACCTCACCCAGGACCACCTCGACTACCACCCATCGATGGAGGCCTATTTCGAGGCCAAGGCGCGCCTGTTCGCGGCGCCTCTGTTGCTTGATGAGGGGGCTCGGGCTGTGGTGAACGTTGACGACCCCTGGGGCCGACAGTTGGCCGAGCGGTTGGCTGAGCGCTGCTGGCGCAGTTCCCTCGAACCCGATCAGGACGTTGAGTTGACCATGACCGATCTGGTGATGCGCTCCAGCGGTGTGGAGGGGCGCCTGCTGACACCGAGGGGAGAGGGGATGTTCCAGTCGCCGCTGGTCGGGCGGTTCAACCTGATGAACCTGTTGCAGGCCGTTGGTGTGCTGCAGCAACAGGGCCTTCCTTTGCCCATGCTGCTGCAGGGCATCAGCAGCTTCCGTGGCGTGCCGGGACGCATGGAGCGGGTGGTGGTGCCGTCAGCGGCTGCCGATCAGCTACCTGCCGTGCTGGTCGATTACGCCCATACCCCTGATGGCCTCAAGAACGCCCTGGAGGCCTGCCGTCCTTTTGTGCAGGGGCGTTTGGTCTGCGTGTTCGGCTGTGGGGGCGACCGCGATCGGGGTAAGCGGCCTCAGATGGCGGCCATTGCCGCCCAGCTGGCGGATCGGGTTGTGGTCACATCCGATAACCCACGCACCGAGGACCCCCAGCAGATCCTCAACGATGTGGTGGCGGGCCTGCCGGTTGGATGTGAGCCTGTAGTGGCGGTGGACCGGGCTGCAGCGATCGCCGGGGCGGTGGCTTCGGCGGCACCGGGCGATCTGGTGTTGATTGCTGGAAAAGGGCATGAGGACTATCAGATCCTGGGCACTGAGAAAGTGCATTTCGATGACCGTGAGGAGGCGGAGAAGGCGCTTCGCTCTCGCCTGAGCTGTTGATCGGCTGATTCTTTGGGCTGCCCGCAGCCCTAGAGCAGGCCCAGAATCCTGCTGCGTCCCGCAATCAGGGCCACGCTCACGGCAAAGCCGATCAGGAGCAGCACCTGATAGCAGAGGAAGAACAACCGCTCGCTCGCACCGCGATAAAAGCGCTGGCCGCTCAGATTGCCGATCACTGTGACCGGGATCAGCAGCAGGGCACTGCCGGCGTTGCCGAGATGGAGGATGCCGAGGCTGATCAGGGGAATCAACTTGAGAAGGTTCTGCACCATCAGTGCGATCAGTTGTGCTGCCACGAAGCGACTGCGTGGAACCTGATGGCGAAGAAAAAACACCGTGAGCAGTGGTGAGCCGGAATTGGCCACGGTCTGGCTGATACCCACTCCCGATCCCACCAGCACCAGGCCGGTGGGGCCGGCCGGTCCACCGCCACCACCGGCGCTGGCAATGACGTTGCGGCCCGCCACCAGGGCCACATAAAGCAGCGAGAGCAGGGCCACCAGCACCTCCATGCGGCGATGGACGATGTTGAGATCGCCGCCCGACACCACAAAGCCGCCGGTGCCGAGGCCGCTGCGGGCGAACCCCATCAGGAAGGCGGCGCTGAGGGCAAGCAGCAGGGCCAGCCAGGGCCGGGGCTGGGTGAGAAACGCCTGCAGCACCTCCAAGCCTGAACCATTCACAACGGATGGCAGCGTCGCAAGGTCCACGATAATGCTATGTGACACGTTAGCGTGCTATTCGCGTTACGAAATAGTGCCAATTTGGTGAATGAGCTGGTCGACCTCGGTTTCGCTGGTGGCGACATGGGTGCAGGCCCGCAGGCAGATGGGATCGGCCAGATCGCGGATCCAGATCCCTTTGGCGCCGAGGGTTTCAACGGTCGTGGCTGGAGGGGTGGTCCCGGCGAGCTGGAAGCTCACCAACCCGGCCGGGGGAGGACCCTCAAGCAGGGGGGAGGCCCCTGACAGTGCCGTCAGTTGCTGCCAGAGCTTGGTGCTCAGCGCCTGAATCCGTGCCAACCGCTGCTCCGCACTCCCCTCTCGCTCGAGCAGTTCCAGCGAGGTGCGGAGGCCTGCCATGAGCGGTATGCAGCTCGTCGCCACCTCGAAGCGGCGACTGTCGTGGTGAAAAGGATCCGGATCCCCGGCGATGGCCCTGCTTTCATCCTTGAGACTCCGCCAACCGATCAGGGTGGGACTGGCCTCCGCCAGCACGCGCTCCGAGAGCGCTACGCCACCCAGGCCCTCGGGACCGCAGGCCCACTTGTGGCCTGTGAAGGCGTAGATGTCGGAGGCAGCAGCGGCTTCGGCGACTGGGATCTGCCCAAAGCTCTGGGCCGCATCCACCAGCAGGTAGGGATGGCTGGGATGCTGGCTGAGCTGCATGGCCACCGCTGCGATCGGCATCCGTTGCCCTGTGTTCCAAAGCAGGTGGGAGAGCACCACAAGCCGGGTGTTCGCATGCAAGTTGGCCGTGAGGGCACTGAGCACGTCGGCATCGGTTCGCGCCTGTTGGTCGCCACCGCCGCGGAGCTGTTTCACCGGCAGGGTGTCGATCTGAAGTTGCCGACGCCGCGCCAGCTCTTGGCAGGCGGCCACCACTCCAGGGTGCTCACAGTCGCCAATCAGGATGCGCTCTCCAGGCTGCAGGGGCAGGCCCCAGAGCGGCAGCACACAGCCACTGGTGACGTTCTCGCTCAGGGCCAAGCGATGGGGGGGGACGCCGCACAGTCCGGCCAGCAGGGCCCTGGTGCTGTTGACTTCACGGCCGATGAACGGCCAGACATCGGTGGTGAAGGGCCCCAGTTCTTGAATCTGCTGCCATGAGCTGGTGATGGCCTCCAGCGATGGTGTGGGCAACGGGCCCTGGCCGCCGTAGTTGAAGTAGGTCTTGTTGGCGAGGGCGGGGCAGTGGTTGCGCATCGCTCCAGGCGTCAGCGTATGAACTGGATCATCGCTTGATCAGCGCCCTGGCAGTGGGATCAGATTGAGGTGTTTCGCACTGATGGCGATGAACGCCAAGGTGATCGTTGGTAGTGAGGAGTGGTGCGGTCTGCCAGGCCTCGGGCTAGCGGCGATCAAAGCTCGCGTGGATTCCGGTGCCGCGACCTCGTCACTGCATGCCTTCAACATCACGCCGTTTCAACGGGAGGGGAAGGAGTGGATCAGTTTTGAGGTGCATCCCCTTCAAAACGATCGATCGGTGGTGGTGCGCCATGAGGCACCGGTGCTCCAGCAGCGCGGGGTGAAGAACACCAGCGGTCTGGTGGAGGCCCGCTATGTGATTCGCGAGACCCTGCAACTTGGTGATCAGAGCTGGCCGATCGAGCTCACGCTCACGAATCGTGATGCCATGGGGTATCGGATGCTGCTCGGCCGTGAGGCGATGGTGGGCCGGGTGCTGGTGGATCCGGAGGGCAGCCATCACCTAGTGCAGTACGACCATGCCCAGGTGGAGGCGATGTATGCCCATCACCGGGTGGAGCGCAAGGGGCTACGCATCGCTCTGCTCGCCACCGATCCCGACCTCTACAGCAATCGCCGCTTGATGGAGGCGGGGGAGGAGCGCGGCCATCGCATGGAGTTTCTGGCGATCAAGCACTGCTACATGCGCCTCGATGCCCAGAGCCCGGAGATGCATTACCGGGGCCGCGATGTGTTGGAGCGTTTCGATGCGGTGATCCCGCGCATCCGCCCGAGCGTCACGTTTTATGGCTGTGCGGTGACCCGTCAGTTCCAGGCCATGGGCTTGCAGACGCTCAACACGGCGGAAGCGATCAGCTGCTCGCGCGACAAGCTGCTGGCATCGCAACTGTTTGTGCGCCATGGCCTGAATGTGCCGGTGACTGGCTTTGCCAGTTCCCCGCTCGACACGAAAGATCTGATCACGATGGTGGGCGGGGCTCCTCTGATCGTGAAGTTGCTCGAGGGTGCCCAGGGGCGCGGCGTGGTGCTGGCGGAAACACAGAAGGCAGCCGAGAGCGTGATTAATGCGATGAAAAGCATCAACGCCAACCTGTTGGTGCAGGAATTCATCAAGGAAGCCGGCGGCAAGGATCTCCGCTGTTTTGTGATGGGCGGCAAGGTTGTGGCGGCCATCGAGCGCACCGCGGCCCTGGGCGACTATCGCGCCAACCTGCACCAGGGCGGCAAGGCCCGGGCGGTGCGGGTGCTGCAGAACGAGCGACGTCTGGCGATCGCAGCCTGCCGTGCCATGGGCCTCGATGTGGCCGGTGTCGACATCATCCGTTCGGAACGCGGCCCCCTGCTCCTGGAGGTGAATTCCAGCCCTGGGTTGGAGGGCATCGAAACCGCCACGGGGAAAGACCTGGCGGGGCGGATGATTCAGGAGCTGGAGCGCAAATTGGGTTGGGTTCGGCCGATGCTGCAGGCAGATGTCACAACCAAGTTGACTGCCTCAAAAAGCTGATTAGGTTGTATGAAATTTGAGTATCGAAAGTGGAAGTTTTCGTGAGTATTGATGGCCTGACTCATGGGGAGCGCCGAGCAGCCCGAGTGGCAGGTTTTGATCTTAACGAGCTCACGGCAAAACAATTGGATCAAGCGCGTGAGTATCTGCGCATTGCTGATGAGATTGGCATTACGTTCTTTGATAGCAAGAACGATCTCAAGCGCGTTCAAGATGCGATTCGGCTTGAGCAGGCCGAAGCTGAGGCTGCTCAATTGCCTTCTGAAATTTCAGGAATTTTAGAGGCCTCCAGCGCGGAAAAGACTGTTGCTGGTTTGATCGGCTTTGATCTTGAGCGCCTCACCGATCAAGATATTCTTCTCACAAGGGATTATCTGAGTGTTGCTGATCAGATCGGTATCGGTCAACTCGATACCAAGGATGAGCTTGCCCGCGTTCAGCAGGTCATTGGTAAGGCTGAGGCGTCTACTGAAAAGCCTCAAAATCTAATCATTTTTATCAGAGATCAGGTAAAGCCCGAAGATCTTTGGTTGCCCAGGGGATGGGCTGAGGAGAATTTGCCAACGCGTCAGTGGCTTCTCGATAACGGACTCTCGTTTGAGAATTCATTCACGAACACGGCGATGTGTTCCTCCGCACGCGCAACTTTTTTCACGGGTAAATACCCTGCTCAGCACGGCCTTGATTTGCTGTTAAGCGACATAGAGAATCCAATCCTCGATTCTCAGGTTCAGCTGAATCCTGATTTGCCAACCCTTGGAACAGTGCTTCTGGATCAGGGGTATGACGTTTCTTTCTTTGGTAAGGCCCATCTCAGTAAGACGTTCACAATGGAGGATGGGGAGGTTGTTTATCAGGATATGAATCAATATGATTTTAAAGACTGGCAGGGCCCTGATGCGGGTCAAGATATGGAACCTAAAAATGCTGGTGGTGGTTATGCAGATAATGATTCGCGTTTCATTGATGAAGCGGTGCAATGGCTTGATAAGCGCTTTGAATCAGGTAACGAGAAGCCATTTGCCATGGTGGTTTCACTTGTTAACCCCCACGACGTGCTCTCGTATCCCAGGAATTGGGGGGAGGGGGATCCTGATGAATTCTTCGGCTATCCCGAGGAGATGATTGAGGGAGATATTGATCTGTTGCCTCCAACTGTTGACGAGGATTTAACTGGATCGCTAACGATCGATGGTTTTGACTTTACCAGTAACTTCAAGCCGCAGATCCAGGGTGAATGGCTGCGAGCTCAATTTGCTGCACAGCCACTGTTGAATGATCAGATGAGGCTCAATTACCTTAACTTCTACGGAAATTTGATGGAGATTGCGGATAAGCAAATGGGCGATGTTATTGAGGCACTCGGCCGTCGTGTGGATGACACGATGTTCGTCAGTACGGCTGATCATGGTGAGATGGGGATGTCTCATGGCGGTATGGTTCAGAAGATGTTCAATGCCTATGAAGAGTCGATCAGGGTTCCAATGATCTGGTCGAATCCGAAATACTTCAAAGGTGGTCAGACCTCTGATGCACTGGTGTCGTTGGTGGATTTCTTGCCTACAGTTGCTGGGTTTTATGGATCCTCTCAGGAGCGATTGAGTGGTTATGACTTGCGTGGAGTTGATTATTCCTCGATTCTCGAAAGAGCTTCAAAGGGCTCAGCGCTGAAGCACGACAATCTTGATGTGCAGTCCTCAATTGTTTATACCTACGATGATATTTATGCTGGCCAGGATCCGCGGAACTCGATCCCTGAGGGTGCTTGGGATCACGGGCTCCTGCCTGGGCCTAATCGTTTGCAAGCTGTGCGTACAAAGGATTTCAAGTATGTTAGATATTACTCTGCGGATGAGGAGTATTCGGCCAGGAATTGGCAGGGAGAGCTCTATGACTTGAGGGTTGATGGAGGCGATTACTATCCGCTGTTTGATGGTGAGGGTGATCTCAATCCGTTTAAGCCTGGTCCGCTTGAAATGAGGAATCTCGATCCAAAAGCAGAGGCACTCCGAGTTCTGCAGGGTGGTGAGTCGATTGCGACTCCTGAGCAGCAGCTTGCCTACTTTGAAATGTCGAATTTATTAGATCAGTTGATTGGGGAGAAACTTCAGCCAATGCTCCCGTTCCCGTCTGTGGCGCCGTCTATTTTTGAGTATCAGGGCGGTTCCTCTGATGATCCGATTTACGGCATTGGTGATCCGATAGTCAGATTGATTCCGGGTTCGAATGGAACTCAGGATCTCGAGTTGGCATTTAATACGCGCGCTGGTCAAACTTATAATCTTGTGGCGCTTGACCGTTCATTGAATTCTGAAACAGGCTCGCTCGATATCTCGATAGCGGAGATGCTTGTGCCAAACATCATTGGCACGAATGGGCCTGCTTATCAGTATTTGCGAGGGCTTCCTGCTGATGCGCGCCTGTCTGATTATGCATTGGAGTGGTTGGGAGGCTTTGTGCCACTGGAGTCCTTTGGATGACCGGTCTGAGAGATCTAGAGCGCTTTATAGAGCGTGCCAAGGCAGACCCCGATGTGTCCGCGCAGCTGTCCGATTGCAGCGTTGAAAAATGGGGTGATGCTCATCTGCCCCTCGATATCGACTTGGATAAAGTGATTCAACTGGCTGCGCGACTCGGTTTCACGTTTGAACGTTCGGACGTGATTTCTAGTCAATGTAAGCATCTTCAGGAATTCTCGTTGTTCGAAATGGAGAATTCTTTTGTTGCGCGGCGCTATCTGGCTCGAGTGCAGCTGCAGCTTGACCGTGGTGGTGGTGTTATTCCTGAGATTGATTATTATCGCTATTAAATCTCCGGCTCTATCCCGCAGCGTTCCGTAGTTCTTGGATTGATCGCACTCTTGCTGAGATGACTTTCGTTGACTGGCTCTGGATCCTGCATCCATTCCTAGCGGTGGTGCTGATCTATCCCTTGATGGGCATGGTGATTCGCCTGGCGCTGCAGACCCGGCAGCGGCGCCTGCAGAAGATGAAACTCCCCGCCACGGTGGGGCGCGACCACAGTGATCTGGGTCGCTGGTTGTCGGCCGGCGTGGTGCTGATCGTGCTGATCGCGCTCACGGTGGGGATTGCCACCAAGGCGCCTCTGGCGGCGTTCGCTGGGGGTACCCCGCGGGCGATGCAGTTGGTGTTGGTGCTGGTCGGCACGCTGGTGAGCCTGGTGGCGCTCTGGTTCGTGAAGGCACCGGGGTTGCGCCTGGTCTTTGCCCTGATCACCTGGGCCGGTGTGCTGGGGCTCGGCGCCCAGCCGGAGGTCTGGCGTCTATCGGATAACCCCCTGGATGGAGCCTTCTGGCAGTCGCACTACTGGGCTGGTGTTGCTGTCACCGGACTGATGCTGTTCTCCCTTGGCGCCCGGCCCGAGATCCTGCGCGACATCCGCCTGCGGCGTCTGCATGTGAGCGCCAGCGTGCTTGCGGCGGTGCTGTTTTTGATGCAAGGGCTCACCGGCACCCGGGACCTTCTCGAGATTCCCCTGAGCTGGCAGAAACCAACGATCTACAGCTGCAATTTTGAGGCGCGCACCTGCCCGCCTCTGGCTCAGTCGGGCCGCTGATACACCCATACCCAGCGACCGTCATCGAGCTGGCGTTGGACCCGCTCATAGACCTGAGGGGCTTCTTCCCAGGCATCGAGCAGGGACCAGAGCGCATCGCTGACGCGATATACCTCCCCATCCACAAACCCGATGCCGGGTTGCAGCATCGGATAGCCCCCATGGTTCACAAGCTCTGAAGCGCTGAGCCGCCCGGATGCTTCAGCGGCTGCACCCCCAAGCAAGTGGTGTGCAGGGCCGTTGGCGCGAAGGCTGCCGTAGACGAAAAGCAGGTTCAGAGCACCTGCACCACTTCGCTCACCTCGGGGATCGCTTCACGCATCTTGCGCTCGATGCCCATCTTCAGGGTCATGGTGCTGCTGGGGCAGCTGCCGCAGGCTCCCTGCAGACGCACCTTCACCACGGGGCCATCGATCTCCACCACCTCCACGTTGCCGCCGTCGGCCATCAGGAACGGGCGCAGCTCATCGAGCACCTTCTCCACATTCTCACTGGTGAGCGGCAGGGTTTCGGTGCTCATGGCAAACGAACGAAGTTGGAAGAGAACCCAATCGTAGGCAGGCGCGAACGGCACCGGCTCCATACCCTTTGGGCAGCAAAGTCCGTTTTGTCTCTTTCGTGAACCGCTACGACGTTGTGTTGGTGGGCGCGGGAATCATGAGCGCCACCTTGGCGTCGTTGCTGCATGCCCTAGACCCTGAGCTGCGCCTGCTGCTGGTGGAGCGTCTTGAGGCGCCAGCGCTGGAAAGCAGTGCTGCAGTGAACAATGCAGGCACCGGCCATGCGGCCAACTGTGAGCTCAATTACACCCCGCTGCAGGCTGATGGCACGGTGGCGACGGCTAAGGCTTTATCGATCAATGCCGCGTTCGAATCGAGCCTGGAGTTTTGGGCCTCGCTTGCTGAACAGGGCCTGCTGAAGCCAGAGGTGTTTCTGCATCGGGTGCCCCATCTCAGCCTGGTGTGGGGTGCCGAGGATGTGGCCTTTCTGCAGCAACGCCACCGGCAGCTGAGCGCTTTGCCTGCCTTTGGGGCGATGGAGTGGACCAGTGATCCGCAGCAGATCGCAGCCTGGATGCCCCTGGTGATGGAAGGGCGCGGGCGCGATCAGCCCCTGGCCGCGACGCGCATCGAGCGAGGGATGGATGTGGATTTCGGCACCCTCACCCGGGCCTTGTTGGCTCCTCTGCAAAACGCTGGTGCGCTGGAAGTGATGTTCGGCACCACGGTCACCGATCTCAATCGCGGCCACAGCCTTGGCGTGGCTTCCGAACGTGACTGGGTCTTGAATCTGCGCGGACCCTCGGGTGCTCGGCAGGTGGAGACCCCCTTTGTCTTCCTGGGCGCTGGCGGGGGAGCCCTTCCTCTGCTGCAGAGCAGCGGCATCCCCGAAGCCGATGCCTATGCCGGTTTCCCGGTGAGTGGTCAGTGGCTGGTGTGCGGCGAGCCATCGCTGGTGGCGCGCCACCACGCTAAGGTGTACGGCAAGGCGAAGGTGGGAGCGCCGCCGATGTCGGTGCCCCACCTCGATACGCGCTGGATCGATGGCAAGCGCTCGCTGCTGTTCGGTCCCTATGCGGGTTTCAGTAGCAAGTTCCTCAAGACGGGCTCGCTGCTGGATCTGCCGATGTCAATGCGGGCTGGCAACCTGCTGCCGATGCTGCAGGTGGGGGTCAACAACCTTCCTCTGGTGAAGTATCTGATCAATCAGCTGCGCCAGAGCGAGGCCGATCGGATGGAGGCCCTACGCGCCTTCTTGCCTGAAGCCCGCGACCAGGATTGGACGCTCTCGGTGGCCGGCCAGCGGGTGCAGATCATCAAACGCACGCCCGAGGGCGGGCGCCTGCAGCTGGGCACCGAGGTGGTGGCCTCTGCCGATGGTTCCCTGGCGGCCTTGCTGGGGGCCTCACCGGGGGCCAGCACCTCCGTCAAAATCATGCTGGAGGTGCTGGAGCGCTGCTTCTCGCAACAGTTGACCACGGCGGCCTGGCGTGAACGCCTGCAGCGACTGATCCCCAGTTATGGGCAGGACATCAATGCCGATCCGGCGCTGTTAGCCCGCACCCGGGAGCGCAGTGATGCGCTTCTGGGGCTGGTGGCTGCTCCCTAGGATCGCTTCACTGATGACACAAGCCCGAGCCGGGATTCCGCCAACCGCATGACCGACGCCCCCGTCTCAAGGATCCGCAACTTCTGCATCATTGCCCACATCGACCACGGCAAGTCGACCCTGGCCGATCGGCTGCTGCAGGACACGGGCACGGTGGCCAGCCGCGACATGCAGGATCAGTTCCTCGACAACATGGAACTGGAGCGGGAACGGGGGATCACGATCAAGCTTCAGGCGGCGCGGATGAACTACACCGCAGCCGACGGTGAGCAATACGTGCTCAACCTGATCGACACCCCGGGGCACGTGGACTTCTCCTATGAGGTGAGTCGCTCGTTGCAGGCCTGTGAAGGGGCGCTGCTGGTGGTGGATGCCAGCCAGGGGGTGGAAGCCCAGACCCTGGCCAATGTGTACCTGGCACTGGAGAACGACCTCGAGATCATTCCCGTTCTCAACAAGATCGATCTGCCCGGTGCCGACCCCGATCGCATCAAGGAAGAGGTGGAGGCGATCATCGGCCTTGACTGCAGCAAGGCCATTGCCTGCTCGGCCAAAACAGGGTTGGGTGTACCCGAAATTCTGCAGGCGGTGGTGGACCGGGTGCCAGCGCCGAAGGATGCGGTGGAGGAGCCCACCAAGGCACTGATCTTCGATTCCTATTACGACCCCTACCGGGGGGTGATTGTGTATTTCCGGGTGATGAGCGGCCGGATCAGCTGCAAAGACAAGGTGCTGCTGATGGCCAGCAAGAAGACCTATGAGCTCGATGAGATCGGGATCATGGCGCCGGATCAGAAGAGGGTGGAGGAGCTTCACGCCGGTGAGGTGGGTTACCTGGCGGCATCGATCAAGGCTGTGGCCGATGCCCGCGTGGGCGACACGATCACCCTGCTCAATGCTCCGGCAGACGAGGCCTTGCCTGGTTACACCGAGGCCAAGCCGATGGTGTTCTGCGGCCTGTTCCCCACGGAGGCCGACCAGTATCCGGATCTGCGCGAAGCACTCAACAAGCTTCAGCTCTCCGATGCGGCGCTGCAGTTCGAACCGGAAACCAGCAGTGCGATGGGCTTCGGGTTCCGTTGTGGCTTCCTGGGCTTGCTGCACATGGAGATCGTGCAGGAGCGTCTGGAGCGGGAGTACGACCTCGATCTGATCGTCACTGCACCGTCGGTGATCTACAAGGTGAACATGATCGACGGAACGGACGTGATGGTGGATAACCCCGCCACGCTTCCCGACCCGCAGAAGCGCGAGTCGATTGAAGAGCCCTACGTGAAGATGGAGATCTATGCGCCGAATGAGTACAACGGCGCGCTGATGGGCCTGTGCCAGGAACGGCGCGGTGAGTATCTCGATATGAAATACATCACCACCGATCGGGTGACGCTGATTTATGAACTACCACTGGCGGAAGTGGTGACGGATTTCTTCGATCAGATGAAGACGCGCACCCAGGGCTATGCGTCGATGGAATACCAACTGATCGGCTATCGCAGGAACGAACTGGTGCGCTTGGATGTGCTGATCAATGGCGAGCGGGCTGATCCCCTCACTACGATTGTGCACCGCGATAAGGCGTACAACGTGGGCAAGGCCCTGGTGGAGAAACTGAAGGAACTGATCCCCCGCCAGCAATTCAAGATCCCCATTCAGGCTTCGATTGGTAGCCGCATCATTGCCTCCACCAGCATCAGCGCGATCCGTAAGGATGTGTTGGCCAAGTGCTACGGCGGTGATATCTCCCGCAAGAAGAAACTGCTGAAGAAACAGGCCAAAGGTAAGAAGCGGATGAAAGCCATGGGCAAGGTGGATGTGCCTCAAGAGGCCTTCATGGCGGTGCTGAAGCTGAATCAGACACCTTGAGCAGGGTTCCTTTGGGCTTCAGCGTTTTTCCGGCCTGCTTGTAGGGCCTTGGCTGGCGTGCAGGGGCTGAATCAGCCTTTAAATTCCTGCTGTTTTGATGTCGTCGATAGATCCTAGGGCGGCATTTCCGGTGAGTGTAATTGTTACGCCTTTGGTGTTTTGATTGTTGGTGTCACCGGTTGCTGTGATCGTGAAAGCTTCCTCAGTTCCTGTGCATGCATAGGAGAATTTGGCTCCATCTTCAATTGTAGTCAAAGTGCCTGCGTATGTTGAGCAGTTGAGGCTGAGCGTGCCGAGAGAGCCATTCTCTAAAATGTAGGCATGAGTTTGTTTGAAGATGTTGCTAGCCTGCTGTTTCGCTTCAGTCGCTGCTGCCTTCTTGGTTTGACTGAGGAAGGTCGGCAGAGCAACTGCTGAGAGAATTCCTACAATAACGATGACGATCATTAGTTCGGCAAGGGTGAAGCCCTTCGCGAACAAATGCCGTTTTTCGTTGCGGTTTATGAGCGCTTTCTGAACTCTGGAAGTCGTGGGAGTCATGTCCTGAAGTGGGTCGAGCACCTTTGGTGCGAGCCCTTTCATCATTCCCCTGGGATGGGCGCCTGAGTCGGAAGCGTTGCTCAGGCAAACGCAGGCCTCTAGGCCGCCAGGGTTTTGCACTGTATCGGTGCTGTCGGGGAATGATTAAAACCGTTGTCTCTACGGCCATGCATCCGCAACGAAAACCGCCGGCCAATGGTTTCGTGTTGCCCCTGGCGATCAGCACCTCAATCGTGTTGCTGATCGGCAGCGCCTCTCTGCACACCCTCGCGCTTCAGGCCCGCAGCCGTGGGCGCTTGCAGCTGCAACTCCAGCAGCGCGAGGACCAGTTGCGGGCTGCTGCCATGACCTTTCTGCAAAGGGCGTCGGAGCCTGCTGAAGCTTGCCTGCTCGCCTGGCCTTCATCTTCCTGGGAGGGACTGACGTCTCTCTGCGCAGAGGCCTCACTCGAACGGCTCCGCATTGGAGCCGTTCACACCGGAACGCCTACCTGGCGTCTGATCGCCTGGGAGCCTGACGGGAATGGTGCGACCCTCAGCCTGGCCCTGGAGGCTGAACCGGCTGCTGCGCGTTTCCGTTTGGATCGTGCCCAGGGACAGTGGCGTTTGCAGGACGGTTTGCAGCGCCTGCCCGTGTCGGAGCCGGCGTCATGACCCTGCCGGAAGTGTTGGTGGCGGCGGTGATCCTCACGGGCAGCAGCGGAGCTGCTCTACAGACCTGGAGCCTGGCCGCCCGTTCCGCCCTGGAGGGGCAACAGCAGCAGGGCGAGCTGGAGTTGCTCAACACCCACCTGCTGGCTGGCCGCCGTTGGTTGGTCCAGGAGTATGCGGGGGCCTGTCGCTTTGACGCCGCCACCATGGCGGATCAGCTGGCGTTGGCGCAGCCCCTGCCGGAGCCGTTCAAGCGCAGCCTGGAGCCAGACCTTCCCACCGGTGGTGTCTGGCTCAGCCTGCGGCATCTCCCCACCGATCTCAGCCGTCGCCAGTTGCTCACGCCTGCCGGGAGCGGCACCTGTGCGCTCCAGGCCCAGGAGTTGGAGCCATGAGCCAGCGTGATGGCGGCTTCAGCCTGGTGGACCTGCTGGTGGCGATTGCCGTGTTGGGGATCCTCGCCTCGATCGGTCTGGTGCATGCCGGCCAGGATCGCGCTCGCGCCGAATTGGATGGGGCCATGCGTCGCTTGGCCGTGGGCCTGGAGCAAGCCCGGCGATCGGCGGAGCGCGACGGGAAGGCCTGTGCCCTCTCCCTCACCGAGGCGGGCTGGGAACCGCCGGTCTCCGCTGATCTGTCGCCCTGTCGTGGAGCTGGCCTCGCCCTCGAGGAACCCCTCTCCCGCGGGCTGGTCCGTCTCGACACCAACCTTCCCGACCCCCTGCGTTTCAGTGTCAACGGTCTGGTGCTGGACGGGGGGCTGGCGGTGCTGTCCGCCCCAGGCAGCACCGTTCGCCCTTGCCTGGTGGTGAGTCTCCCCCTGGGCGTGATGCGGCAGGGCCGTTACCAGCATGATCCTGCCGCTGGCCTGAGCAGCAGCCACTGTTTGCCGACGGGGAGGACCGGTTGATGTCCCGCCCTGATCGCTGTGATGGCTTCACCCTGGTGGAGCTGCTACTGGCCGCCAGCCTGGGCAGCTTGCTTTTTGGCGTGCTGCTGCAGGTGCTGCTTGGTGACCTCAGGCTCGGTGCCGCGATGGCGGCACGCCTCCAGGCCCGTTCCCAGCAGCAGCGCACCCTGGCGCTGCTCCGTGCCGAACTCGCCATGGCCCATGGGGTGGATCTGGATCCCTACCCATCAGCACAGTGGCCCTGTGGCTTGGCGGGGCGCCGCCCGGTGCTGGCGATCGCCACGGATCCCGCTGACCCTGACGCCCGAGGTCGCGCCATCGTCTACAGCGTTGGCCCGGCTCCCTCCTCGATCTGGCGTGGCCAGGTGCTGATGCGCTGCGGCCCTGCTTACAGCCTCGATGGTCTGCCCAGCCTCGAGAGCCGTTTTCAGAATCGGGTGCTGCTCGACAGCTTGCCTGAGGGGGCAGAGACGGGGCTGATTGCTCGCCGTGATCCAGTGCTGCCGGTGCTGCATCTGGCGTTGGAGCAAGCCCTCTCTCCCTCAGGCCGCGTGCGGACCACGGCGGCGCTGTAGCGGATTGGAGGCCTGGGGTTCCAGAAAGTAGTAGGCCTCCACACTGAGGGCACCAAGCGCCAGGAACAGATGGTCGATCCATCCGTAGTCCACGCCCATTCCCATGAATGCGATCCAGCTGTTCACCGTTGCCATCACCAGCAGGAAGACAGCGAGTACAACCGACAGCGCGGGCAGCGTCTGACGGCGATCGAGCCACAGGGATCGCAGCAGTGGCAGCAGCACCAGCACCGAAACGGCGTGCAGGATGCGCATCGACAGGTCGCTGTGCAAATGGGGCGTGATTGCGGCCCAGAGATTGACAGGAATCAGCAGGGAGGCCACGAATAAGTAGCTGATCATGGCTTGGATGTCTCCGCGTCGATGGATTGGGCTGGGTCCGCGAGCGGCAACTGCACGACAAAGCAACTACCACGGCCAAGCTCGCTGCGAACGCTCACCTCGCCTCCCATTGCTTCCACCAGCAGTTTGACGATGGAGAGCCCTAGGCCAGTGCCACTGCGTTGGGAGGAATTACTGGCCCGCCGGAAGCGCTCGAAGACATGCTCAAGCTCATCGGCGGGAATGCCGATGCCGTTGTCTTCCACTTCGACGCAGACCTTGGTGCCAGCGCGGTGCAGGCCCACGCGAATCTCGGCCTGCTCCGGTGAGTATTTGTCGGCGTTTTCGATCAGATCGAGCAGCACCTGTCGCAGTCGGTCGCCATCGGCCAGGGCCACCAGGGAAGCCCCTTCGCTGCCATCCGGCAGTTCCAGTTGAATCTCCCGTTCGGTGGTGGTGCGCGCCAGGTTGATTGCTTCCTGCAGCGTGTCGGCCATCGACACCGGTTTGCAGCTCACCTGCAGCTGGCCCGAATCCCCTCGGGAGAGATCAAGCAGATCATTAATCAGGCGTCCCATCCGCAGGCTTTCCTCCTCGGCGACGCCGAGCCCCTGGCGTTGCACGCCATCGAGGTTGCTTCCGCGTTTCAGGGTGCGATGCAGATACCCCTGAACGATCGTGAGCGGCGTGCGCAATTCGTGACTGACGGCACTCACAAATTGGCGCTGATGATTCCACGATTCCGCCAGTCGCTCCACCAGGTCGTTGTAAGTACCGGCCAGTTGGGTCACTTCCACGGGGGCATTGGCGATCTCCACCGCTTCCGTGGTGAGGGTGTCGGCCGTGAGTTGGGCGGAGGTGTCACTCAGCTGTTGCAGGGGCCTGATGATCCTGCGCACCAGATGGCTCACCACGGCGAGGGAAAGCACCAGACAGCTGCCCCAGATCACGATCATCCAATTGAGAAATTCCCCCTGGGCTCGCTGCACGCTGGTGATCTCAGCCGAGCTCCAGAGCCGTAATCCCGATGGGTACTGGCGATGCAGCAGGGTCACATAGTCCTGACCGCCCACACTGATCGCTCGGGTGCTTCCCTCCTGGCGTTGGGGATTCGCGGCCATGGCCAAGTGCAGCATCGCTGGATCGTTGGGGAGATGCCCTGCCGTCGGCAGGAGCAGTTGGCCATCGGATTTCTCGATCCAGAGGGTGGTGCGCACGCTTGAGTGATCGCGCAGCTCCTGGCGGATCTCGCGGGCTTTCGCTTCGTGGACTTGGCTGGCCGCTTCCCCCTCACTCCCTGTCAGCAGGTTGTGGGCCAGTAGGCAGGTTTCCAGTGAGCTGGCGCTAGCTGTAAGTTCCGCCTCGCCGCTGAGGAACTGGCTGCGTTGACTCAGCCAGAGCCCGGCGGTGCTGGCGCCGGTGAAGCCGAGGAACACCGCCAGATACGTGGCCAGTTGCAGCTGGCCCATCAAGCTGCCGAGCAGGCGTTTGCGCCAGGGGGTGTGGGTGCTCATGGCTTCATCTTCATCGCCCGAGCCGTCCTCGGCAGCGAGAATCTCCCCAGCACGACCCCCCCGGCGGCCCTTGAGCTTCGGTTTCTCCCCCCTGGGCCTTTCCCGCCCCAGCCTCTCGGCCCGGATGGCCCGCTGGGGATTGGTGATCGTGGCGGTTTACATCGCTGTGGCCCTGCTCACCCCATTGCTGCTGGCGGCCGGGGTGTTGCCTGATCCGAATGCCGGCCTCGACAATCCCATCTATTCCGCCCCCTCCTGGCAGCACTGGTGCGGGACCGATCGTCTAGGCCGCGACGTGTGCGTGCGCACGCTGCAGGGCAGCGGTGTTGCCTTGCAGGTGGTGTTGCTGGCCGTGGCTCTGGCCCTCGTGATCGGCGTGCCCCTGGGCATGGTGAGCGGCTACCTCGGCGGTGGTGTCGATCGCTTGCTGGTGCTGCTGATGGACACCCTCTACACCCTGCCGGTGCTGCTGCTGTCTGTGGTGCTGGCCTTTCTGCTCGGCCGCGGGATTCCCAATGCCGCTGCTGCCCTCTGCGTTGTGTATGTGCCTCAGTATTTCCGCGTGGTGCGCAATCAAACCGCCCAGGTGAAGGCCGAGCTGTTCGTGGAGGCGGCCAAATCCCTCGGGGCCGGACCGGTGTGGATTCTGCGCCGTTACCTGCTCCGCAACGTGATCACCTCCGTGCCGGTGCTGCTCACCCTCAATGCCGCCGACGCGGTGCTGGTGTTGGGGGGGCTGGGATTTCTCGGCCTCGGATTGCCTGAAACGGTGCCGGAGTGGGGCAGTGATCTGAATCTGGCCCTGGCGGCAGTGCCCACCGGGATCTGGTGGACGGCCCTCTACCCCGGCCTGGCGATGTTTGTGCTGGTGCTCGGGCTCTCCTTCCTCGGGGAGGGGCTTGAAGCTTGGGTGAGCAGCAGCGGACGAGACGCGGCAGACTGAAGAAATCCGCAGTTGCTGCCATGCCCTGGTGGGCCACGCTGATCTTCCTCTCGCTGATGACCTACCTGTGGTTTTCAGGTCGGTCGAATCCGGATGATGTGATCGGTCTGCTCGAGCAGATGCTGGCGATCGCCCTGGCCCTGGTGGTGTTGTTCATTGGTCGCAACCTGCTCCTGGAGACCCTGGTGCTCGTGTTTGCGCTTCGGCTTCCGGCGGCGCGACGCGGAACCCCGGTGATCGAGCGCCCAAAGGCCGGCAAGGATGTTCTGATTCCGTTCTGATTGGCTGCTCTTGCTTCAACAGCGCAATCGTGCGGTGCGTGGGAGGTCCTCGAGAATCTCTCCTTCTTCGCTCAACGCCGGGTAGGCCCGCCCCTGCTCGCGGCACCACCGGGCCACCTGGGGATAGGCCCATTCAAAGAGCAGGTCGTCGTATCGGTCTTCAGGGATCCCCTCCCCGCGACTCGGCACCAGCCCCGCTGCCTGCCGTTGTCGCAGCGCTTCAAACAGCAGCGTGGCCGTGGCCACTGACACATTCAGCGACTGCACCATCCCTCGCATCGGAATGAACACCGCCTGGTCCATCAGGGCGGTTGCGGTTTCACTGAGTCCCCATTTCTCGGCGCCCAGCACGAAGGCACAGGGGCCCGTGAAATCGCAGTCGCGGTAATCGCGGGCATCCACGCCCAGGTTGGTGCCATACAACTTGAAACCCTGCGCCTTCAGGTGCTGCACGGCCGTTGTCACGTCGGGGTGATCGCAGAGGGGCACCCAGCGCTGGCTGCCCTGGGCGGTGCTGTTGAACGTGCGCGGTCTGCCGCTGAGGCTCACGGCATGGGCCTCGAGCACACCGACGGCATCACAGCTGCGCAGAATGGCTGAGAGATTGTGGGGCTTCTCCACATGCTCCACCAGCACGGTCAGATCGGCCATCCGCTGGTTGAGCACGGAGCGGAGCCTCTCGAACCGGCGGGGGAGAAGGGGCATGACAGCGAGCACGTCCTTTGATTCGAGGGTATGGGATGCCGTGTCCCAGATCCCCCGGGCCCGCTTGGTCACCTATGGCCAGGTGGCCGATTGGATCGGCGCCTATGGCTGTGCCCGTCAGGTGGGCTGGGCCTTGCGGCGCCTGCCTCTGCCCTCCCAGATCCCCTGGCATCGGGTCGTGAATGCCCAGGGGCGCATTGCGATGAGCCCGAGCCGTGAGGGATCCGACTGGATGCAGCGGGAGCTGTTGATCGCTGAGGGCATTCCTGTGGATGGGGAGGGGCGTCTGCCCCTGCGGCGCTTCCTCTGGACACCCGATCCTGCCTGTTTCGCCGGGGCGCTAGCTCTGGAGTGTTCCGCGACACGTGAGGTTTGAGCTGACGATGCCCGTGCCTGAGTCCGCCATCAGCACCCCTGCGGTGGGCCTTGCCCCGCGCCGTTTGGCTTGGGAGGTGCTGGAGGCCGTGGCGGCTGGGGCCTATGCCGACGTCGCCCTCGAGCGGGTCCTACGCGGACAGACGGTCTCCGCGGCTGACCGCGGCCTGGCCACGGAATTGGCCTATGGCGCGATCCGGCGACGTCGCTGGCTGGATGCCTGGCTTGATCGGCTTGGCAAGGTGCCGGCCCTCAAGCAGCCGCCCCGTCTGCGCTGGCTGTTGCATCTGGGTCTCTATCAATTGCTGCAGATGGAGCGGATCCCGGCGGCGGCGGCGGTGAACACCACGGTGGAGCTGGCGAAACGCCATGGGCTGGGGCGACTGGCGCCGGTGGTGAATGGCCTGCTCCGTTCCGCTTTGCGGGCCCATGAGGCGGGGGAGTCATTGCCGCTGCCCTCCGACCCCGCAGGCCAGCTTGCTCTGCTGCACTCCCTGCCGGACTGGTTTGCAGGGGAATTGCTGCGTTGGTGCGGGGCCGAGCAGGCGGAGCTGGTGGCCCGCGCCTGCAATCAGGTGCCGCCCCTTGACCTGCGCATCAATCGGCTGCGCAGCACCCCAGAGGCTGTCTCGGCAGCCCTGAGCGCTGCCGGCCTCGAGACCAGCTCGATCGAGGGTTGCCCCGATGGATTGCAGGTGCTCGGATCCGGTGGTGATCTGCGCCAGTGGCCGGGGTTTGAGGAGGGGCTCTGGTGTGTGCAGGACCGGGCCGCCCAGTGGGTGGCGCCCCTGATGGAGCCCCAGCCTGGCGATCGGGTGCTGGATGCCTGCGCCGCCCCCGGTGGAAAGGCCACCCATCTGGCGGAGCTGATGGGCGATTGCGGTGAGGTGTGGGCCGTGGATCGCTCCGCTGGTCGCCTGCAGAGGGTTGCAGCCAATGCCAGTCGGTTGGGTCTGGGCTGCGTGAATGCCCTGGCGGCTGATGCTGGCGACTTGCTGCAGGATCGCCCCCAATGGCGAGGAGCGTTCCAGCGAATCCTGCTCGATGCCCCTTGCTCTGGCCTAGGCACCCTTGCTCGCCATGCTGATGCCCGTTGGCGGGTGACGCCTGAGAGCGTGGCTGGGTTGCTCCCTCTTCAGGCCCGTCTCTTGGAGGCCATGGTGCCCCTGCTCGCTCCGGGTGGTCGCCTGGTGTACGCCACCTGCACGATCCATCCGGCGGAAAACCATCGGCAGATTGCGACCCTTCTCAAGGCCCAACCGTCTCTACGTCTGATCTCCGAGGAGCAGCGCTGGCCTGATCCAACCGGGGGGGACGGGTTCTATGCCGCTGTGATCACCACGTCGGGTGTCCCCACCTAGAACATCACTGCACCGGCAGGGGCCTGAAGTTCTCATCCACCGGTGGGCCGCCGGGCGGGGCGATGTAGCGCGGTGGTGGGGCCTGAGGGGCAGTGGGCTGGTTGGGGTCTGTGGACTCGGGTGCCCAGATCGTTGGATCGGGGTTGTATTCATAGCCCCGGAAGGGAGCCTCCTGGTTCTGGCCAGGTTTTTTCGCTTCACTGCCGGGTTTCCTGAAGGTGCGCTTCAGCTCAGGCTTAGGGGGGAAGTTCTGCACCGGGAACTGCTCTTTGATCTTGGTCATGAGCTGGTTCCAGGCCCAGGCCGCTTCGCCGCTGTTGCTATTGGTGTCGGCGTTGTTATCAAAGCCGAACCAGACGGCGGTGGTGAGTTGGGGAATGGAGCCAATGAACCACAGGTCCCGGGCCCCCTCTGAGGTGCCGGTCTTGCCGGCCACCGGACGGTCGTTGAGTTTGGCGGCAACCCCGGTGCCCCCCTCCACCACCCGTTGCAGCATCCAGTTCATGGCGTCGGCCACGTCGCTGTCGACGGCGCGTCGGCCCCGATCGCCATCCACCCGACGACTCCAGAGCACCTCCCCGCCGGGTCCGCGGATCTCTTCAAACGCACTCGGTTTCACATAGACCCCGCGATTGGCCACTGCCGCATAGGCGGCGGTCATGTCGAGGATCGTTTGCTCGTAGGCACCGATTGCCATGGGGTAGTACTTGCCCAAGGGGCGCGTGGTGCCGATCCCCAGGTTGTTGGCCATGGCGATGATCGGATCGAAGCCCACCTTGTCCTGCAACTGCACGGCCACGGTGTTCAGCGAGTTCTTGAGGGCATCGGCCAGGGAGATCGGTCCGAAATATTTATTGCCGAAGTTCTTGGGGCAATAGCCCCTCCAGCAGCGGGGGGCGTCGTTGAAGATGTCTTCTGGCTTGACACCCGCGTTGATCGCCGCTGCATACGGGAACAGCTTGAAGGTGGATCCAGGAGAGCGCAGGGCCTGGGTCGCCCGGTTGAACTGACTCGTGTTGAAGTCTTTTCCGCCCACCATCACCCTCACCAGGCCAGTGCCCGGTTCGATCGACACGATCGATCCCTCGGTGCCGTTGGGGGCGAATTCACGCACCACCTTTTGGGCATCCCTCTGCCAGTTGAGGTTGAGGCTGGTGCGGATCTTCAGGCCGCCCACCTCGAGCTGCTCGGGGCTGAGGATTCGCGGCAGCTGCTGCGCCACCCAGCTAGTGAAGTAAGGGGCGGCACTGTTGAAATATTTGGGTGTCGCTGGTTTGAGGTTCAGGGGACTGCGACGCGCTTCCTCAGCCTGCGCGGCATTGATGAAGCCCGCTTGTTGCATCCTCTCCAGCACGATGGAGCGCCTTTCCAGGGCCAGCTCTGGATTCACCAGGGGGGAGTAGATCGAGGGGGCCGGTGGCAGGCCGGCGATCAGGGCCGCTTCCGACAGGGTGAGCTGATCAGGCGTCTTGGAGAAGTACACCCAGGCGGCATCGGAGACGCCGTAGGCACTGGAGCCGAGATAGACGTAATTCAGATATTGCTCAAGGATCTGATCTTTGCTGAGCTGGCGCTCAAGCTTGTAAGCGAGGGCTGCTTCCTTCAGCTTGCGGGTGATGGTGCGGTCTTGGCTGAGGAAAACGGTGCGGGCCAGCTGTTGAGTAATCGTGCTGGCACCTTCACGCACCGCCCCCTGGCGGAGGTTGGTGACCACAGCGCGGCTGATGCCCCAGAGGTCAACGCCGTCGTGCTCATAGAAACGGCGATCCTCCGCGGCCACGAACGCCTGCTTCACCAGTTCAGGCATCTGCCCCGGCTCGATCTTCTCTCGCGTTGCCGGGCCCAGCTTTTGAATCACCTGCCCATCGCTGGAGAGCAGGGTGATGGTGCCGGGGCGGTTGAAGCGAGCGATGCCGCGGGCGTCCGGGAGGGTGGCATCCAGGGCCTGAGTGATTACGGCCTGGCCCATGGCCACGCCAATCCCCACACCTCCAGCTGTGGCAGCCAGGATCAGCCAGTGACGGCGGGTGCGCTTCACATCACCTGGGTCAAGGAGCTGTGACCAACAGCGAGAGCGGTCACAAGCATGCCGAGCACCAGAAACGGCTGGGCACTGGCCTGATATTTCACATCAAAGGCGACGGGGTCTCGCAGCAGCCAGATGTCCTGGAAGGTGATCTGGGGCACGATCAAGAGCACGAGCAACACAGCAGCGAAATGCTGTCCGATGGCGATCAGAACGGCAACCATCAGCAGCTGAAACACATCGATCATTCCTGCGCTGATCCAGCTGGCTTTCTCAAGACCAAACACCACCGGTAGCGATTGAAGGCCAAGGGCCTTATCGCCTTCGACGCTCTTGAAGTCGTTCACAACGGCGATGCCAAGACCGGCGAGGCTGTAAGCAAGCGTGAGGATCGCCGTTGCCCAGGTGAGCTGTCCGAAAAGGGCTTGGCCAGCCCACCAGGGGAGGGCGATGTAACTGGCGCCAAGGGCATAGTTCCCGAGCCAGCCGTTCTGCTTCAGCTTTAGGGGTGGAGCGGAATAGATGTAACTCACGAAAGAGCCGCCGAGTGCCAGCAGCAGCAGCACGGGGGTCTGATGTCCCGCCCAGAGGTCCAGGCCCCAGGCCACAGCCAGTCCTGCCAGCAGCAGCACCCAGATCTGAAGCTTGACCTGACCGAGCGGAATCGCGCCGGAGGGGATCGGCCGATAGGGCTCGTTGATCGCGTCGATCTCCCGGTCGTAGTAGTCGTTGATCGTCTGGGTGAAGCCCGCCAGGAGCGGACCGCTCATCACCATGCAGGCCAAGGCCGCCAGAAAGTGATCCCAACGCCATTGGTAATTGCCGCTGGCGGCGGCACCGCAGACCACACCCCAAATCAGGGGGATCCAGGTGACCGGCTTCATCAGCTGCAGGCGCAGCTTCCAAATGTTGGTGGTGCCGCTGGCACCTTTCATGCCAAGCAGTTGACGGGCGTCACTCATGGGCCTGAGCCTCAGGCGGGGGCGATTTCGTCATCGAAGAACCAGCAGGTGGCGCCATTGCTGAGCTCCACCACAACACCGATCCCTTTGCCATCGGTGGTCCGGAAATCGATCACGGTGCCGGTGGCGTCCTTCTTGAGAAGCTCCACGAGGCTTGCCGGAATGCGATCACGCACTCGCGTGACCCGCACCTTGGAGCCGATGTCGATGGTGACTGCCGCCTGCTGTGACATGGCCTGCAAGGCTTGGAAAGTGGGCGTCACCCTAACAGCTGCGCCCCCGATCTTTGCCAAAGGCTTGATGGTTGCCCTTCGCCTGATTCCCTGCCTGGATGTCGCTGACGGTCGTGTCGTCAAGGGCGTGAATTTTGTGGGGCTGCGCGATGCCGGTGATCCGGTGGAGCTGGCTTGCCGCTACAGCCATGCCGGGGCTGATGAACTGGTGTTTCTCGACATCGCCGCCAGTCATCAAGGGCGCGGCACCCTGGTGGATCTAGTGCGTCGCACCGCTGAAGCGGTCACGATTCCCTTCACTGTTGGAGGTGGGATTCGTTCCGTGGAGGGGATCACCGAGCTTCTGCGGGCGGGGGCCGACAAGGTGAGCCTCAATTCCTCAGCCGTGCATGAGCCTGAGCTGGTGGCCAGGGGCGCCGAACGGTTCGGCTGTCAATGCATCGTGGTGGCGATCGATGCCCGGGCCAGGGATGGCGGCGGCTGGGATGTGTACGTCAAGGGTGGACGTGAGAACACCGGTCTGGATGCCGTGGAGTGGGCGCGTCGGGTGGCGGAGCTTGGTGCGGGGGAAATCCTGCTCACCTCCATGGATGGCGATGGCACCCAGGCGGGCTACGACCTGGCGCTCACGCGGGCCGTTGCCCAGGCGGTGCCCGTGCCTGTGATCGCCTCAGGAGGGGCGGGATGCCTGGATCACATCGCAGCCGCGCTCGATCAGGGGCCAGCGGGGGGGCAGGCCTCGGCTGCCCTGTTGGCTTCGCTGCTTCATGACGGGGTTCTGACCGTGGAGGTCATCAAGGCGGATCTGTTGCGTCGGGGTCTGCCGATCCGGCCCGCGCAGACCTGATCAGCTCCTTAGGATCGGTGAAGTTATGTGAAAGGCTGCGGTGGCTGGTCTGCCCCTGGTCGAACGCGCCTGGGCTCTGCCGGTTGGCTTGGTCGCAGTGCTCGCAGTCATCGCTTTGGTGGCCTGGGCCTTGCAATTGATGCAGGCGGCTGTTGATCAGCAGGAGTTTTCGCTCATGCTGGCTGGCTGCATGGTCTGTTCTGCCGCCGTGGGCCTCGCGACGGTCATGGTGATGACATTGAACGGCCTGCCGCTCTGAGAACGGTCCCTTTGAAACCCGGAGATCCCGCAGCCGTTGAGCAGCTCTTCAACGCTGTTGCCCCCCGTTACGACCGCCTGAACGACCTGCTCAGTCTTGGCCTGCATCGCCATTGGAAGCGGCAGATGCTGGTCTGGTTGCAGCCCCGTCCGGGCGAGCGCTGGCTTGATCTTTGCTGCGGCACAGGGGATCTGGCCCTGGCGCTAGCCCGCCGTCTACGTCCGGGGGGTGAGGTTCTGGGCCTCGATGCGGCGGCCGCCCCCTTGCGGCGGGCCCAGGAGCGGGCATCCCGAGAGCCCTGGTTGCCTGTCCGATGGCACCAGGGAGATGCCCTCGCGAC
Organism: Synechococcus sp. BS55D; assembly: GCF_004332415.1. NCBI lineage: Bacteria > Bacillati > Cyanobacteriota > Cyanophyceae > Synechococcales > Synechococcaceae > Synechococcus > Synechococcus sp. BS55D. The sequence continues at coordinate 71,733 of NZ_PHQT01000005.1, forward strand.
AGGCCTTCCCCCCGCGGCTCTGGATGGAGCGGTGATGGCTTACGGGTTACGCAATTTGGAAGATCCCGCCGCGGGGCTGCGCGAGTTGCAACGGGTGCTGAAGCCCGGTGCGCGGGCTGCCGTGCTGGATTTCAACCGGCAACCGCCCGGCAGCGCTGCAGAAGCTTTTCAGCGGGCTTACTTGCGCAGGCTGGTGGTGCCAGCCGCTGCGATGGCGGGCTTGCGTGATCAATACGCCTACTTAGAGGCCAGTCTCGAACGTTTTGCCACTGGCCCGGCTCAGGAGCAGATGGCCTTGGCCGCAGGCTTCCTTGAAGCTCACCATCGCCCCCTCGCCGGGGGGCAGATGGGTCTGCTGCTGCTGAAAAAATGACCATCCATCTCGTCTCATGCTGTGTCGCTTGCGACCAGGGCGGTGGTGGGCTTAGAAAGAAATGATTAAGAAAACGGTGCTTGGCCGTGGCGTTCCCTCTCCCCTCTCTGCTCTCCTCGATCGAGGACCTGCTCCTCGAGGTGCAGTGGCTTGACGGGATGATCCTGGTGACCGACTCCCAGCGCGCCACCTTCGTCTCGTTCTCCCAGGTGGATCCGGTGCTGCGTCGCCTGCGAGCTCGGCCGAAGGGCATGGAGGTGGCAGAAAAGCTCTGCATGTCGCTGCTGGACTCCCACGGCAAAGCATCCGCCAAGCCTGTGCTCGTCTTCCAGGGGGATGGCAGCTTCTGGTTGGGAATGATGAGTCCGAGTCGCAGCAATCCCCATCGGCATCACGCCATCGCCCACTTGCATCGCTGCTTCTCCCTGAGCCGGTAGGGGGACCCTTCGGCTGGAGAATGGCGTGCGATCGGCCGCCAGCGGATGCACTTCCAGGACATCATCAGCACCCTCAATCGTTTCTGGGCCGACCAGGGGTGTCTGCTGCTGCAGCCCTACGACACCGAAAAAGGCGCCGGCACCATGAGTCCGCACACGGTGTTGCGTGCGATCGGGCCGGAACCCTGGGCGGTGGCGTATCCCGAACCCTGCCGCAGACCCACCGATGGGCGCTACGGAGACAATCCCAACCGGGCACAGCACTACTTCCAATACCAAGTGCTGATCAAGCCTTCGCCCGATGGCATTCAGGAGACCTACCTCGCCTCCCTTGAGGCCTTGGGGATCAAGGCGGCCGAGCACGACATTCGTTTCGTGGAAGACAACTGGGAGTCGCCCACCCTTGGGGCCTGGGGCGTGGGCTGGGAAGTTTGGCTGGATGGCATGGAGGTGACGCAGTTCACCTATTTCCAGCAGTGCGGAGGCATCGACTGCCGTCCGGTATCGATTGAAATCACCTACGGCCTGGAGCGCCTGGCCATGTATCTCCAGGATGTCGAGAGCATCTGGGATCTGAGTTGGAACGCAGAGCGCAGCTATGGCGATCTCTGGCTTCCCTTCGAAAAGGGACAGTGCCACTTCAATTTCGAAGCTTCCGATCCTGAGCGACTCAAGCAGCTGTTCGCGATCTATGAAGCTGAGGCCGCGGCACTGATCGAGAAGGCTCTGCCTGCACCGGCTCTTGACTTCGTTCTGAAGTGCAGCCACACCTTCAACCTGCTGGAGGCCCGGGGAGTGATCTCCGTGACCGAGCGCACCGCCACCATCGCCCGCATCCGCAATCTGGCCCGCAAAGTTGCGGAGGCCTGGCTGGCGGAGCGGGAGGCGCTTGGTTTCCCTCTCCTGAAGCAGCCTTAGCCGGGGGAATGCTCAGGGAAGCCTTGTCCCTGAGCGATGCCCGCTCGTCTGCCGAAAGCGCGGATCCTGCTGCTGTTTGTGCTGATGGCTCTGCTGTCGTTGCGCTTGTTGTGGGCCTCCGCACCCAACCCTGGGCCCCAGGATCCAGCGGCGTTGATCAGCACCAAGTCCCAGGCCGCGATGCTTTGGCTTGAGGGTCGCGTGTTGGCTGATGGTCCCCTGCGTGATGGGGCCTGTCGGGCCCTTGTGCAGGTGCATCGGATCGATGGCCAGCGCCGATCGGGGCGCACCGAACTGCAGTGGCGCCCCTGCCGGGAGGGATTGCGAGCGGGTGCCTGGATCCGTGCCAGGGGGCGTCTGCGAGCACCGGCACCTGCGGCCCATCCCCTGCTGAGTGCACCGGCTCAACGACTGGCGGCCCATGGGGCCTGGAGTCAGTTCCGCACCAAGGCGCTGGAGGTCACTGGGCAGGACTGGACCCCCCTGGCCGATGCCCGGCGACGGATTGCCACTCAATTTCAGGATGCGGCCGGTCCGGATCGAGGCGGTCTGCTGGCGGCGTTGGTGCTCGGCAGTGCCCAGGTGCAACTCTCCGCCGAGCTGCGCGATGGTTTTCGGGTTGCTGGCCTCTCCCACGCCCTGGCGGCTTCAGGCTTTCATCTGTCGGTCCTGCTTGGAACCACCCTTGCGATGGCCCGATCCTGGCCGGCGGCATGGCGACTGAGCAGCGGTGCCGGAGCGATGGGGCTGTTTCTGGCCCTGGCTGGTGCCCAGCCCTCCGTGGTGCGAGCAGTGTTGATGGGTTCGGTGGCGCTGTTGATTCGCGAGGGCGGGCAGCGCAGTCGACCGTTGGGGGTGCTGGTGTTCAGTCTTGTGCTGATGTTGTTGATCCACCCGGCCTGGTTGCACTCGATCGGGTTTCAGTTGAGTGCTGCTGCCACGGCCGGTCTGGTGATTACCGCCCGGCCACTGGAGCTCTGGTTGGCGGCCCGATGGCCGCATCGCCTCGGCCCATGGCTCTCCACCGCTCTCTCGGTGCCGTTGGCGGCCTTGCTCTGGACCCTGCCGCTTCAGCTGCTGCACTTCGGTTCGACGCCCTTGTATGCGTTGGTGGCGAATCTGCTGGCTGCTCCTCTTCTGGCTCCCCTAACCCTGGCGTCCATGGCCCTGGCCCTCGTGGTGCTCGTGCTCCCCGAGGGGGTCACCCTGCTGCTCCTGCCCTGGTTGATCTGGCCCGTAAAGCATCTGGCGGCGCTGCTGATCGCCATGGTGACTTGGATCAGTCAATGGCCTTTTGCTCAGCTGCTGACCGGTCGTCCTCAGCCTTGGGTGGTACTGCTGTTGGTGCTGGGACTGCTGCCTTGGTTGCTTCAACACTGGTGTGGTCTTCGCTTGCGAACCCTGCCGTTGTTTCTGCTGGCGGTGCTGATCCAGGCGATGGTGCAGCTTGCCGATGGGCTGGTGGTGGTGGAGCAGTGGGGACGCCATTGGCTGCTGGCACGTCATCAGGGGCGGGCCGCTCTCGTGAGCAGCCATGGGGATCGGCGGAGCTGTGCCCTGGCCCGCCGTCTCGTTGAGGCCCATGGCCATCGTCGTCTTGATTGGGTTGCGTTGCTCGATCCTGTGGCCAGCGATGCCTTGCCTTGCTGGCGTGCTGTCGCGCGCACGGTGCTGGCGGAACATCAGGGGCAGCCGCCTTTAGCCCCAGGCCAGCGACTGGCGAGTGCGGGGCTGGAACTGCAGGCTCCAGAACAGATGGCGGGACAGGGGGTGCTGTTGCTTCAGGCCGGTCGCCGCCGTATGAACCTGAGGCAGGCAACGGGTCGCCCCCTAAAGTGAGGTACGCCTAATCGGCGTTTGGAGAGGTGGCAGAGTCCGGTTGAATGCGCACGACTCGAAATCGTGTAGGGGTCACACCCTCGTGGGTTCGAATCCCACCCTCTCCGTTTCAAGCAGGCTTGGTCGATGGATCAGGAGTGAAATAACAGCACCAATCCCTGGCTCACCTGGTGAAATTCCCGTTCCTCACGGCTGAGATCCAGGCCCACTTGCAGGCCTTCTTTCATCGCATCTTCAAAGGGAGGCGTCAGCGGTGACTGGCTTTTGTTCCAGAGGGCGGCAATGCCAACAGGGGTGGCATGCCATCGGAAGCAGCTGGTTTCTCCAATCGATGGTTCGCTCAGCGACTCCTCCAGCAGGGCGTGGATCGCCATGTTCGTCGTGGACATCGATCCAGCTTCGAGAGGGTGCACGAAAGGCGCAACCTGCTGAGAGACTTCGTGATGAATCTGAGCCCTCCTTTTGATGCCAGGCGAGGCCTTGCCAAACCTGCCCGGTCGCATCGCTTTAGTGCACGAGTGGTTTACCCCTCGCTCGGTGGGTGGTGCTGAGCAGGTGGTGGCGGCCATGGATGACCATCTCGCCTCCCGGGGCATCAGGCCTGATCTTGCGGCCCTCGTGGATGGAGAAAGCAGCCGTCCTGGGAGCCGCTGGCAGGGGCGTCACATTCTGACCAGCCCGATTCAGGCGCTGCCCTGGGGCACCTCCCATGTGCAGCAGTATCTGCCCCTCCTGCCCCTGGCGATCGAGCAGATCGACCTCTCCGATTACCCCCTCGTGATCAGCAGTAGCCATCTGGTGGCCAAGGGAGTTCTCACGGCTCCAGATCAGCTTCACATCAGCTACGTGCACACTCCCGTGCGTTACGCCTGGGATCAGATGCACGCCTATCTGCGTCGCTCTGCCCTGGTGCGTCGTGGCTTCGGACCACTCATCCGCTGGCAGCTGCATGCACTGCGCCAGTGGGATCAGCTCAGTGCGCAGCGGGTGGATCATCTTCTGGCCAACTCCAGGTTCACGGCCCGGAGGATTCAACAGTTCTGGGGGCGCCAAGCTCAGGTTCTGCATCCGCCCGTACAGGTGGAGCGCTTCCGCTGGGACCTCCCTCGCTCTGACGTCTATCTCTGCGTCTGCCGTCTTGTGCCCTACAAGCGGGTGGATGTGGTGGTGGAGGCCTTTAATCGCCTTGGGTTGCCACTCCTCGTGGTTGGAGACGGGCCAGAGCGCTCTGCTCTGGAGCGACTGGCGGGACCATCGGTTCAGATCCTTGGGCGATGTCCCCAGGATCAGGTCGAGAGGCTGATGGGAACTTGCCGGGCTTTTGTGTATGCCGGCCTCGAAGATTTCGGCATTGCCCCAGTGGAGGCGATGGCGGCCGGCGCCCCCGTGATCGCTCTTGGACGGGGCGGCTTGCTTGACAGTGTCCGCTGTGCGGCAGCCGGGGTGTCCGCCCCGACTGGCGTGCTGTTTTCTGAGCAAACTCCGGCCGCTGTGGCTGAGGCAGTGCGCTGGTTTGAAGAGCGGCGCCTCTGGCAGGAGCTTGCCCCTGAGTCCCTTCGCCTGTGGGCCGAGCGTTTTCGTCCGGAGGCGTTTGCGTCCCGCTTTGAGACGCTTGTCGACCGCCTCTGGTTGGCCCATCGGAAGGCCTGTGCCGTTGCGGCGAGTGACCCTGGTGGGCTGCCGGAGCTCGGGCGTTGCGATTGAGTGGAATGAGACGCGTGGGAAACGAAATGGTTAGCACCCTGCGTCGTCAGGCCAGCCGTCGACATCTGCGATTGCTTGCCGCTCCGCCTTCCACCCTGCCGGCCGGCCTGCTCGTGCGTCAGCAGAGTGGCTTCGGTCGCACACTCAAGCGCAGCGGCGATGTGGTGTTTGCCCTGACTGTGCTCAGCCTCGGTGCTCCGGTGCTTCTTGTTTTGGCCGTGCTGGTGAAGCTGAGTTCTCCCGGTCCGGTGTTTTACGTGCAGCGGCGTGTTGGGCGCGGTTATCGGCATTTCGGTTGCATCAAATTCCGCACCATGCGTGCCGATGCCGATCAGGTGCTCGCCAGGGTGCTGGCTGAATCAGCAACGATGCGCGCCGAATTTGAGCGGGACTTCAAGCTGCGTCAGGACCCCCGTATCACCCCGATCGGTCGTTTCCTGCGTCGCTCGAGTCTGGATGAGCTTCCTCAGTTCCTCAACGTGTTGAGGGGGGAGATGAGTGTGGTCGGCCCTCGGCCGATCGTTGATAAGGAGATTGAGCGTTACGGGCCCTACATGGATGAGGTTCTCGCTGTGCGCCCTGGCCTCACTGGGCTCTGGCAGGTGAGTGGACGCAACAACCTCAGCTACGCCAAGCGGGTGCGGCTGGATCTGGCCTATGCCCGTGGTCGCTCGTTCCTTCTTGACTTGGCGATCATCCTGCGCACCTTCGGAGTGCTCCTGCTCCCGATGGATCGGGGCGCTTACTGAGCGACGGCCAGACGGCTGATCATGAGAGCGACCAGAAGCCATGCCCCTTCAAGGGCAAGACTGAGGTTCAGGATTCTGTGCACGGCGCTCTGATTGACATCGGGCATGCTGCCTGCGAGGACTGGTTTGTTCACCCAGCGGTCGCCATAGCGATTTCTGCCGCCGAGGCGAATACCAGCGCAGTGGGCATAGATCGCCTGGGAGCGTCCTGCATTCGGTGATGGATCGGGGCGGCCATCCCGTTCAGCGGCACGCACCAGCCGTAGCCAAGCGCTCCAAGGGCGACAGATCAGGGGCAGGCTCACCATCACCAGGCGGCAGGGCAGCCAGGTGAGCCAATCGTCGAGCCTCGCTCCAGCGGTCCCTAGCCAGCGAAGCCTTCCGGTTCGATAACCCAGCATCGAATCAAGGGTGCTGCTGGCCTTGAAGGCCCAGGCCAGGCAGAGCGGACCGGGACCTCCTTGCCAGCCGAGTTGCCAGAGGCCAGCACCGACCAACATCCAAAACAGGGGTGCGAAGAGTCCGTCCACTGCGTTTTCACTGGCGGTTTCCGCCGCTGCTCGCAGGATCTCAGGTTCTTGCAGGCCATCCGTCTGGCGTCCAACGATCCAGCTCAGTCGTTGGCGTGCCGATGACAGGTCACCGCCATCTGAACTGGGAAGCGCCTTGAGGACTGCCAACACGCTGGACCGCAGGCTGCGCGCGGCCAAGGCACTGGCCAAGCCGATCACCAGAAGGACCGTTCCCGAGGCTGAGAACAGCGGGGACAGCGTTGGTTGGGCCGCTCTTTCGATGCACCAGCCGCATCCGGCACTAGCGCCCACCAGCAGCACGGTGATCAGTGTGCCGCCGGCCCTCAGGGCCCAGGGTCGATCGCCAGCCAGGCGTTCGACCCCTGCTCGCAGGATTGTGATCCAGCGCCCCATCCAGATCACCGGATGGGGACACCAGCGGGGATCGCCAACCAGCAGGTCGAGACCTGCGGCGGCAATCACCAGGAGAAAAGGGTGAATGGCCCCTGATCAGGCGGCTTTCAGCCAGCTGAACATGGAGCGCAGGCCCTTGCCCACCTTTTCGATCGGATGCTCGGCATCGCGGTCGCGGATCTTCTTCATTTCAGGCTTGCCGGCTTCGCATTCGGCCACAAAGTTGCGGGCAAAGGTGCCGTCTTGAATGTCGGAGAGGATCCGCTTCATCTCTGCCTTGGTATCGGCGGTGATCAAGCGCGGGCCACTGACGTAGTCGCCGTATTCCGCAGTGTTGGAGATGGAGTCGCGCATGGCGGTCAGGCCACCCTTCACCATCAGGTCCACGATGAGCTTCACTTCGTGGAGGCACTCGAAATAGGCGAGCTCGGGCTGATAACCCGCTTCCACCAGGGTTTCAAAGCCAGCCTTCACCAGCTCAGAGAGACCACCGCAAAGCACGGCCTGCTCACCGAAGAGATCGGTTTCGGTCTCCTCCTTGAAGTTGGTTTCGAGGATGCCGGCGCGGGTGCCACCGATGCCTTTCGCGTAGGCCATCGCCAGCCCACGGGCGTTGCCGGAGGCGTCTTGCTCGATCGCGAACAGGGCGGGAACGCCCTGACCGTTCTGGTATTCCCAGCGCACGGTGTGACCAGGGCCTTTTGGGGCGATCATCACCACATCCACATCGGCGGGGGGCTTGATCAGGCCGAAGCGGATGTTGAATCCGTGGGCGAAGCTCAGCACCTTGCCGGCGCTCAGGTGGGGAGCGATCTCCTTGTCATAGACGTCTTTCTGGAATTCATCGGGCAGCAGCACCATGATCCAGTCAGCCTTGGCGGCCGCATCGGCCACGCTCAGCACTTCCAGTCCATCCGCCTTGGCCTTCTCGGCGGAGCGGCTGCCCTCATAGAGGCCCACCACGACGTTGACGCCGCTGTCCTTGAGGTTCAGGGCGTGGGCGTGGCCTTGGGAGCCGTAGCCGACGATGGCCACCGTCTTGCCGCTAAGCAGCGAGAGATCAGCATCGGAGTCGTAGAAGAGCTGGGCCATCCGGGCGGAATTCTTGAACGGAATAACGCCTGAGCTTACGCAAACGCCAGAACGCTCAGGCGTCGTTGGGGTGGGCGATCACCCGATCGATGAGGCCGTAATCCTTGGCTTCCTCAGCGCTTAGGAAGTAGTCGCGGTCGGTGTCCTTCTCGATCTTCTCGAAGCTCTGACCGGTCATGTCTGCCATCGAACGGTTGAGCATCTCCTTGATGCGCAGGATCTCGTTGGCTTCGATTTCGATGTCGCTCGCCTGCCGCTGGGCGGTGCCGCCAAGGGGCTGGTGGATCATGATGCGGCTGTGGGGCAAGGCCAAGCGCTTGCCTTTGGTACCTGCTGTCAACAAAAAGGCACCCATCGAGGCGGCCAGGCCCACACAGATGGTCACCACGTCGCTCTTGACGTATTGCATGGTGTCGTAGATCGCCAGACCGGCGGTCACGGATCCACCTGGGGAGTTGATGTACAGGTAGATGGGTTTGCTGCTGTCTTCGGAATCCAGGTACAGCATCTGGGCCACCAGGCTGTTGGCGATGCCGTCATTCACTTCCTGGCCCAGGAAGAGAATCCGCTCAACGCCAAGGCGGGTGTAGATGTCGACCCAGCGCTCCATCTGGCTGCCGGGGAGGCGGTAGGGAACGCTGGGGGTACCGATCGGCATGGCTCGAGCAGAAGTGAGAGGGGCTGGGCGGTGTGAGCTGTGATGTTGAAGCGATTCCGGCTTCAGGCCTGGTCAGCTGGTCAGAGAGAGGCCGGAGGACTGGTGGGTAGGTCCTTTCGACTGCTGAGCACCCGATCAATCAAGCCGTACTCCACAGCCTGTTCCGGTGTCAGATAACTCATCCTGTCGGAATCCTTGGAGAGCTGCTCGACGCTGCGCCCTGTGTTCTCCGAGAGAATTTCGAGCATCGCCCGCTTGTTGTGGAGCACTTCCTTGGCACGGATCTGAATGTCCGTGGCCTGGCCGCGGGCGCCGCTGCGCGGCTGGTGCAGCACGATCGAGGCATGGGGCAGGGCGGCACGCTGCCCTTTGGTGCCGGCGGAGAGGATCACCGCGGCCGTACCCATGGCCTGGCCAATGCAGATCGTGTGCACAGGGGGCTTGACGTAGCGAAGGGTGTCGCAGATCGCGAAGGCTTCGGTCTCGAAGCCAATCGCATCCCCTGTGTACCAACTGGTGCCGGTGGAGTTGATATAGAAGTAGATCGGCTTGTCAGGGTTGTCGAACTCCAGGTAAAGGAGCTGAGCAATGATCAGTTCGGTCACATCAAGCCCGAGCTGACGCTTGGTGTCATCGTCGGAGAACAGCGGAAGACCGAGATAGACGATCCTCTCCTTGAGCATCAGCGAGGGCAGATCCGGTGGCGGAGTCCGCAGCACCGTGGAATCCCCGTAGTAGGGCGCTGACGTGGTCATCCTCTGCACATCCCCTGGCGTCTCGGGAGCCTAGCGGGGGTTGGCCGGAGGCCGCTCATTTCCTTTGCTTCCACTGTTTCCTCGTGGGGAGCGGTTGGCCTTGGCTGAGCGTGGGGCAGAGGATTCTTTCTCCAGGCGGGCAAACACCATCCGCCCGCTTGGGTTCTGCAGGGCACCGGTCACGACCACGGGTAGGCGGTCACCGATCGCGGTGCCGGCTCCTTCCACGACCACCATGGTGCCGTCGTCGAGGTAGCCAACGCCCTGGTTGTTTTCCTTGCCCTGGCGAACGATCTTGAGCAGAAGTTCATCGCCTGGCTGAACCTCTGGACGCAGGGCGATCACCAGCTCACTGAGGTTCATCACCTTCAGCTCCTGCACCTGGGCCACTTGGGCGAGGTTGAAATCAGCCGTCACTAGGGTGCCGCCGGTATCGGCGCTCAGCTGCAGCAGGCGGTCGTCGGTTCCAGCTCCGTCGTAGCGGGTGGTGTTGATCACCAGTCGGCGACCGTAGGTTTCGCGAAGATCTGTCAGCAGCTTGAGCCCGCGCCGGCCACGGGCCCGCTTCTCAGCATTGGCGGAGTCGGCCAGCTGCTGCATCTCATCAATCACCGTCTGGGCCACGATCACCTGGCCCTCGAGCAATCCGCAGGCCAGGAGCCCGCGAATGCGTCCATCAATGATCACGCTGGTGTCGAGGATCTTGGCGCTGGCCGGAGTCAGCACCCCATCGGCCACCAGCAGCGCCTCCGTCGACGACGGGTTGAACAAGCGCAGGAGCGTGCGGCCATGCACTTCAGCGAGGTTGTAGCCCAGCACTCCGAAGAACACATTGCTCAGCACCGCCGCTAGCGGCTTCACCAGTGACACGGCACCGGCGAGGGGCAGCAACAGGATCGGGGCGAGGAGCAGGTTGGCCACTAGCAGCCCAAGAATCAGGCCCACGGCTCGGCTGACCAGCAGATCCGTGGGCATGGTGCGCACTTGGCGCATCAGCTGTTGACGCAGTCGGCGAAAGACCAGGCCAGCAATCAGACCAATGAAGGCGCCAAAGCCGGTGAGCACCCAGCGCACACCTTCGACATTGGTGGTGTCGTTGAACAGATCCTGAGGCAACAGATGCACGCCCATCCAGCCGGCTGAGGCACCTGAGATCAGAAACACAAGCAGGATGAGCGCTTCCACCATGGGTTCAGGTCGTGGCTGCTCACTCCAGTTGCAGGCAGCATGCACCATCTTCCGCCGCTTGGCCCGGGCAGATGTCCGCACCCCGTAGCGCCTATCTCCATATTCCCTTCTGCCACAGGCGTTGTTACTACTGCGATTTCGCGGTGGTTCCACTGGGGGATCGCGTGGATGCTGCCGGCGGGCCCGGTCAGGCTTCGATCGAGGCCTATCTCGCGCTGCTCCATGAGGAGATCGCCCTGGCGCCCCCAGGCCCGCCCTTGAGCACCGTCTACATCGGGGGCGGGACCCCATCCCTGCTGACACCAGCACAGATCGAGACCCTGCTCCATCGATTGGAGGACCGCTTCGGGGTGCAGCAGGGGGCGGAAATTACCCTGGAGATGGATCCGGCCAGCTTTGATCAGGCCGCTCTGGGGGCATTGCTCGCTGCCGGAGTCAATCGTGTGAGCCTGGGTGGTCAGAGCTTCGACGATGGGGTGCTGACCGCGCTGGGTCGACGGCACCGCCGGCTGGATCTGCTGCAGGCCTGCGACTGGTTGCGGGCGGCCGAGATCGATGGTCGTCTCTGGAGCTGGAGCCTTGACCTGATTCGGAATCTGCCCGGTCAGACGCGCTCCGGATGGGAGGAGCAGTTGCACGAAGCCCTTCAGGTGGGTGCTCCCCATCTGTCGATCTATGACCTAACCGTTGAGCCCGGCACCGTGTTCGCCTGGCGGCAGCAACGGGGTGAGCTGGACCTCCCCGAGGAGGACGAAGCGGTCGCTGTGATGGAACGCACCACTGAGCGCCTCCAGCAGGCGGGGTTCTGTCGGTATGAGATTTCCAACTACGCCAGACCCGGTCACGCCTCCAGGCACAACCGGGTGTATTGGAACGGTGCCGGTTGGTGGGGGTTTGGCCTCGGTGCCACCAGTGCCCCCTGGGGGCAGCGGCTGGCAAGGCCGCGCACCCGCGAGGCCTACGGGCTCTGGATTGCAACGCAACGGCAAACCCTCGACCCTTCCCTGCAAGCCGCCTTGGCGGAGCGGCTTCCCCTGGATGACCGTTTGCTCGTGGGACTGAGGCGCCGCGAAGGTGTGGATCTCTGGGCGAGCGCCAGCGCCAGTGGCTGGGATCCTTCCCTTTGCCGCCGACATCTTCCCGATCTGGAGCGTCGCTGGACGCAGGCGGAAGCGTCTGGACTGATTCAGCGTTGCGGTAGGCGCTGGCGCCTCAGCGATCCGGAGGGAATGGCCCTCAGCAATCAGGTGCTTCTTGAAGTGGTGCGCTGGTGGGAGGCGCTGCCCCCTGGCGTTGCTGTTCCACCCAACCCTTCAGGGCCTCAATCATGAGCTGACGACCAGGGATGAGGGCAGGGCTGAAGGGGGGCTGCACAGGGGTCAGGCCGAGCAGATCGGCGGTCACCCGTACCTGTCCATCGCAGGACGCGCCGGCTCCGATGCCGATCGCAGGAATCGTCAGTATCGCCTGGACCTTGGCGGCCAGCTCCGCCGGCACATGCTCCAGCACCAGGGAGAAACAGCCCGCACTCTCAAGCGCCTGGGCCTGACGCAGCAGCTTCTCCTGGCTACGGGGATCCTGCGCCTGCTGGCGGTAGCCCAGACGATGCACCGCCTGAGGGGTCAGTCCCAGATGCCCCATCACAGGGATCCCCATGCGGACGAGGCGATCGATCACCGCCACGACCTCCGGTTCAGCCCCCTCCAGCTTCACGGCGGCGGCACCAGAGTCTTTGAGTAAAAGTCCGGCTGCCGCAACGGCTTGATCCTCACCGCACTGGTAGCTGAGAAAGGGCAGATCGCAGATCACCAGTGGCTGTTGCTCCAGCGGGCCGCTCAGCCCTCTGCAGACCGCCTGGCAGTGATGCAGCATCTGCTCCAGGCTGACCGGCAGGGTGGTGGCATGGCCAAGTACCACCATTGCCAAGGAATCACCGACCAGCACAAGGTCTGCACCAGCGGCCTGCACCAGGGCTGCTGACAACCCATCCCAGGCGGTCAGCACAGTGATCGGTTGACCGGTCTGTTTGAAACGGATCAGGTCAGATGGGCGCATCTGCCTCTCCAGGCCAGCGGAGGTCCATTGCTAGCATCGCAACGACTCGGACCCATGCGGTTCGGACGCCCAAACCTGGTCAGGACCGGAAGGGAGCAGCCACACGGGATGCTCAGGGCAGGCGTGGACTCCGGGTCACCCCCTTCCAAGTGGAGATTGGACGAGGAACTCCTCAGCCGATCTCCCCATCGCGCCTGAGCTGACGCTGGCGCAGAAATTCAGGGATGCTGGCGCCGGCCTCAGGGGCTGGGCTGAACGAGGGCGTTGCATTAGTGCTAGCCCGTCGCTCACTGCGGTAAGGCTGACCGTTCTCAAACCCCGTGGCGATCACGGTGACGTGGATTTCTCCTTCGAGACGCTCGTCCACGACCGCACCCACAATGATGTTGGCCTCGGGATCCACCACGTCGTAGATCACCTCTGAGGCAGTGGTCATGTCTTCCAGGGTCATGTCGCGACCACCGCTGATGTTGATCACACAACCCTTGGCGCCATCGATGCGAGCAGCCTCCAGGAGGGGGCTGTTGATCGCGGTCTGAGCCGCTTCGATGGCGCGGGAGCGTCCGGAACCCACGCCGATGCCGAGCAGGGCGGTGCCAGCTTCAGTCATCACTGAACGCACATCGGCGAAGTCCACATTGACCAGGCCGGGGCAGGTGATGATGTCGCTAATGCCCTTCACACCCATCCGCAGCACGTCGTCAGCACTGCGGAATGCTTCCTGCAGAGGGGCACCGGCGATGGCATCCCTGAGACGGTCGTTGGGAATCACGATCAGGGTGTCGACGTGCTCCGCCAGACGGGCAATGCCTTCATCGGCCTGGCGCATCCTTCGACGACCTTCGAAACCGAAGGGTTTGGTGACGATGCCAACGGTGAGGGCACCGCTCTCCTTCGCGACCTCCGCGACCACGGGAGCAGCACCGGTACCGGTGCCACCGCCCATGCCGGCGGCGATGAATACCAGATCGGCACCCTGAAGAGCCTGCTGAAGGTCAGCCCTGGATTCTTCGGCCGCCTTCTGGCCGATGCTGGGATTGCCACCGGCACCAAGGCCACGGGTCAGGGTCTGTCCAAGCTGAACCCGGTGGTCTGCTGCCGACTGCAGAAGGGCTTGGGCATCGGTATTAAGAACCCGGTAGGAGACCCCCTCGAGATCGCTCTGAATCATTCGATTCACAGCATTGCTGCCACCACCGCCAACGCCGATGACTTCAATGCGGGCGGACTGACTCGGAAGAATCCCTGTGCTCTCGGGGCTGGGGGATTGATGTGTGCCCATCATCTCCATCGTTAAGGCCGAACCGTTGAGCTGTGGGTGCATTATGTCCCTGCGGTTCGCATCCGCTGCAAATTTTGGTCAGCCTGAGGCGTGCTGCCTCGCCCAGCAACAAAGCGTCAGGGTTTGCTGTCTGTGGGTGCTTTCTTGTTCAGCTGCAGCTCCGGACGGCTCGGATCACTCAGATCAAGGCTGCTGCCCTGCTGTTGCCTCAGCTGGGCGGGAAGACTTCGGCTCAGCTGGGCCATCGTGACCATCTGTTGCTGCATCAGGCCTGGATCGGAGCCGAGATGCACCAGCCCAAGCCCGGTCACCTGAAGACTGATTCCCCCCTCAGGACTGATCAGGACCCGCTGGAGTGTCCCGCCCAGCTGCGCACGGTTCTCGAGCAGCAGTGCGATGGCGTCTCTCTGGCTAGGGATCCAGCCCTTGATTTCAATGCTCGTTTCCGGTTTGTCTCCGTGGGCGGCCATCGTCGCCGGCATCCACTGGCCTCGCCGATCAACCATTCCCCGCTCGACTCCGCGGGGTCCGGTGCGACTGGCCGTTGCCATCGGTCGACGGTCGTCGAGTTCCACATCGAGTCTTGGAGGCAGCAGGCGCCGCCGCACGGCGGCTGATTGCACAGGCAGCTCCAGCATCAGGGTCTGCTCCATCGCATGGGGATCCAGGCCAAGGAGGGGCTGGGGGAAGCGCAGGCCAGCCGCTTGGCTTACGGCTTCCACCCCCAGGCGTTCGCTGCCGCGGACCTGAAGCTGTTGGGGGCTGCGCAGGGTCCATCCTTGGGTGAGGAGCACCCAGCCAAGGCCACCGGCGGCTGCGCTGAACCACAGCAGGCGCCAGAGCTGGATCAAGCGATCTTGACGGTGCTCGCGACGCAGGCGACGACGGCGTTCGACGCCAGGGGGGAGCGGCGCTTCAGTGGTCCGCGAGGCTGATTTTGAGGCTGGACGGCGACGGCTCACAGGTCGCAGCGTGCCGTGGCCATCAACTGGCCCATCCAGCTGCGGGCTCGCTCCGCATCCGAGAAGGGCACATCCATCTGCTGCCCTCCACCGATCAGGCGCAAGCGACAACGGCCCTGGGATTCATGGGCCAGTGGCGCTTCTCCTGAGGCAAGGGCCATCAGTTCGACCATTTCCAGGGTCTTGATCGCAAAGCGTCCTTGCTCTTCAAACTTTCCGGCTGAAAAACTGCTCCAGTGCAGTTCACCATCCTTGACGCGGGCGGCGCCGCAGCCATCGAGTTTGGCTAGTTCCGCGCCTTCAGCCCAGCTGCGGAACAGCGATTGGCGACGGCGCTCCAGCCAGCCCAGGGCTGCTAGCAGCACAAAGACGAGAAGAAGCGGAAACCAGAGCAATCCGTGAATCATCGCCAGTTCAGAGCCCAGCCTTTCTCCAGGTGCTCATTCTCGCGCGTTCTCCACCAGTCGTGCCACCAGTGTTTCCAGGGGTAGCCCGCTGGCGTTCCAGAGCATTGGGTACATGCTCAGGGAGGTGAAACCTGGAAGCGTGTTGATTTCATTGATCCAGAGCCGGTCTTGATGGTCGTCGTAGAAAAAATCAACGCGGGCCATCCCGCTCACGCAGAGAGCGCGGCAGGCCGCAAGGGCCATCTGGCGCACTTGATCGGAGTGATGGGATGCAATCGGGGCGGGAATCAGGGTGTGGCTGAGGCCGTCGCTGTATTTGGTCGTGTAGTCGTACCAGTCGGCGTCAAAGCGGATTTCACCCACCACCGAGGCCTCGAGTGTTTTGACACCGATCACGGCACATTCCAGCTCTCGAGCCTTGACTCCCTTCTCCACCACGATGCGCTGGTCGAGTTCAGCGGCGAGATCGAGGCCTTCGTTCAGCTCCTGACGTGTGCGCGCTTTGCTGATGCCCACCGAGGAGCCGAGGTTGGCCGGTTTCACAAAACAGGGATAGCCGAGCTCTGTCTCAATGCGCTCCAGCAGCTTGGAGCGCTCTTCGGGCTTGGTGAGTTGCTCAGCATTGAGACCCACATAGGGCACCTGGGCGAGTCCGGCGGCAGCGAAGGCCGCCTTCATGGCCAGCTTGTCCATCCCCAAAGCAGACCCGAGCACGCCAGCCCCCACGAAGGGCTTGCCCATCAGCGTGAAGAGGCCCTGCACGGTGCCATCCTCACCATTCGGACCATGCAGCACCGGGTACCAGACTTCGATGGACGCAGCGCCGGATGGCAGGCCACCAAACCCTTGCGGGGGTAAAGGATCGGGAAGATCACTGTTCTCTGCCGCTTGGCCGCTGGCGAGCACAGCCTCAGCGACAGCTTCCGGCCACCAGCGGCCCTCCAGATCGATATAAAACGGCGTGACCTCGAAACGCTCTCGGTTTGCAGCGCTGCGCAGGGCGGTGATCACGGTGCTGGCCGACCGGATCGAGACCGCGTGCTCTCCTGAGGCACCACCGAACACCACGCCGACGCGAACTGAAGAGCTGGGCATGGAGAGGTGCCTAGGCGGGCGGGAGCGCCAAAGGTATCAGCCGCTGACAGGGGTGCCACTGAGGGAGAAGGAGCGCACCGCGTCAATGCGGACCTTCACGGTGTCTCCGGGTTGGAAGCTGCGGCCATCCTCAGACCGTGCACTGAAAAAGGTGAGCCGGTTGGTCCGAGTCCGTCCCATCAGCTGGCTGGTGTCCTTGGGATTGATGCCCTCAGCCAGCACGTCCTCGATCCGGCCGGCATACCGGGCATTGCGCTCGCGGGCCGTGCGCTCCACGAGGGCGTTCAGTTCCTGCAGACGAGCCACCTTCACGTCTTCGGCCAGTTGGTTGTCCCAGTCGGCCGCCGGCGTGTTCGGCCTCGGTGAATAGGCCGCCGTATTCACCTGATCGAAGCCGATCGATTCGACAAGATTGAGAGTGCGCCGGTATTGGGCGTCGGTCTCTCCAGGGAAGGCGACAATCACATCGGCACTGATCGCTGCATCGGGCATCCGCTCCCGGATCCGGTCAATGATGCGCCGATAGCGCTCCACCGTGTAGCCGCGCGCCATGGCACGCAGGACATCGTTGTCGCCGCTTTGGAATGGGATATGGAAGTGTTCGCACACCTTGGGCAGATCCGCACAGGCATCGATCAGCCGTTCGGTGAAGTAGCGGGGATGGCTGGTGGCGAAGCGCAGACGCTCGATGCCCTTCACGTCATGCACCTGGTGGAGTAGGTCCGTGAGGGTGTGTTGGCGACGGCCCTCGCTGGTGATCCCGGGTAGATCCCTTCCGTAGGCATCGATGTTTTGCCCCAGCAGCGTGATTTCCTTGAAGCCCTGGGCTGCCAGTCCCTCCATCTCGAGTCGGATCGCCTCCGGGAGCCGTGATTGCTCCTTGCCGCGCACCGAAGGCACCACGCAGTAAGTGCAGCGTTCGTTGCAGCCGTAGATCACGTTCACCCAACCGCAGATCGTGCTGTCGCGGCGGGCGGTGGTGATGTCTTCGAGGATGTGGTGCTCTTCGGTGGCCACCACCTGCTGGCCGCTGTCCACCTGTTGGAGGAGCGTTTCCAGGCGGTTGGCATGTTGGGGGCCCATCACCAGGTCGAGTTCGGGCACGCGGCGGAGCAGCGACTCACCCTCCTGCTGGGCCACGCAGCCAGCGACGACCAGGGTGAGATTGGGATTGCTGCGTTTGCGTTGGGCCTGCCGGCCTAGATAGCTGTAAACCTTCTGCTCGGCGTTGTCTCGGATCGTGCAGGTGTTGTAGAGCACCAGATCGGCTTCAAGCTCTGCGCTGGCCTCCCTGTAGCCCATCGACTCGAGGATGCCCGCCATCCGCTCGGAATCGGCCTTGTTCATCTGGCAGCCGAAGGTGGTGATCCAGTAGCTGCCCCGTTGCGTGGGGCTGCTGATGGGGGAGGCGGAGACGGTCAAGGTGGACGGCGTTCCGGTGAACCGGTGTGGGCTTTGCTCCCATCAGTGTCGGATACGACGGTGCTGTGCCAGTTTGAGGATCGGTGCATTGATGGGATGGGCTGGGCCCTGCGGCGATTCCCCCTCTCCAAGGCTGTGCCTCTGGCGATCAGTCGGGGCACGACCGCGTCAGTGGAGCATCTGTTGCTGCAGCTTGAGGCAGAGGGCTGCATCGGTCTGGGGGAAACCGGTGGTTTCGACACCGGCCATCGCCACTACGCCATCGATGCCCTTCAGGTCGAGTTGGAGTCGGTGCTGCCTCTGCTCGACTCCCTGGATCCTGCCGATCGCGGGGCAATCGCGGATCGGATCGCTCCCCTCTCACCCCCGGCTCGGTGCGCCATCGACCTCGCCCTTTGGGACTGGTGGGGCAAGCGACTTGGCCAGCCCCTCTGGCGACTGCTGGCCCTGCCGGTCGAGAGGCCCATTGAGACGTGGGCTGTCGCCACCAGTGTCACCCTCGGCCTGGCCTCGGTGGACCGGGTGCTTGAGCGACTTCAGCGTTGGTGGCAGCTGCTGCCGGCTTCACGGATCAAATTGAAGCTCGGCAGCCCGGATGGTCTCGACCACGATCGGGCCCTGCTGGAGGCCGTGGCAGAAGCGATCGAGCGGGAGGGACAACGCCGGCAAGAGCCCTTGGAGCTGCAGGTGGATGCCAATGGAGGCTGGACGCTGGACCAGGCCCGGGGGATGGTTAGCCACCTTCAAGCCCATGGGGTGGTGCTGCTGGAGCAACCCCTGCCGGCTCAGGTCGATCCAGAGGCGGACCGCCTTGCCTTTGCAAGGTTGAAGCCCGATTGTCCGCTGCCTCTCGTGGCGGATGAAAGTTGCTGGGATCTGACCGATCTGCTTCGGCTTGCCCCCCATGTCGATGGGGTCAACCTCAAGTTGCTCAAAACCGGAGGCTTGAGTGAGGCCCTGCTCATGGCCCTGGTCGCCCATCGCCTCAATCTGGCGCTGATGGTGGGTTGCTATTCCGACAGCACCTTGCTCAATGGAGCCGCCGCCCAGCTGTTGCCCTTGATTCGTTGGCCGGATTTAGACAGTCATCTCAACCTTGTCGATGATCCCTTCACGGGCTTACCCATCAGTGCGGACCGCCTGGGAGTGCCCAGGACCCTCGGCCTCGGGATTGATTGGCAGGAGGTGAGACTCTGATGCTTAGCGCTGACCATCCCGTGGTGCTTCTCCAGCACGGTGGGCTGGATTCACTCACCGGCAAGACCGGTCTGGCGATGCTTCGGCACCGTCGCGGCCCGATCGTGGCTGTGATTGATCCGGCTCATGCAGGGGCAGACCTCGAGGCAGTCACAGGGATTCCGCGCGCCGTGCCGGTGGTGGCAGATCTCCGGTCGGCTCTCCCCTTTGGTCCTGCGGTGGCGGTGGTGGGTCTGGCTCCCTCGGGGGGGCGCTTGCCGGAGCCGGTGCGGGCCGATGCTCTGGCGGCCCTCCGGGCTGGCCTCAGCCTGGCCAGTGGCCTGCACACCCGCTTGGCAGACGATCCCGAACTCAAAGCGGCCTGCCGGCCCGATTGCTGGATCTGGGATCTGCGCTGCGAACCCCCTGGTCTTGTGGTGGCCCAGGCCAGGGCAGCAGCCCTTCCCCAGCAACGTGTGCTGGCGGTGGGCACCGACATGGCGGTTGGCAAGATGAGCGCTTGTCTGGCCCTGCAGGCCGCGGCCGAACGTCGTGGCCTGCCGAGTGCGTTCATCGGGACTGGTCAGGCGGGGATCCTGATCAGTGGGGCCGGTGTGCCGCTGGATGCCGTGCGAGTGGATTACGCCGCTGGGGCGGTGGAGGCCGCTGTTCTGCAGGGGGCGGAAGCCCTGCCGGTGGAAGGGATGGTGTTGGTGGAGGGGCAGGGCTCCCTTTGCCATCCGGGGTCCACGGCCACGCTGCCCCTGCTGCGGGGGAGTCAGCCCACGGCGTTGCTGATGGTGCATCGGGCCGGACAGGGCACGATCGAGCGGCTTCCTGAGGTGCCCTTGCCCCCGCTGGCGGAGCTGGTGCAGCTCTGCGAAGGTCTCGCTGCGATCGCCCGCCCTGTTCAAGCGGGGCCGCCTGCCAAGGTGCGGGCGCTGGCGCTGAACACCGCACGCCTGGAGCCGGCGGAGGCGCAACAAGCCGTGGACGCGATCGCCGCTGAACTGAATCTGCCCTGTGCGGATCCCCTCCGCATGGTTGCTGGCTGCCATGGCGCCGACCTGTTGCTCGATGCCTTATTGACGCCCTGAGCCAAGGGGGACGAGGAGTGCCGAAGCTCTCATCTGGTTGAAAAGGGCGAGCGAGGGGATTCGAACCCCCGAATAGCGGCGCCACAAGCCGCTGCCTTAACCACTTGGCGACGCCCGCCGCGTCGGTAAGAATCTACCAACCTGCCCACAGCACTCTGTCGCCCGACTTCCCTCAGCCCTTCTCGAGCAAGAGACCTGGGTTTAGTCAGGCACAGCTGGCCTGCGGGGTGATCGTTCTGGCTGCCGGCAGTGCCCTGGTGGTGACCAACCCCTCCATGGGTGATTACAAGCAGCACGCTGGTGCTCAGCTGGTGCGACTCGCCACCGAGGAGCTGTGCGACCGCCAGGGGTTGCCGATGGTGCTGCGCCTCTGGATCCGAGACTGTCCCCGTCTGGTGGCTGATCAGCGTGCCGGCCTGGAAACCCTGGCTGGCCGTTTCACGCAGCGTCTCAATCTTGGTGTGGCCAGCGTGTTCACCACCAGGGTGGGCGGTCAGGATCTGCTGCCGTCGCTGCGATTGCCGGGCTACACGATCACCACCCTGGGCCTGGCCGGTCATTTCATCACCCTCAGCAGCCGCGCTGACGGGGGGCGGCTGGAGTGAATCGTTCCTTCAGCTCCACAGTTCAGCAGGGTGGCGCAGGTGGAACGATCAGGGCCTGGGTGCCCGATCTGCTGCTTCAGCTTCCGGAGCAGGCGAGGCCGCGCTCGAGCGCTGAAGGATTGGTCGCCGCGGAGCTGGATTGGCAGGGGGGTGTGTTCACGGCACTGCGGCCGATCAGCGCCGAGCATTCGCCGCCGGACGGCATGGTGCTGCCGCGCCTGGTGGAGCCCCATGCCCATCTCGACAAGGCCTTCAGCTGGTCGGAGCATCCCAATCTCAGTGGCACCTACGACGGGGCGATGGCGGCCAATCGGCGGGAGCACCAGACCCGCACGGCCGAGCTGGTGCATGCCCGCGGTGAACGGGCTCTGCGTTTGGCCTGCCGCCATGGCCTCAGAGCGATCCGCAGTCATATCGACAGCCTCGGGCCCGGTGCCGTTTGTAGCTGGGAGGCCCTGCTGGATCTGCGCCAGCACTGGCGTGATCGCATCGACCTGCAGCTGGTCGCCCTGTTGCCGGTGGAGCACTGGTCAAGCTCCGATGGGCAGCGCCTGGCGGCCTGGATCGCCTCCCGGGGCGGCTTGCTCGGAGGGGTGATTCCATCCCCGTGCCCAGTTCGGAAGATGCGTGCTGCCCTGCGTCGCTTGCTGGAGCTCGCCGAGGAGCTCGGCTGCGGGGTGGATCTGCATATCGATGAGGCCGATGCTTACCCTGCCGCCGGAGTGGGACAGCTGCTGCGAAGCATGAATGGGCTGTCCCTGTCTGTGCCGGTCACTTGCAGCCACGCCAGCAGCCTGGCCCTGCTTGGGGCGGAACCGCTGCGACGGCTCGCGGATCGGATGGCGGAGCATCAGCTTCAGGTGGTGGCCCTGCCCCTCACGAACGGTTGGCTGCTGGGTCGTCAGGGAGACAGCACGCCCTATTGCCGGCCCCTGGCTCCGATTCGTCAGCTCCAGAGGGCCGGTGTGCGTGTTGCAGTGGGAGGCGACAACATTCAGGACTGCTGGTTCCCTGGCGGTAACCTCGATCCCCTGGCCTTAATGGCTGCCAGCTTGTTCAAGGCGCATCTGGCTCCTTGGGAAAGGCTTGGACTGGAACCCTTCAGCAGCGAAGCAGCCCGGTTGATGGGGCTCATCTGGGATGGTGTTTTGCGGCCTGGAGCACCGGCTGATCTGATGCGTCTCGAGGCGTCCAGTTGGTCTGAGGCGCTGTCGGAGCCGCCCCGTCGGCGCGTGTTGATCAACGGTGAATGGCTGGACCCATTCCCGGGTCACGCAGAGTTGCAACACTGAGCGCAGCGACCGCGGGTCAAGGCCATGGAACCGAGAGTTCTGGAGGGATTGCTCGAGGAGCTCACCGGGCTGGAGCAGCTGAGCGTTTGGCGTGATCCCGCTGATCTGGAGCGATTCTCCCGTGATGCGTACGACTATTCACCGGTGCTGCTCGAGCGGCTGAGGAGCTGCCGTGCCGATCTGGTGGTGCGACCTGAGAGCGTTGCTGCCGTGATGGCGGTGGCTGCTACCTGTGCACGCCATCAGGTGCCGCTCACCCTTCGGGGAGCGGGGACGGGGAATTACGGCCAGTGCGTGCCTCTCGAGGGGGGGGTGGTGATGGTGATGACAGCCCTGAATCGTGTGCGCGCCATCGAGGCCGACAGCGGCGTGGTGGAGGTGGAGAGCGGTTGTCTGCTCAAGGAGTTGGATCAGTCTCTCGGCGCCCACGGTCGTCAGCTCCGCTTGCTGCCGAGCACCTGGCGCAGCGCCAGCGTGGGTGGCTTCATCGCCGGGGGATCCGGCGGTATCGGTTCGGTGCGCTGGGGATTCCTCAGGGATCCAGGTCATCTGCTCGGCCTTGAGTTGGTGACCCTGGAGCCGGAACCCCGGTTGCTGCGGCTTGATGGGGCCAATGCCGAAGCCCTCAATCACGCCTACGGAACCAACGGAATCCTCACGGCTCTGCAGCTGGCCACGGCGCCGAGGGTGCCATGGCAGGAAGTGAGCATCGACTGTGATGACTGGGGAGATGCCCTGCAGTTGGCCACGCTCTGTCAGCGCTCCGCCCTTGAGCTGCATCTCTGCACCCTGCTCGATCGATCGATTGTCGATCGGCTGCCCCCTTGGAGTGGCCCCGCGGGTGGCCGTCATCGCTTGCTGCTGCTGGTGGCACCTGATGGTGTTGCCACGCTTGAGCGTCTTGCCGCCCGCTCCAACGCCATCATCGTACGAATCGGGGCGGAGGCTGCCCACCGCGGCAACGGTCTGCGGGAGCTGAGCTGGAACCACACCACGCTGCACTGCCGAAGCGCAGAGCCCGGTTGGACCTATCTGCAGATGCTGCTTCCCCAGCCAGAACAGGCTCTGATCGAGGCCTTGCGGGTCGACTGGGGGGATGATCTGCTTTGGCATCTCGAGGGGGTGCGCCATTGGGGTGGGGCCCGCCTGGCCGCCCTGCCACTGGTGCGTTGGCGCGGCGTTGAGGCTCTGGACCGCTTGATGGCGCAGTGCCGTTCCCTCGGCGCGGTGTTGTTTAACCCCCATGTGCTCACGGTGGAGGACGGGGGGCTGGGGGTCATTGATGGTGACCAGGTGGCGGCCAAGGCTCGGTTTGATCCCAAGGGATTGCTCAACCCAGGAAAGCTGAGGGGCTGGACGGGCTGATGGGCCTTAACAGCTGGTCTGCCTTAACATCTGCTTTGCTTTAACAGCCAAGACTGTCGCGGGTGGCCACGCCAGTGCCGGGGTGGACGCCCTCTGCGTCTTGGCATAAGCGGCGCACATCATCACGATCCAGCAGGGCATCGCTGAAATCTGCCCCTTCGATGCGGGCCCCGGCGAAGCTGCTCCCGGATGCAATCACGCCGCTCAGCAGCGCCTCTCGCAGGTCGGTGCCCGTGAAATCAGCCCGGTCCATCAGGGCATCTGACAGATCGGCGCCTCTGAAATCAGCATCAGCGAAAGCCCCCTGGGTGAAGATGGCTCCGTGCAGATCGGCAGCGCTGAAATCGCCGCCTCGGCCCACGGCGCCGGCAAACGATGTGTTCCTCAGGTCCTGACCATGGAAGTCATGGCCGCTTTGATTGGTAAGGGTGTAATCCACCCGCTCCTGAAACAGTGCCTTGTCCTGAAGGCCCACTCCAGAACTGGTGTCCAACGCTTGCACTGCTTCGATGGGGCCAACGGCCAGGCCGATCAGGAGTGCGCTGATCAGGAAGTGGTTCAGCCAGCGGCGTAGCGACAGCAAAAGGTTTGGCATGACGGGCGCGCGGCGGCAGGGTCTTCACTCTGCCCGGAGAAGGCCGCGCCCGAGCAGATCCCCAAGCAGATAGAGCGATCCGGCAATCACCGGACGCGCCTGCGGCCATCCCGCCTGTTCCAGCTGCTCCAGGGCGGTTTCCACTGGCTCGTGGCCGTCGGCCTCTCGCAGCTGGCTTGCGAGTTCTGGGCAAGAGGCCTTGAGGGCCTCTGCGCTCCAACTGCGGTGGCCGTTCACCGGCACGATCCAAGCGCTGTCCTGGGGTTGCAGCAGGCTGCGAAGCATCGCTGGAGCCTCCTTGTGGCTCTGGATGCCCAGAATCCAGTTCAAACCCAGACTCTGACCGCTCCAATGGGCGCGCTCCCCTGCGAGTCGCTTGGCCGCTGGCGGATTATGGGCGCCATCCACCAGAACCTGTCGCTGGCGCCAGAGCAGTGGTTGAAGACGTCCTGGCCATCGGGCCGCGGCGAAGCCGTGGCGAATGCTGGCCGCATCCATCGGCCAGCCTCGGGCGGCGATCTGCTGCAGCACCTCCAGCGCCACAGCGCCGTTGTCCCGTTGCCAGATGCCATCCAGCCCTAGCTGCCAGTCGGCACCCAGGGGGCTGACTTGAATCAGTTGGGCTCCCACCTGATCGCAGCGGCGGGCGAGCACGGCGTTCACCTCGGCTGCCTGGGGGGCGCTGATCACCGAGGCACCGGCTTGGATGACGGCCGCTTTCTCTTCCGTCACCGCCGTCAGCGTCCCCCCTAGATGCTCACAGTGATCGAGGCCGATCGAGGCCACCGCCACCAGGGGGCGATTCGGGTGGGCCGTGGTCGCATCCAGGCGTCCGCCCAGGCCAGCTTCCAGCACGAGCCATTGAACGGATTCGGCTTGGAAGTGAATCAGGGCCGCGGTGATGAGCAGCTCGAAAGGCGTGAGGTTTTCCTGGCGCGCCAGCGGCTGAAGCTCGATCAGTCGTTGGCGCAGGGTTTCAGGCCGGATGGTCTGCCCATCCACGCGGATGCGTTCGCACCAGTCGATCAGATGGGGAGACGTGGTGAGACCGGAGTGGATGCCGGCCGCCGTGAGGGCGCTGTGAATCAGCGTGGCAATGGAGCCCTTGCCGTTGGTGCCTACCACCTGCACCGCGGGGATGCTTTCGGTGGGGGATCCCAGCTGCTTCAACGCACGGTTCATCCGCGCCAGGGAGAGATCCATGCCCCGCTGATCAAACGGCGGGAGCAGATCGTTGAAATTCACGCCTGCAGGCTCTCCAGAGCGGCAGCAAGGCGGCGAATCAGACTCGTCACCTCGCGGCGATTGATCACCAGCGGTGGCACCATCCGCACCACCTGTGGACCGGCCGCCACAAGCAGTAACCCCTGATCAAGGGCTGCTTTCACGACGTCGGCTGCTTGGAACGATCCCTCCTCCCGCAGCACGAGACCTTGCAAGAGCCCCCAGCCACGTACGCCGCTGAGTTGGTCGGGATGACGTGCTACCAAGGTTTGCAGACCGGTTCGCAGCTGCTCGGCTCTGGCATCGACATTGGCCAGTAGGTGACGACGTTGGAGCTCCCTGGCCACGGTGAGTCCGGCGCGACAGGCAAAAGGATTGCCCCCGAATGTGCTGGCGTGGTCACCTGGCTGGAAATGGTCGGCGTGCTGCTGCACCAGCAGGGCCCCGATCGCATGTCCACCGCCGAGGCCCTTGGCCAGCGTGAAGGCATCCGGTTCGATGCCCAGCTGCTCGTAGCCCCAGAGACAACCGGTTCGACCCATGCCCGTTTGCACCTCATCGAGGATCAGCAGGATCTTGCGCTGGCTGCAGTGCTCCCTCACGGCACGGAAGAAGTCGACTGTGCCGGGATTGACACCGCCTTCGCCCTGGAGCGGTTCGAGCAGAACTGCTGCCACACGCGGACCATTGGCCTCCATCCGGTTGAGCAGAGCCTCGAAACCGTGGAGGTCGTTGTAGGGGAAGGTCTCGAAACCTTCCACCATGGGTTCAAAGCCCGCGTGATACCGGGGCTGCCCCGTGGCGCTGACCGCTGCCAGGGTGCGCCCGTGAAAGCTCGATTGGGCTGTGAGGATCACGGGGCGATCGATACCGCGGACGGTGTGACCGTGTTTGCGGGCCAGCTTGATGGCCGCTTCATTGGCTTCAGCGCCTGAATTGCAGAAGAAGACGCTGTCAGCACAGCTGTGATCCACCAGCCAACGGGCCAGATCTTCCTGCTCCTGAATCCGATAGAGATTCGACACATGCTGCAACCGCCTTAGCTGCTGGGACAGAGCCCTGCGCATCGCCGGGTCGCTGTGGCCAAGGGTGCAGGTGGCGATGCCAGCCACTGCATCGAGATAACGCCGGCCGCGGTGATCGCGCACCCAGCAACCCTGACCACGCACAAGGGTGATCGGGAAGCGTCCGTAGGTGCCCATCACAGCAGTGGGAGCGGTGGGACTTGAACCCACATGCCCGAAGGCGCTCGATTTTGAGTCGAGTCCGTCTACCAATTCCGGCACGCTCCCCTGTCGCTGATGTTATGCGAGCGCCCTCTGATCCGTACCGATCAGTCCTCGCGGCGTTGCAGCTGGGCGCCTGTGGCGCAGAGCTTGGCCTCGATGGTGTCGTAGCCACGATCGAGATGGTTGAGCCCTGACACCTGGCTGGTGCCGCGGGCTGCCAGACCAGCCAGCACCATTGCAGCGGCGGCCCGGAGATCGCTGCCGGTCACCGGTGCAGCGGTGAGCTGAGGCACCCCTTCCACCACGGCGGTGTTGCCTTGCAAGCGGATCGAGGCACCCATGCGCTGCAGTTCGGCCACGTGTTGCATGCGGTTTTCGTAGATCTTTTCGGTGATCACACTGGTGCCGCGAGCGGTTGTCAGCAGGGCCATGAACGGCGCCTGCAGGTCGGTTGGGAATCCTGGGAAAGGTTGCGTTGTGAGATCGACACCCTGGATCTCGCCTGGGGTGATGGTGATGCCCTCCTCGTCAATGTCGAGCTGGCAGCCACAATCGCGAAGCTTTTGGAGCACAGCGCTGAGGTGCTCAGGGACCACGGGGGCAACCCTGAGGGTGGAGCGAGTGATCGCTGCAGCGAGCAGGAAAGTGCCGGCTTCAATCCGGTCGGGGATCACCGAATAGGTGCAGCCGTGCAACTCAGTGACGCCCTCAATGGTGATGGTGGGACCGCCGGCACCGCTGATCCGAGCACCCATGGCATTGAGCATGTTGGCCAGGTCTTGCACTTCCGGCTCTTGAGCCGCGTTTTCAATCACGCTGGTGCCTTCGGCCAGAACGGCTGCCATCAGGATTGTCTCGGTGGCTCCGACGCTCGGGCAGTCAAGAACGATCGAGTCACCTTTGAGGCGACGACGGCGGCCGGGGACGGCGGCGGAGACCACGCCATGCTCCACATTCACAACGGCTCCGAGGGCCTTGAGGCCACGGATATGTTCCACAACAGGGCGGGCACCGATGCGGCAACCACCGGGCAGGGGCACCCGGGCACTCCCAAGGCGGCCAAGGATGGGGCCGATCGCAAAGAAGCTGGCCCGAAGACCATTGACGAGTTCATAGGGAGGTTCGCCGTGCAGAAGCTGTTCGGCGTGAATCTTCACGGTCTCGCCGTCGCGCTGAACACGCACACCCAGGGCTTCAAGAATCTCCGACATTCCATCGATGTCGGTCAGTTGCGGAACGTTTTTGAGGACGAGAGGCTCGCGGCAAAGCAAGGCAGCAGTCATCAAAACAAGGGCTGAATTTTTGGCGCCACTCACGCGCAACTCACCCTTGAGGGGGCGTCCTCCTTGGATCTCCAGGTGCGGCTTGAGAATCTCCTGAGACACGGGCGCCGCAGCCGGCATAGCTTGAAGACCTTAAGGAGACGTCCCATGTTGGCAAGGGTGTTTGAGACCGTCTAGACGGCCGGCCCGCAAACTGGATCGCATGCGGAGTGAGCCTTCTGATCAGAGGGAGGTCGATGCCGTATGTTCGATCACGTCGCCTGCGCGACACACGCCCGCGGATGTGGCGGAATTGGTAGACGCGCTAGTTTCAGGTACTAGTGGCAGCAATGTCGTGGGAGTTCAAGTCTCCCCATCCGCACTATTTTGAAAGGGTTGCCCAACCCAAACCATGATTGTCCTGAAGATCTCCAACTCCTCAGAGGTGGTGGCAGCCAAAGTTGGCAAGTTGTTGGAGTTTTTGACACCTGAATCGATTGATCAAAACGCTGTTGAAGATCAGGTGATCAAGAAGCTGGTTGAAAATTTGTCCGCCGAAGGCATCAAGGGTGAGATCGCCGCTGTGAAGGGCATTGACCTCCAGGGTCAGGAGCTCAGCCTCCATGACGGCATGAAGGTGCGCAAGCACGAGTCGTTCTGAGCGCCCACGACCCGGTCGCTCGTGCGATGGAGAGTCCGCTGATCACCAGCCGGCGTAATCCGTTGGTCGCGCGCCTTCGGGCGCTCGCAGCCCGTGCCGGACGGGAACGCGAGGGGTTGCTCTTGCTGGAGGGCACCCATGGCTTGCAGGAGTTGCAGGGTGCTGAAGCGGCCGTTCATGTGACCGAACTGGTCGCCACTCCCGACTGGATCAACCGTCATCCTCAGCTGCTGGAGGGGTGGTCATCAGCCCTGCGTGTGCACCAGGTGAGTGAGACGGTGTTGCAGGCCTCCTTATCCACGGTGCATCCCGACGGGGTGGCGTGTCTGCTTCCGCTCTCGGCGTTGCCTCAACCCCCGGCCAAGCCCGAGTTTGTGCTTGCTCTGGATCGCCTCCAGGACCCAGGCAACCTTGGAACGCTGCTGCGTACAGCCCTGGCGGCGGAGGTGGAGGTGGTTTGGCAGGCTTCCGGCGCGGATCCGTTCGGTACCAAGGTGGTGCGGAGTTCCGCTGGTTCCATTCTTCGATTGCCAGTGGAGCGCTTCGGGCCTGGGGAGGACTCAGGGGTGCGCACCTTGGCTGAGAAACTCCAGGGCTTGCGGGAACGGGGCGTTCAGGTCGTCGCCACCCTCGTGCCCGGAGCTCGTGTCGATTGTTCCGTGGTTCCCTACTGGGAGCTGGACTGGACACGACCCACGGCGCTGGTGCTGGGGAATGAGGGGGGCGGGCTTCACGGCGAGCTGCTGGCCTGCTGCAGCCATGGCGTCACCCTTCCCCACAGTGCAAAGGTCGAGTCGTTGAACGTGGCGTCGGCCGCCGTTCCACTCCTGTTGGAACGCCGACGGGCGACAATGACCGCTCCAACGCAGCTGACCGGGTGAGCGACGCCAGTTTCGACTTTGATGTCATCGTGATCGGCGCCGGCTACGGCGGCTTTGATGCCGCCAAGCATGCAGCCGAGCATGGGCTGCGCACGGCGATCATCGAATCCCGCGACATGGGCGGTACCTGCGTGAACCGTGGCTGTGTGCCGTCGAAGGCGCTCCTTGCGGCCAGCGGTCGCGTACGCGAACTCGCGGATGCAGAGCACCTCGCTGGTTTCGGAATTCATGCGGCACCGGTGCGTTTCGAGCGCCAGAAGATTGCGGATCACGCCAACCAGCTCGTGGCGACCATCCGTAGCAACCTCACCAAGACGCTCGAGCGTTCTGGGGTCACGATCATCCGCGGTAAGGGCCGCCTGGAGGGCAGTCAGCGGGTGGGCGTGCGTGAAATCAATGGTGTTGATCGGGTGCTCACGGCCCGCGATGTGATTCTGGCCACGGGCTCCGATCCATTTGTGCCGCCAGGCATCGAAACCGATGGCCGCAGCGTGTTTACCAGTGACGAGGCGGTGAATCTGGAATGGCTGCCCCGCTGGATCGCGATCATCGGTAGCGGCTACATCGGCCTCGAATTTGCCGACGTCTACACCGCCCTCGGTTGTGAGGTCACGATGATCGAAGCGTTGGATCGGGTGATGCCCACCTTTGATCCCGACATCGCCAAGCTCGCTGCCCGCAAGCTGATCGATGGTCGTGACATCGATGCCCGCTCAGGCGTGTTGGCTCAATCCATCAAGCCTGGAGCACCGGTGCAGATTGAGTTGGTGGAGATGCAGACCCGTGAGCCGGTGGAGACCCTGGAGGTGGATGCAGTCCTCGTGGCCACGGGCCGGGTGCCAAGCAGCAAGGGGCTCAACCTCGAGGCCCTTGGCGTTGAGACCCATCGAGGCTTCGTTCCGATTGACGACAGCATGCGCGTGCTGGTGAATGGCCAGCCCGTTCCCCATCTCTGGGCTGTCGGCGATGTGACCGGCAAGTTGATGCTGGCCCATACGGCAGCAGCCCAGGGCACCGTGGCCGTGGACAACATCCTTGGCCATTCCCGACAGATTGATTACCGCAGCATCCCGGCCGCCACCTTCACCCATCCGGAGATCAGTTCGGTGGGTCTGAGTGAGGTGGATGCCAAACAGCTGGCCACGGACCAGGGGTTTGAGCTTGGCGTGGTGCGCAGTTACTTCAAGGCCAACTCCAAGGCTCTCGCTGAACTCGAGAGTGACGGCCTGATGAAGCTGCTGTTCAACAAAGCCAGCGGTGAGGTGCTCGGTGCCCACATTTATGGATTGCATGCGGCTGATCTGATTCAGGAGGTCGCCAATGCCGTCGCCCGTCGTCAGAGCGTGCGGCAACTGGTCACCGAGGTGCACACCCACCCAACCCTCAGCGAGGTGGTGGAAGTGGCCTACAAGCAGGCTGCTGCAGCTTTGGGGGCCTGAGCGATGGAAATCCGGCGCCGTCCCCCGAATCCGCGGATCCAAGTGGCTCACCTGGAATACGCCATCCCCCACGCCGAGGAGGAACCCCGCCACATTCTCGAGAAGATTGTTTGGGAGAAAGACCGGGAGATTGAGGCAGCCCGCCAGCGGATGCCTTTGGATCAGTTGAAGAGCAAGGTGGCCAAGCTGCCGCCATCCCGGGACTTTCTTGCGGCCCTGCGTGCTGCGCCAGTGCTTCCAGCAGTGATTGCAGAAGTCAAGAAGGCCAGCCCCAGCAAGGGAGTGATCAGGGAGGACTTTGACCCTGTGGCGATCGCCCGTGCCTATGCAGCCGGTGGCGCGAGCTGCCTGTCGGTACTCACGGACAAAACCTTCTTCCAGGGAGGTTTTGAGGTGCTGGTGGAGGTTCGCGACGCTGTGGATCTGCCCCTGCTCTGCAAGGAGTTCATCCTCAGCCCTTACCAGCTGTATCAGGCCAGGGCAGCAGGTGCCGATGCCGCTTTGCTGATCGCGGCCATTCTGAGCGATCAGGATCTCACTTACTTGCGCAAGGTGGCCTCCAGCCTTGGGCTCACGGTGCTCGTGGAGGTTCACGACGCTGACGAGCTGGAGCGGGTGCTCAGCCTGGGGGGCTTCCCTCTCATCGGCATCAATAATCGAGATCTCACTAGCTTCGAGACGGACCTGGCCACGACAGAAACGCTCACGGCCCAGTTCGGGGAGCGACTTCAGGAGCAGCAGGTTCTGCTTGTGAGCGAATCGGGTCTGTTCAGTCGCGCCGATCTGGATCGGGTTCAGGCCGCTGGTGCAGGGGCTGTGTTGGTGGGCGAAGCGCTGATGCGCCAGCCGGATGTGGAAGCCGGATTGCGCACCTTGATCGCGGGCTAACCGACCTGCTGAGCCACCAAAAAAAGCCCCCGCAACGCGGGGGCTTTGCTGAAGAGCAACGAACGGGCTGCTACGCGGTCAGGCGGCTGCCAGGTTGGCAGCCACGAAGTCCCAGTTCACCAGCTTGTCGAGGTAGGTGGTGATGTAGTCAGGGCGACGGTTCTGGTAGTCGAGGTAGTAGGCGTGCTCCCAGACATCCATGGTGAGCAGAGCCTTCTGACCATGGGCCAGGGGCAGGTCGGCGTTAGCGGTTTTGGTGATCTTCAGGGTGCCGTTATCCAGCACCAGCCAGGCCCAGCCGCTGCCGAATTGGGTTGCGCCGGCAGTCTTGAACTGTTCAACGAAAGCCTCGTAGCTGCCGAAGTCAGCGTTGATCTTGTCGAGCAGTGCACCACTGGGTTGGCCGCCGCCACCTGGCTTCATGCACTGCCAGTAGAAGCTGTGGTTCCAGACCTGAGCAGCGTTGTTGAACACACCCGCCTTGCTGGCATCACCGGCCACTGCGGTGATGACCTCCTCGAGGCTCTTGTTGTCGAGGTCCGTTCCCTCAATCGCCTTGTTCAGATTGGTGACGTAGGCGTTGTGGTGCTTGCCGTGGTGAAATTCCAGGGTGGAGCGGGAGATGTGCGGCTCCAGGGCATCCAGGGCGTAGGGCAGCTGGGGAAGGGTATGGGCCATGGGAATGACGTTCGGCGGCGGGATCCTAACGACAGCCCTGCCGCCATAGACGTGCTCCGGCGCCTCAGCCCTTCACCTCCAGCAGTTCCACTTCAAAGATGAGGGTGGCATTGGGGGGAATGATGCCGCCTGCACCACGGCTGCCGTAGCCGAGATCGGGGGGAATCACGAGCTTGCGCTTGCCGCCGACTTTCATGCCGGCCACGCCTTCATCCCAGCCTTTGATCACACGACCAGCGCCAAGGGGGAAGCTGAACGGTCCGCGGTTGTAGCTGCTGTCGAATTCCTTGCCGTTCTCAAGCGTGCCGCGATAGTTCACAACAACGGTTTGTCCGGCGCTGGCTTCGGCACCGGTTCCGACCACGAGGTCGGTGATGCGAAGGCCGCTGGCGGTGATTTGCGGTTTTTCGACGCTCATGGGCCCGCCCAGGGCGGAGGCATCGGCCTGATTGGAGTCGGCTGCCATGGCAAAAAGTGTGGGGTTGGGATCCTCAGGATCCAGCTCCATGGGTGCGGATGCCGCGGCTGAGGGCGCGCTCTTCTCCAGGGCAGGAGCAGTGGCGGCCATGGCAGGGGCGATGGTGGATGGGGCCACGATCTGGCTGACAAGCGCCACTATCAGGCAGGCCACGCAGACGGCAGAGCTGATCAGAATGTCGCGCACGGATGCTGGATTGGGGGGAGGAGCTGATTGTTGCAGGTTCACTCCTGGCGTTCACGCTGACGCAACTGTTGCTCAAGGCGGTCAATCCGGCCGCGCAGTTCATCCAGTTCCCGCTGGCTGGCCAGGCCGAGGTCTTGCAGCAGGTTGTCGCGATTGCGCTCGAGATTGCGTCCCATCTGCTGCTCCAGTTCAGGGGTTTCCCCCCGGAGAGCCTTGAGCACATCGTCCACCAGTGCACTGGCGTGGGAGGGATCCAGCCGACCGCTGCTCACCCACTCCTGGGTCACATAGCGAAGTCGATCCGCCACAAGAGTGGTGGTGCCCAGGCCTCGCAGCAGCAGCTGCTGAAGGGGGTTGGCGGTCTCCATGGCTGATCCCGATCCGGTCCTGCCATCAGGATGGCTTCGCGCGTCGCCGCTGACCATGGGCAATGACCGATCCTTGGCCCTGGTGCAGGGAGGGCTGGGTGGCCTGCTGGCTGGTCTGACCCTTGGCTTGCCGGGGGGCTGGTGGCTGGGGGGACCGCTGTGGATGATCCCAGCACTGGCGCTGCTCTGGTCGGCCCAGCGTCGTCCTGTAGCGGCAGCGCTCTGGGCAGCGGTGGCTGTGCTGGTGAGTCATCGCTGGCTGCTGGCTTTGCATCCGCTCACCTGGATCGGGGTCCCGGCTCCCTTGAGCCTGCCGTTGGCCCTTTTGATCTGGGGCTTTTGCGCTGCTGTCGCCGCTCTGTTGCTGGCGGTCTGGGCGGCCCTGGCGACCTGGATCGACAGCAGCCGCTTCGGCTCAGCTCTCTTGCTGGCCGGGGTGTGGGGCCTGATGGAGACCGCCCTCTCCCGTACCCCTCTGTTTTGGATCGGCGTGGGGGGCTCGCTGTTGCCGGCGGATCCCTGGTTCGCCGGTTTGGCCCGCTGGATTGGTGCCGGAGGGCTGGCGGCCCTGTTGTTGCTCATGGGCTGGTGGCTTTGGCGGGGTGTGCGCTTGGTGCAGTTGCGGATGCAGGGCTGGCGCCTCTGGTTGGCGGCTGGGCTCCTGGTGTTGCTGCTGGCCCATGGCCTCGGTGGGCGTCTTCTTGCTTCTGGCCCTGAGCCGGTTCTGGGCTGGCGAGTGGCCCTCTGGCAGCCAGCGATTCCGACCCGAGAGAAGTTTCAGCCTGAGCAGCAGGCCCGTCAGGCCGCCGGCCTGGAATCGGCTCTTGAGCAGGCTGCCCTGCAGGGGGCCGATTGGTTCGTCGCTCCTGAGGGAACCCTGCCCCTCGATGCCCGTCTGCGCAGTCCAGCTCCCCTGCCCCTGCTCAGCGGTGGTTTCCGCTGGCGGCAGGGGCGTCAACGCAGCGCGTTGCTGCTGATTCCAACGGGTGCAGAGCAGCCCAGTGCCGCCATCGACAAGCACAGGCTGGTGCCCCTCGGTGAATGGCTGCCCGACTGGCCAGGGCTTGGAGCCGGTCTGTCCGCGGTGGGTGGTGTGGAGCCCGGCCCGCCCTCACGCTTTTGGCGGTGGTCAGGGCCACCGGCCGCTGTGGCCATCTGTTACGAACTCAGCAACGGCGCGGCGATCGCCAGGGCGGTGGCGGAGGGGGCCCAGTGGCTGCTCACCATCGCCAACCTCGACCCCTATCCCGTGCTGCTGCAGCATCAATTCCTGGCACTCGCGCAATTGCGCAGTCTCGAGACCGCCAGGCCTCTGCTCAGTGCCGCGAACACCGGGCCAACCGCCACCGTTTCGGCCAATGGTCAAACCCAGTGGCTGCTTCGACCGGGTGTCTCCGGGCTTGCCCTTGCTGAGCTGCATCCCCAGCAGGGAGGCACGGGGTATGTGCGCTGGGGGGAGGGGCCCCTGGGGCTGATCACCCTGTTGGCGGCGCTCGCTGTGCTCAGGCGGCGTTTTGCTGGATCAGGCCGCCCCCCAGCACCCGCTCCCCCGCGTAGAACACCGCCGCCTGGCCGGGGGTGATCGAGAACTGCGGCTCCTCAAAGCGCAGGCGAACCCGTTGGGGGCGATCGGCGGCTGCGTCGTCAGCGGTCGGTTCAATCACCTCCAGTTGGGCGGGTACCGGCTGGCTGCGGTACCGCACCTGCACCTCCACCGTGAGGCCCTCGCCGATGGCAGGGGCTGGGATTGAGACCCAGTTCACAGCGCCGACGCTGCAGCCCGTTTCCCCGGCGTCCGCGCGGGGGGCGACCACCACTTGGTTCATGGCTGAATCAAGGCGTACCACGTGCAGTGGCTCGCTCCAGGCCACCCCCAGACCCTTGCGCTGGCCAATGGTGAAATGCTCGATGCCGTCGTGCTGCCCCACAACGGTGCCATCGCGCAGCACGATCTCCCCCTGGCGGGGGGGCAGGTAAGCATCGAGAAACGCGCGCATGGAGCCATGGTGATCCGCCAGACAAAGGTCCTGGCTCTCCGCTTTTTTGGCGGTGCGTAGACCATGGCGTTCCGCTTCGGCCCGCGTGTCGCCCTTGGTCAGCTCTCCAAGGGGGAACACCAGGCGGCCCAGGGCCTCCTGCGGCAGGTCGTAGAGGAAATAACTCTGATCTTTTTGGCTGTCGAGGCCTCGCAGCAACTGGTGGCGGCCGTTGTCGCTCTGATCACCATGGCGGATGCGGGCGTAATGGCCTGTGGCGATCCTGGAAATGCTGCGCTCGTCCTGCGCCCAGCGGAGCATCGGGCCGAATTTCACTTCACGATTGCAGCGGGAACAGGGGAGTGGTGTGACGCCGTTGCCATAACCCTCCACCAGGAAGGTCACGATCTGCTCCTTGAAATGCTCTCGGAAATCCACCACATGATGCGGAATGTCGAGCTGCTCGCAGATGCCTGCCGCATCCACCAGCCCCTCGGCGCAGCAGGCGCCCTTGCCGCTCATCAACCAGAGGGTGAGCCCCTCCACCTGCCATCCGGCCTCCACCAGGAGTGCAGCGGTCAGGGAGCTGTCGACCCCGCCCGAGAGACCAACCGCGACGCGGTGCTCACCAGGCCAGAGGCGCAGGCGTGCGAGGGCCTGTTGCCCTGCATCGGTGGCCGGAGCTGAACCCATGGGCGGTTGTGTCTGATCTCTCCATAGTGAGGTCCCGGCTGCCTGTTCGTGTCCTGGCCCTCACCCGACGCTGATCACTGGTTGGTGAGTTCGGAGCGGATGACCACTCTCGAGCGGGAGTGGCTCTCCAGCGGCCTCCCTGTTGCGGCGTTGATGGAGAAGGTGGGCTTGGCGATGGCCGCCTGGTTTCTGGCCCGCCCAGAACTCCTGCGTGAGGGTGTGCTCGTGCTCGTGGGGCCGGGCCATAACGGCGGTGATGGTTTGGTGGTGGCCAGAGAGTTGGCTCAGGCTGGCGTGGCGGTTCGCCTTTGGGCGCCCCTGCCGATTCGACAGCCCCTCACCGAGCAGCACTGGAGCCATGCCCGCTGGCTTGGGCTGCCTGTGCTTGAGGCGGATCCAGACCCGTCGGACCCGATGCTTTGGATCGAGGCGCTCTTCGGGCTTGGTCAGCATCGGCCTTTGCCGGAATCCCTGGCGGTTCTGTTCCGTGAGCGCGAGCAGCATCGACCCGGACGCCTGGTGAGCCTGGACGTGCCCGCAGGCCTGGATGGAGACACGGGCATCCCCCATTCGGGGGATGCGGCGGTGGCCATGGCGACCTTGACGGTCGCGCTGATCAAGAGGGGGCTGGTGCAGGACTCGGCCCTTGCCCATGTGGGGACACTGCATCGGCTGGATGCCGGCATTCCCAACCGTCTGTTGCCCGATGGCTCCACGGCGGAATGCCTTGGACTGATGCCCAGTGATTTGGACGCTCTCTCCTGGCCTCAGCCATCACGGAGGGCCATGAAATACGAGCGGGGGCGAGTGTTGCTGGTGGTGGGCAGCGATCGATACCGAGGGGCGGCTCTGCTCGCCTTGCGGGGTGCACTAGCCAGCGGTGCTGGCAGTGTGCAGGCGATCGTGCCGGAGTCGATCGCGCCATCCCTTTGGCAGCAGGTCCCGGAGGTGGTGTTGGCGACGGCTGTTCCAAGTAATGCGGCTGTTCCTCGCCAGGCGGATGGTGGCAGCGCGGCGGATGGTGGCATGGCCTGGGCTGAAGCCCTCGCGCGTCAGGACATCGGACGTCTGGATGCCTTGCTGATCGGACCTGGTCTTGGCTCAGCCTGCAGCCCCTGGGATCGGGCGGCAGCTCCCTTGCTTGCCTTCCCCGGTGTGCTCGTTCTCGATGCCGATGCCCTCAATCAGTTGGCCCTTTCGGATCAGGGCTGGCGCTGGCTGCAGCGGCGCCGCGCAGTGACTTGGATCACGCCCCATGCCGGGGAATTCCGTCGACTGTTCCCTCAGATCGATCTAGACAACCCGCTGCTGGCTGCCATGGAGGCAGCCGCGTCTTCCGGTGCTGTGGTGCTGCTGAAGGGTGCCCACAGCGTGATCGCCGCACCCGATGGCAGTGTCCGCCAGCTTGTTGAGACGGATGCCCATGTGGCCCGCACCGGCCTGGGTGATGTGCTGGCCGGCCTCGCCGCTGGCTGGGCGGCTCAGGGATCGGTCATGGAGTGGCAGGCGGAACCGTTGGCTGCTGCTGCATTGATGCATGCGACGGCCGCAGCGCGCTGCCGTGGTTCGAGTGCTGCCGGGGATGTGGCGGCCAGCCTGGCGCGCCTGATTCGTCAGCTGCAATCGCAGTAAGTGGTTGATGCAAAAGCTGCATGCGCGTTCATCACGCCATTGGATTGGCTCCCTTGAGCAGGCATTTGTGTCGTTTTCCTTTCATGAATCTGAAGGGTTGCTGAAAACACATGACTGCTTCTGGTTTTCATAGGAAAGTCTTTTCACGCACATCTTGCGGAGACGCAATGGCATCCCTCGCAGCGGGTCTTGCTGAGACTCAAAAGCGACGCAGCAGTGATCCAATCAGTTGGTATCTCGCAACAATTGGCCGTATTCCTCTGCTGACTCCTGCTGAGGAGATTGAGCTTGGTAATCAGGTGCAGGCGATGATGCGTCTCACCGAAGATGGAGCTGTGCCGGCGGATTCGGAATCGCACAGTGCTCAGGATCGCCGGATGATTCGTGTCGGCAAGCGCGCCAAGGAGCGCATGATGAAAGCGAATCTTCGCTTGGTTGTCAGTGTTGCAAAGAAATATCAGGGAAAAGGTTTGGAGTTGCTTGACCTGATTCAAGAGGGTTCTCTTGGCTTAGAGCGAGCTGTTGAAAAATTCGACCCCACCCGTGGTTACAAATTCTCCACCTACGCCTTTTGGTGGATTCGTCAGAGCATGACCCGGGCGATTGCTTGCCAATCCCGCACGATTCGCCTGCCCGTTCACCTGAGTGAGCGGCTCACCACGATCCGCAAGGTGACCCTCGATCTCGCTCACAAGCTTGGGGCGATGCCGAGTCGCATGGAGATCGCCGAGGCGATGGAGATGCCGATGGACGAGCTTGACTCGTTGCTGCGTCAGGCCCTGACCACCAGCAGTCTTGATGCTCCTGTGAATGGGGAGGAGGGACGCAGCTTTCTTGGCGATCTCATTGCTGACAGCAATTCCGATGAGCCGCTCGACAAGGTGGAGCAATCGATTCACCACGAACAGCTCGGCCGTTGGCTCACCCACCTCAGTGAGCAGGAGCAGCACGTACTCGCTTTGCGTTTCGGCTTGAATGGCAATGAGCGCCACACCCTTGCCGACATCGGCCGTCTGATGGAGGTGTCTCGGGAGCGGGTGCGTCAGGTGGAGCTCAAGGCCCTCCGCAAGCTGCGCAATCTCACCCGCAGGATGCCGAGCCTCTGAATCAGTTGCTTGTCACTTGCTGATCAGTCTTCGGCCCAGATGTAACGGGTCAGTTCCGAACCATCGGGTTCTGGAGCTGCGAGGGCGAAGTCAACGCAATCCTGCACTTCGGCGTCGATTTCTTTTTCGATCGCGCGTAGATCCTCGCTGCTGGCTAAGCCTGCACCCACCAGATCTCGCTCCAGAGCCTTGAGCGGGTCGCGCTGGGCCCAGAATTGCTTCTCTTCCTCTGCCCTCAGCTCGTCAGGGTCGGCGAGGGAATGGCCACGGAAGCGGTAGGTGAGGCACTCGAGCACGGTGGGGCCTTCACCAGCACGGGCGCGCTCCAGAGCCCTTTGGGTGGCAGCGCGCACGGCCAGAACATCCATGCCATCCACCTCTTCACCGGCCATGCCGAAAGCGCCGGCCTTGCGCCAGATCTCTGGGTCACTGGTGGCGCGGTCATGGGCCATGCCAATCGCCCACTTGTTGTTTTCCACCACGAAAATGATGGGCAGCTTCCAAAGCTGGGCCATGTTCAGGCATTCAAAGAACTGGCCGTTATTGCAGGTGCCGTCCCCGAAGAAGGCCGCTGTCACCGCATTGCTTGAGGCATCACCAAGGGCGTCGCGCTTGTAGCGGCTCGTGAAGGCGGAGCCCAGGGCAACCGGAATCCCCTCACCGATGAAGGCATAACCACCAAGCAGGTGATGCTCCTTGGAAAACAGGTGCATGGAGCCGCCCCGGCCCTTGCTGCAGCCGGTTTCTTTCCCGAACAGCTCACTCATGACCTCCCTGGCCGGGACTCCAGCGCTGAGGGCGTGCACGTGATCGCGATAGGTGCTGCAGAACCAGTCGTGCTGGCGCTTCATGGCACCGATGACTCCGGTGCTCACCGCTTCCTGCCCGTTGTAGAGGTGCACGAAGCCGAACATCTTGCCCCGGTAGTACATCTCGGCGCACTTGTCCTCAAACCGTCGCCCCAGGGTCATGTCCCGGTAAAGGGCAAGTCCTGTCTCCCGATCCACCGTGGCCCGCTGGGCCGTCACAAGCGATGAAAGCCTTTCGGCATGGGGGCCCGCCATGGAGGCGCTGGCGCCGGAAAGAGCGCTATCCATTGCGATGTTTTGGCTCATCCCAGGCCTTTCGTGATGGTCAACTTTAAGGGTCAGCCCACAGGGAATGGGCAAAAACCCTGACACTGCCTACAGTCTGCAGCCAATGGCTGCATCGCAGTTGGACTTGCCGATCGATCATTTCCGCCTGCTAGGCGTCAGCCCATCGGCCGAGGCTGATGTCATCCTGCGCACGCTGCAGCTAAGAATCGATCGCGCCCCTGATCAGGGGTTCACCCATGAGGCCCTGCAGCAGCGGGCGGAACTCCTGCGGCTTTCGGCTGATTTGCTCACCGATCCTTCCCGTCGCAGGGAGTATGAGGCGACCCTGATGGAGCTGGGTCGTGATCATCCCGGTGATACGGCTGGTCTCGACCTTCCCTCCAGCCGTGAGGTGGCAGGTCTGATCCTGCTGTTGGAGGCCAATGCTCCCCACGAGACCTTCCAGTTGGCCCGCCAGGCACTGCAGCCGCCGCAGGCTCCGGCCTTAGGAAGTGGCCGAGAGGCTGATCTGGCCCTGCTGGCCGGCCTGGCCTGTCGCGCTGCTGCTGAGCAGGATCAGGAGCGGCGGCGCTACGAGTCGGCTGCCGTGCTTCTGGGCGAGGGGCTTCAGCTTCTTCAGCGTGTTGGAAAGCTGCCCGAACTGCGTCGCATTCTTGAGCAGGAGCGAGATCAGCTCACCCCTTACCGGATCTTGGATTTGCTCAGTCGTGACCTGGCTGAACAGGTGGCAAGGCGCGAAGGACTTGAACTGCTCGAGCGCTTTGTGGAGAGGCGTGGCGGACTGGAGGGAGATCCTCAGGCCGTTCTGGGTCAAGGATCTGAACCAAGCCCTGAGTCGGGCATGCCCCAGGGGGAGTTTGAGCTGTTCTTCCAGCAAATCCGCCGCTTTCTGACGGTGCAGGAACAGGTGGATCTGTTTGAGCGCTGGCAGGCCCAGGGCTCCGCTGATGCGGCATTCCTTGGGGTCATGGCGCTGACGGCTGCTGGTTTCTCCCGTCGCAAGCCCGAGCGACTCGATCAGGCGCGCCAACGGCTTCGTGACCTGGCCCTCGAAGGGTTGGACACCCGTCCGCTGCAGGGCTGTCTTGACCTGCTGCTCGGCGATGTGGAGCATGCCCAGGGGCATTTCCAGGCCAGCACCGACGCTGAATTGCAGCAATGGTTGCAGCGCCATCCCGGAGACGATCTGGCGGCCCTCTGCGATTACTGCCGCTCCTGGCTGGGGCGCGATGTGTTGCCGGGATACCGGGACGTGGATGCCGAGGCCATTGACCTCGAAGCCTGGTTCGCCGACCGGGATGTGCAGGCCTTCGTGGAGCGTCTCGAGCGGATCGAGGGGAGGCAGCGCCCTGCTGGGTTTGACTCGACCCCAGCCTTTGGTCTCGATCCGGATGGCACGCTGCCCCTGGAGATTCCTTCGGCTGGAGACCCGTTAGCCGATTCCGCCCCTTGGCCCGGTCAACCAGCTTCGCTAGCCTCCATGGGTCTGGCTTCAGGAGCGGATTCAGGGTCTGAGGAGTCTGCTGCAGGATTGAGCTGGCGTGAGCGGTTGGATCAACTGCCCCGTCCCAGCCGTCCGGCGCTGCTCGCGTCCGGGGTATTGGCGGTTGTGGTGGCCGTCGTGGCAGCGCTCAGCCTGATTGGCCTGCGTCGTGAGGCGGAGCCCAGCCGTCTCAAGCCCGAAGGGCAGCCGCCAACAGAGCAGAACAAAGCCGAGCCAACCCCTGGGCAGCCGAAGGCGGCCCTGCGGCCTGAACAGGGCAGCCAAGGCTCTCAACCGTTCCAGCCGCTGAACGCCGATTCCCCTAGCGAAACCCAGCTGCAGACCCTTTTGCAGACGTGGCTGGATCGCAAGGCGACCGTTCTTGGCGGCGGGACTGTGGCGGATGTTCAACTCGACGCGGTCGCCCGCGATGGGCTTGTGTCGCAGGTGCAGCAGGAGCGCAGTGTCGATGCAGCCGCTGGCGAAAGGCAGACGGTGGAGGCTTCGATTACCTCCCTCGAGCTGGTCAGCCGAACGCCGCAGCGGATCGAACTCAGGGCCCGCGTCGCTTATTCCGATCAGCGCGTTGATGCTGCAGGCAAGGTGATCGAACGCACGGCTGCGACCACCCTGCCGATTACCTACATCCTTGGCCGAGACGGCGACACATGGCGTCTCCACGCCTATATCCCCGGCTGAAGACCGGGCTGAGGCGGCGGCTTTTTACGATCAGGGATTAAGCCCTGTTGGAAGCCCCTCCATGTTTGACGAGCTGTCAGCCCGCTTTGAAGACGCGGTCAAGGGGCTGAGGGGGCAGGACAAGATTTCCGAGACCAACGTTGATGGGGCTCTAAAAGACGTGCGTCGGGCCCTGCTCGAGGCTGACGTGAGCCTCCCAGTGGTCAAGGACTTCGTCGCGGAAGTCCGCGAGAAGGCGGTGGGGGCTGAGGTGGTGCGCGGGGTCAGCCCCGATCAAAAGTTCATCCAGGTGGTGCACGATCAGCTGGTGGAGGTGATGGGTGGCGGCAATGCACCCCTTGCCAAGGCTGAGCAGGCGCCCACCGTGGTGCTGATGGCTGGTCTGCAGGGCGCCGGTAAGACCACCGCGACCGCAAAGCTCGCCCTGCACCTCAAGGACCAGGGACGGCGGGCCTTGATGGTCGGGGCAGACGTGTATCGCCCCGCGGCGATCGAGCAGCTCAAAACCCTTGGTGCTCAGATCGATGTTGATGTGTTCAGCCTCGGAGCTGAAGCCAAGCCGGAGGACATCGCCGCTGCTGGCTTGGCCAAGGCCAAGGAGGAGGGATACGACACCCTGCTCGTCGATACGGCGGGCCGGCTCCAGATCGACACCTCGATGATGGAGGAGATGGTGCGGATCCGTTCTGCGGTGCAGCCCGATGAGGTGCTGTTGGTGGTGGATTCGATGATCGGCCAGGAAGCGGCCGAGCTCACCCGCGCATTCCATGAGCAGGTGGGCATTACCGGGGCGGTGCTGACCAAGCTCGATGGCGATTCCCGCGGTGGTGCAGCGCTCTCGATCCGCAAGGTGAGCGGTCAGCCGATCAAGTTCATCGGCACCGGCGAGAAGGTCGAGGCCCTGCAGCCTTTCCATCCCGAGCGGATGGCGAGCCGCATCCTCGGCATGGGGGATGTTCTGACCCTGGTGGAGAAAGCCCAGAAGGAAGTGGAGCTCGCCGATGTGGAGAAGATGCAGAAGAAGTTGCAGGAGGCGTCGTTTGACTTCTCCGACTTCCTTCAGCAGATGCGCCTGATCAAGCGGATGGGCTCCCTCGGGGGCTTGATGAAGATGATCCCAGGCATGAACAAGCTTGACGACGGCATGCTCAAACAAGGCGAGCAGCAGCTCAAGAAGATCGAAGCGATGATCGGCTCGATGACACCTGCGGAACGGACGCAGCCTGAGCTCCTGGCCGCCCAGCCCTCCCGTCGTCGCCGCATTGCCGGCGGCTGTGGCTATCAGCCGGCGGATGTGGACAAGGTGCTGGCCGATTTCCAGAAGATGCGGGGCTTCATGCAGCAGATGACCCGTGGTGGTGGGATGCCTGGAATGCCCGGGATGCCCGGTATGGGTGCTGGGATGCCTGGGATGGGCGGATTCCCCGGGATGCCGGGTATGGGTGGCATGCCCGGGATGCCCGGCATGGGCGGTCCGGGTCGCGGTGGTCGTGGTGGAGCTCCGAAGCGGCAGCGCCCGGCCAAGAAGAAGAAGGGTTTTGGGGAGCTCTGACCCGTCGCAGGGTATGGTGGCTGTTTGGCGCGCGACTCAGAGTCAGCGCCGAGTTCCACCCTCAGAAGCAGCGCCACGATGATCAAGCTCCGCCTGAAGCGGTTCGGTAAGAAGCGGGAAGCGAGCTTCCGCCTCGTGGCCTGCAACAGCACGTCACGCCGTGACGGACGCCCTCTCCAGGAGCTGGGCTTCTACAACCCCCGCACCAAGGAAACCCGTTTGGACACAGAGGGTTTGCGCGCCCGTCTCAGCCAGGGAGCTCAGCCCACCGATGCAGTGCGTTCCCTCCTCGAGAAGGGTGGCCTGATCGAAAAGACTGTCCGTCCCGCCGAAATCGTGGGCAAGGCCAAGCAAGCTGCTGCTCGGGAAGCTGCTGCTAAGCAGGCTGCCAAGGAAGCTGCAGAAGCCAAGGCCGCTGCTGAGGCTGAGGCCAAGGCTGCCGCTGAAGCTGCTGCCGCTGAAGCCGAGGCTCCCGCCGGTGATGAAGCCGCTGCGGACGAGACCGCCGAGGCCTGATCCACGCCATGACCGAAGCTGCCGCGCCGGGTCGCTTCGTCTTTGATCTTCCCCATCCCGAAGCAGCCCTCGCCCTTGCAGGGCCCTCGGAACAGACCCTGCGTCAGCTGGAGGCCCTCACAGGGGTCTCTCTGGTGATGCGGGGTCTTCAACTTGAAATCAGTGGTCGACCCAGCCAGTTGGAGCGGGCCGCGGCGGTGGTGGAGCTGCTGCGCGCCTTCTGGCAGGAGGGGCAGAGCGTCTCTCCTGTGGATCTTCAGACCGCTCTGCAGGCCCTCGATACCGGACGTCATCAGGACCATCAGGCCATGGGGCAGCAGGTGCTGGCTCGCTCCCAGCGAGGTCAGTTGCTGCGGCCCCGCACTCTGCGCCAGAAGTCTTATGTGGAGGCGATGGAACGCCATGACCTCAC
This sequence comes from Synechococcus sp. BS55D, assembly GCF_004332415.1. Lineage (NCBI taxonomy): Bacteria > Bacillati > Cyanobacteriota > Cyanophyceae > Synechococcales > Synechococcaceae > Synechococcus > Synechococcus sp. BS55D. Next base: position 116,185 of record NZ_PHQT01000005.1, read on the forward strand.
CTTCGCCTTGGGTCCGGCAGGGACCGGTAAGACCTTCCTGGCCACGGTGCTGGCCGTGCGCATGCTCACGGAGCGCAAGGTCGAGCGTCTGATCCTCACTCGGCCCGCCGTTGAGGCAGGCGAGCGTCTCGGTTTTCTGCCAGGGGATCTGCAGCAGAAGGTGGATCCTTACCTCCGTCCCCTCTACGACGCGCTCCACACCCTCATGGGTCCTGAGAAAACCACGGCCCTCCTGGAGAAGGGGATGATTGAGGTCGCTCCGCTGGCTTACATGCGCGGTCGAACCCTGGCTGAATCCTTCGTGATTCTCGATGAAGCCCAGAACACCACACCGGCCCAGATGCGCATGGTGCTCACCCGTTTGGGGGAGCGTTCCCGCATGGTGGTGACGGGTGACATCACCCAGGTGGACCTGCCGCCCGGGCAGATGAGCGGTCTGGTGGAGGCCTCACAGGTGCTGGAGGGTGTGGAGGGTGTGGCGGTGTGCAAACTCACAGCAGCCGATGTGGTGCGCCACCCCTTGGTGCAACGTGTGGTGGAGGCCTATGCCCGGCGTGACGATCGACGGAAGCCGACGCGATCAGCGGCTCACCCCGGTGAGCGCTGATGGGGAGATCCGCACCTGGGATCTGACCACAATCTGATCAGCCCTGCCAGAGTGTTTCCAGTGATCTGGGGCACCATGCCTGCCAGCAGCAATTTCCAGGAAGCCATCCGTCAGGCGCAGTCCAGCGCTTTGGTGGGGCCCAATGTCGTCAATAAAGCCCTCCCCTACGTGGGGGGTGGCATGGTGCTCACCGCCGGTGGCGTACTGGGCGGCATGGCCACGATGGCTTCGATCGGTTACGGCGCCTTCAACACCCTGTCGCTGATCGCGATCATCCCCTGGTTCATCCTCTTCTTCGTGGCCCAGAACGCCGCGAACAAGGCCAACAACGGCACAGCCCTGCCGCTGATGGCCACCTTCAGTTTGCTCACCGGCTTCACCCTCACCGGGCTGGTGGTGCAGGCCATCGCCGTTGCTGGTGCTGCCTCGATTGGCATTGCAGCCCTCGCGACCGGCCTCACCTTCGTGGTGGCTTCGATCGCGGGCCGTCGCATGAGCGACAGCGTTGGTCAAGCCCTCAGCGCTGTGGTCGGCCTCGGCCTGATCGGTCTGCTGATCGCGATGGTGGGCATCTTCATCGCCGGCTTCTTTGTGCCCGGCATCTTTGCGGCCACCAACCTGGCGATTGCTGGTTTCGGCACCGTGCTCTTCGTGGGCATGGCCTTCGTGGATTTCTACACGATGCCCCGCACCTACCGGGATGATCAGTTCCTGGCCGGCGCCCTGGGGATGTATCTCACCTACATCAACCTGTTCATCTTTGTGCTCCGTCTGATCATTGCCCTGCAAGGAGGCGGCCGCCGCGATTGAACACGGTGACCTCCTCGATCAGTGCGTTCACCCCGGCTTATCAGTCGGGGTTTTTTGTTGGCTAGCGATCGGCCACGGCTTCGACGGAGTCACCGATCGCCTGTTTCTGCCGGTCGTCATAGCCCCAGCGCTCAAGGAAGGCCAGGTCGTCACCTCGGCTGTGATGGGCCGCCTCCAGCAGGGTCTCAAGACGCTCTTTGACTTGGTGGGGATCCAGCTGGCGCAGCAATTCGCAGCACCGGGCGTTGACCCGCTCCGAGCCAGCGGCCTGCTGCTCATCGCCGTTGTTGCGGTGGTGGACCACCATCGCCGCGCTCATGGCCAGGTTGCGGGCGGTGAGATCCACCACGCCATCGCCCGCTTCCCGCAGCTTGATGACGAGTGGTTCCGGCAGCCGATCCATCAGGGCACTGTCGCCGGCAAGGCTCACCACGAAGAAGCCGCGGGCGCCATCGCGACTGGCGACCAGCTCAGCCACACGATCGGCCATCACTTCATCACTGATTTCCTCCCCATCCCATTGCTGCAACCAGCTGGCGGCGATCTCCATCGCCTGCTGAAAGGTGGGTTCAAGCGTGCTCATGACTGCTGTCATCCTCGCGCTCAGCCTATGGGCAGGTGGTGGGCCCAGAGGCGATGCTGAAGGCATGGAAGCTTCCTCACAGCCCTACCGCTCCGGTTTTGTGGCCCTAATCGGTCGGCCCAATGTGGGCAAGTCGACCTTGGTGAATCAGCTCGTGGGCGACAAGGTGGCGATCACATCACCGGTGGCGCAAACGACACGCAACCGGCTGCGGGCGATCCTCACCACCCCGGAGGCCCAGCTGATTTTGGTGGATACTCCTGGGATCCATAAACCCCATCACCTGCTGGGGGAGCGGTTGGTGCAAAGCGCGCGCGCGGCCATCGGTGAGGTGGATCAGGTGTTGCTGCTTCTGGAGGCCTGCGAAGCTCCTGGTGGCGGTGATGCCTTCATCGTCAATTTGCTGCGTCAGCAGCGCCTGCCCGTGCAGGTGGTGCTCAACAAATGGGATCTGGTGCCCCCCGCCAGGAAGCCGGAGGCGGACGCGGCCTATCGGGAGTTGCTCGACGGCAGCCATTGGCCGGTGCACCATTGCTCTGCCCTCGATGGCCAGGGCTGCGCGGAGCTGGTGACGGCGGTGAGCGCGCTGATGCCGGAAGGGCCGCAGTTGTACCCCCCTGACATGGTGAGCGATCAGCCGGAGCGGTTGCTGATGGCAGAACTGATTCGCGAGCAGGTGCTGACCCACACCCGTGAAGAGGTGCCCCACAGCGTGGCGGTGCAGATCGACCGGGTGGAGGACATGCCCTCGAAGGGCAAGGGCAAGCCCCGCACCGCCGTGCTCGCCACCGTGCTGGTGGAACGCAAGAGCCAGAAGGGGATCCTGATCGGCAAAGGGGGGGCGATGCTCAAAACGATTGGCCAGGGCGCCCGCCTGCAGATGCAGACCCTGATCGATGGTCCTGTCTATCTGGAGCTGTTCGTGAAGGTGGTGCCCGATTGGCGAAGTAAGCCGGCTCGGCTTGCGGAATTGGGCTATGCCGAGGAGTGAAGACGGCTGGGGGACCAGGGCTGAGAAGATAGGCGGATGACCGACCTCCCCTTCCCGCCCACTGATCTCGGCGCGTTCCTGCAACTTTGCGACGGGCGCTGGATGAGTCTGCGCAGCGTGTTCCAGCTCGATGGTTCCGAGGACTGGCACAGCAGTGAGCGTGGGGAGCTGGTGATGGAGTGCGTGGAGGGGGCGTCTGACGCTGGCCCCAGCCTGGAGGTGCGGAACGGTGAGGGACGTCAGCTAGCTTCAATGCGTTTCGCCGCAGACGGTGTCTTGGTTCTGCAGGCAAGCCAGGGCGATCAGAGTGGCCAGTGGCAACTGCACGGTGATGGCTGTTTGGAGCTGACCCTGCCCGCTGAGGCTGGCGCCAGCCTGCGCGAGCGGATCTGGTTCACCAAGGCGAATCTGCGCCTACGAAGCACCACCCTGGTGGATCGGGACGGGACGCCGAGGCAGGCCAGTTTCTGCTCGGAGATCCGCCGGGTCACGGCTCCCGGCTCCTGATCGCAATGGCTGCGTTCCGCCTGGATGTGGTGAGCGTGGCTCCCCATGCCTTCGCCCCTCTCGAAGAGCTGGGTGTGATCGGTCGAGCCTTCGCTGCCGGCATTGCCGAGCTGCACCTTCATAATCCTCGCGATTACGCCACCGATCGCTATCGCAAGGTTGACGATGAGCCCTATGGCGGTGGCGCTGGCATGGTGCTCAAGCCGGAGCCGGTCTATGCCGCCGTGGAGGCGATTCCGGTGCTGCTCCGGCGCCGCGTGTTGCTGATGACACCGCAGGGGACGCCCCTTGGCCAGTCGGATCTGCAGCGCTGGGCTGACGATTGCGATCAGCTCGTACTGCTCTGCGGGCACTACGAGGGTTTTGATGAACGGATCAGACCTCTGGCGGATGAGGAGGTGTCGTTGGGGGATTTTGTGCTGACAGGTGGTGAGCTGCCGGCGATGACGATCATCAACGGGGTGGTGCGTCTCCTCCCGGGCACCGTCGGCACGGCCCATTCGCTCGTGGAGGAAAGCCATAGCGATCTGTTGCTCGAGCATCCTCACTACACCCGCCCCGCAGAGTTCCGCGGTCTGTCCGTGCCCGATGTGTTGCGCAGTGGCGATCATGGCGCGATCGAACACTGGCGGCAGCAGCAGCGCGAGCAGCGAACCGCGGAGCGCAGGCCAGACCTCTTCACCCGCTGGCAGCAACAGCAACAGCAACAGCAGTAGGGCTGTCGGTCATCAAGAATGGATGCCTTGACCTAGGCCCTATGCAGCTCCGCATCGGCAACGGCTACGACATCCACCGTCTCGTGCCAGGGCGGCCACTGATTTTGGGCGGTCAGCGACTGCACCATCCCGATGGCCTCGGCCTAGACGGGCACAGCGATGCCGATGTGCTGGTGCACGCGATCATGGATGCCTTGTTGGGGGCGTTGTCGCTCGGCGATATCGGCAAATACTTCCCCCCCGATGATCCCCGCTGGAAGGGGGCCGACAGCCTGGTGCTGCTGGAGCAGGTCGTGGCTCTTGTCAGGCAGCGCGGTTGGCAGGTGCTGAATCTCGATTCGGTAGTGGTCGCTGAGCGCCCCAAGCTCAAACCTCACATTGAGGCGATGCGCTGTGCCATTGCAACGCGCATCGGCATCGAACCCGAGCAGGTGGGGGTGAAGGCCACCACCAACGAGAAGCTCGGCCCTGAGGGGCGGGAAGAGGGAATCTCTGCTCAGGCGGTCGCGCTGCTTCAGGCCCTGTGACCCACCACTCAGTGACCCGCCACTTTTCAGGATTGCTGCGTAGGGTTTTGAGCCTTGCCCTGTTGTTGGCTGTGCTGTTCAGCTCCCCTGCCCAGGCGCGTTTCGCCGCGATGGCTGATCCGCAGGGTGGCGACGACGCTGCGGTGATCGAGCATCTCAAGGTGAAGGTGCCGGAGGCCGCCCGGCAAGCTTGGCTGGAGGCGGAGCAGGGCAGCTGGGAACCCTGGCTTGCCCACCAAGAGGGGTTTCTGGGGCGTGATCTGCTCTGGGATCCCGAGGCCGAGGAAGGCACCTTGCTGATCCGCTGGAGCAGCAGGGAAGCCTGGAAAGCGATTCCAGAACAGGAGGTGGAGGCTGTGCAACAGCGCTTTGAGCAGCTAGCCCGTGAGGGCACAGGGCAGCGTCAGGGCAATCCATTCCCGCTGGTCTTTGAAGGGGAACTGCTGCCGCAATGACCGTGACAGCTCATCTCGACTGGGATCGTCGCCGTCGCTTAGGCATCAGCGAGGCGATCTGGGGGGAGCACAAGACGGCTGAGCAGATCGCGGCGATTCTGGAGTCGTTCCACGGCCGCGGCGAAGCGGCGCTTGTGACACGCGTGGATGCTGCCAAGGCCGCTGATGTGGCGGCGTTGCTGCCTGATCTTCTCCTTCAATGGCACGATCAGGCCCGGTGCCTCAGCTGCGGTCACCGTTCCCTTGACGAGAACGCTTCTGAGGCGCCAGTCACGATCCTGAGCGGTGGCACCAGTGATCTTCCGGTGGCCAAGGAAGCGCAGCTGGCCTTGGAGTTCCATGGAGTGGCCGCCTCTCTGATGCTCGATGTGGGAGTCGCGGGTCTGCACCGCCTCCTGGAGCGTTTGCCGTTGTTGCGCTCCTCGAGAGTGCTGATCGCCTGCGCCGGCATGGAGGGTGCTCTACCCACCGTGCTGGCTGGGTTGATGCCCCAGCCGGTCATCGGTGTGCCCGTGTCAGTCGGCTACGGCGTCAGTGCTGGAGGACGGGCGGCCTTGGACGGCATGCTGGCCAGCTGCGCCCCTGGACTCGCAGTCGTCAACATCGACAACGGCTATGGCGCTGCGATGGCTGCGTTGCGCATCCTGCATGCGTCAGTCGACTGAGGCGTCGAAGGAGGAAGGCAGCAGGCCACTGGTGTTCTCAGAGCCATCCAGTTCAAGCATCTGCTCCACCCAGAGCTGCATGGAACGGGGCAACAGGCCCTGTTCGTAACGCAGCATCGCTTCCATCAGGACGGGTGAGTTCACCCACTGAATGGGTCTGCTAGCCATGCGTCAGACAGTGCTGGCCAAACGATGCGTCAGGCTTCCCCCGCCGGCAAGGGGGGTGATGGGATCAGTCGGCTTTGTCGTACTTACTGCCCAGACGCCAAAGTTCATTGCTGTGGGTCGGCGACTCCACATCCCTGAGGTGACGCACCAGCTCGAACAGATCGCCCTGATCAAGCTCTCCGTTGTTCTGCCATTGCATGGCACGGGGATCGGGGCGAGAAGTGGGTGCCAAGGAGGGAGTTCTTAATCAACTCAAGCTAGGCAGCGAGAGCTTGATTGCCTCGGAGAGCTCAACCTTTGGAGTGGAAGATTTTCTGAAGCTTCGCTCAGAGATGCTGCATGTTCGGGTATGCCGTCACGAGCTCGTCGGCGCTGAGCACGTCTCCGGCTCCGTCGGGCTGCCAGATCACTTCGAGGGCGATCAGGTCGCTCGAAGCGGTGGATCCGAGGATGCGCAGGGCTTCCCGTAGCCCTTCACCGGTCTCGACTTGTTGAAGCGTGACCGGCCGACGGCTTGCCACTAAGACGGTGACGGCGATGTAGTCATTCGTTGCATCGGCATCGCCACGGTCTTGCTCGGAGGAGCTGCTGCTCTGGCCGTTGACGTTGCTGGTGAGTTCAGCGCGCAGTTTGCTGCGTTCCGTCATCGAGAGGCGATTGAACGTGGCTTCCGCGGCGTTGAATGGCACGTTGCCGGTTTCGACATTCGCGTAAACCCAGAGGTCTGGTTGGCGCAACAGGGCGAGGGTGGTTTCCTGCAGCACCCGTTGGAGGCCACTGGGGGTGCTGGTATCGGCGGAGGCTGCCAGCTGGCGCAGGTCGTTCTGCAGGGCCTTGGCGCTGGCGAGCAGTCCGATCTGCATCTGGATCATGGTCACCGGGCCGGCGCTGATGGCTCCGCCGCCGTAGCGCTCTCCCGCCAGGGCGTTGTTGGCGCCGCCACCACTGCCAGCCCCACGGAAAGCATTCACCAGCACCCCCACAATCGCCATCAGGATCAGGAAGCCGAACAGGCCCCCTCCGCCGAAACCGAAGATCGGGATGATGAACGGAAAGCCGATTCCACCGCCGTAGCCGCGGTTGTAGCCACCGCCATAGCTGCGGCTGTAGCCACCGCTGCGGGGCATTGAGGGAGCGCGGAAACTTCCGCCTCCGATCCGGCCACCGCTTGCGGCCTCACTGGCTTGCGGTTGGATCACCAGCAGGCCGATCAGGAGTGCTGGCACCAGGAGTGCCGAGAGGCAGCGGTTCAGCAGCCTCTTCAGGGAGCGGTTCGGAAGAGGTTGGCTCCGGGGAATCGGCATGCTTTGCAGACTGGACTCATCGGTGCAACGACTCTAGGAACCACCGCCCACGATGGTGACGATCTCCAGGCTGTCACCGTTCTGAATCGGCTGGTCCTGCCAGCGATCAGGGGTCAGGATCAGCCCGTTGAACTCCACCACCACCAGCCGGGGGTGATGCCCCAGTTGCTCGATGGCTTCCGCGAGATGCTGCGGAGCTGGTGAAAGTTCGCGGCGTTCGCCATTCACCTGCAGTTGGAGTGTCGCCATGGGGAGGGGAATCAGCCGAGGGTTGCCAGCAGCTCGCGGCTGGCAACCAGGGGGTCGGTCGCTTCCATGATCGCTCGCACCACCGCCACGCGGGTGGCACCGGCTTCTCGAACCGGTGCGATGCGAGCGGCATCGATACCGCCGATGGCGTACCAGGGGATCGTGGCGTGGCGACTGGCCTCTCGCACCCAATCCAGGCCTCGGGCGCTGCGATCCGGTTTGGTGGCGGTGGCGAAAACGGGGCCGACCCCGACGTAGTCGCAACCTTCCTGCTGCGCTCGCAGCAGTTGATCCAGCTGATGGGTGCTGCGACCGAGCAGTCGCTCTTCACCGATCAGGCTTCGGGCTTCAGAGGTGGGGAGATCGTCTTGACCGAGATGCACGCCATCGGCATCAACCAGTAGGGCTAGATCGATGCGGTCGTTGACGATGAACAAGGCCTGATGCCGCCGGCAGAGCGCAGCCAGCGCTAGCGCCTCCTCCAGACGTGTGCGGTCATGGCCTTGCTTGGCCCGGTATTGCACGAGCGTCACTCCCGCCTGGAGGGCGGCTTCCACCTGCTGAACCAGGCCTTCAACCGGTGACGTGATCAGGTAAAGGTGGCTGGTTTGCAGTTGGCTCAGACGCTGCTGGCGTCGCCCAGCCCGCTGAATCGTCATCTCCAGGTCATAGAGGCCGTAGCGGATCGATGCGGCGGAGTGGGCCAACTCAGCGTGGGTTTCCCGCGCGAATTCTTCAAGCACCCGTAAAGCCTCCTGCACCCTGGCGCAGTTGGCGGCCACAACCGCCTGGGTCTCTGTGCGTTGCTGTTGGGCGGGATGGCTCAGGCCGGCGCCCGTATCCGTGGCTGTGGAGCGGGCCTGTTTGTAGCTGTCGTGATGCAGCGCTCCCAGCTGCTGCCGCCAGTCCTTGAGGGTGACCACCAGGTCCTTGCGATCGAGGCCGAAGCGGCACCAATCCTCAACAACCCGCAGTCCCTCGCGGGCTCGGTCGAGATTGGCGTCGATCAGCCGAGCCACACGCAGGTCGCGGAGGGGGGCGACAACCATCGATTCCATGGCAGTCTTGGCAGGATCGCATGCTCCCAAGCGGCCATGGACAACGGTGGATCCGAGAGCACGATGCACGTGCTGGTCTGGGGGATCGTTCTGCTGGGTGGAATCGGCGTGTTCATCGTCTGGGGGCTGACGAACGCTTACCCCACCGGTGTCTGAAGCAGCATCCGTGCCTGCTGGGCATCGCGGCCGATCTGGGCGCTCAGGGCTTCCAGTCCTGCAAAGCGTTCCTGACCCCTGAGACGTGTCACCGGCTCCACGGTGAGTTCGCGGCCTTCCAGCTCCATTTGGGTATCGAGCAGATGCACCTCGACCGCTGACGGAGAGGTGGGATCCACGGTGGGTTGCGGGCCCAGGTTCATCACCGCTGGCAGGGGTTGATCTTGGTCGCCGACGATCGCCCAGGCTGCATAGACCCCCAGTCCGGGTAGGAATTTGCGGCCATCCACCTGGAGGTTGGCCGTGGGCCAGCCCAGTTCGCGCCCAAGGCCCCGTCCGCGTACGACCCGTCCGCTGAAGCGGTAAGGGCGCCCGAGCAGCTGGGTCGCAGCGTTCAGGTCTCCCTCACTGAGGGCGTTTCGGATTCGACTGCTGCTCATGCGTCCTCCGTCGTCCTCCAGGATCGGCAGCACGCTGACTTTCACGTTGGCTTGCTCGCAGAGCAGGCGCAGGGTGTTGGTGTCACCACTGCGGCCACGGCCAAAGCGGAAGTTAGCTCCCACAGCGATGTGGCGCGCCTGGAGAGCCTCGAGCAACACGGTGTGCACGAAGGTCTCGGCACTCAGCTGAGCCAGCTGCTGGTCAAAGGGAACGAGCACCAGCTGTTCGATCCCTAGCGGTTCGAGCAGGTTCAGTTTTTCCGACGGCAGATCAAGGCGCAGCCGCGGCTCGCCATGAAGCACCTCCCGAGGGTGGGGCCAGAAGCTCACGACGCTGGGGATACCCCCGAGCGGCTCGCGCGTGATCGCTTCGATCACGCGCCGATGTCCGGCATGGAGACCATCAAAACTGCCGAGGGCCAGGGCCGTCGGCCTGCGGGCCTGCTGAGGTGAGCAGAGGGGAATCAAGGGCAGCCGTGCATCCGGCGTTGGTTAGTGGCAAGTTTGGACGAACGCCGTTCATCCGCGCATGGCCGATCGCCTCGACTTCCAGCAGCTGGCCCTTGGGGTGCGCCGGATGGCATGGATCCGCTTCTGGATTCAGACCGCCCTTGGGGTGGTGGTGGTGGGTGTGCTGCTGTTCAACAACATCGGCGGCAGCCTGGCTCGGAACTCAGAGCGTGCCCTTGGCCTTGGCCCTGGCCTGTCGCTCACCACACTCTCGTTCTTTGTGCTGCTTTACAGCCTCTGGCAGGGTTGGTTGATCGTGCGGCTCGGGCGTGCCTTGGGCAGCAACGCCAGGCCGAGTCGCGGTGAGGCCAGCCGCCTGCTAAAGCGTGGTCTTCTCGCGGATTTGCTGGGGCTCGTGCTCGCAGCCGTTGGCTATCAGTCTTTGGCTGGAAGCCTGTTCGTGCAGGCTTCTCTGCAGGCACCGGGCTTCTTCGGGTCACCGGTGGGAGGCACCAGTGCCCGGAGCCTGGTGGGTTACCCGATCACCTCGATCGAGATGCTTTCAGTGCTGAGCAACACCCAGGTGTTGTTTGCCCACACCCTCGGGCTGATCTTCTCCCTCTGGCTGCTGCAGAGGATTTATCGGACCAATTGACCGCCCAGCCGCAGCTCCGGCAGACCACTGAGGGATCCGCGCCAGAACAGTTCTGGCTGGATCGGAGTGAGAGAAGGGGCGTGGGCCTGAATCTGGGCCACATCGGTGGGCCAGTCCCGTGGACCATCGCCGCCGGACTCCAGGTCCTCGACCACCTCCCCTGCTAGCCAGTAGTACGTGCGGCCGCGGGGATCGACGCGGGGGCTGAATTGCTCGTCGTAACGGCGAATCGAGAGGCGGGTCCAACGCAGTGGGCCCATCGTCTCTGGCCGGCAGGGAGGGATGTTGAGGTTGAGCAGCAGGTTCTCCGGCCAGCCGTCGGCCAGGGCCGCTTCGGCGATGTCGACGGCGAGCTCACCGGCGCCCTCGAAGTTGCGCCACTGGAAGCAGGCGCTGCTGATGGCCATCGCCGGCAGTCCCTCCAAGGTGCCCTCCATCGCGGCGGCCACGGTGCCGGAGCAGAACACATCGGTACCCAGGTTGGGGCCGTGATTGATTCCCGACAGCACAAGATCTGGCTTTTGATCCATCAGCTCGAACAAGGCCAGCTTCATGCAGTCGGCTGGAGTGCCGCTGCAGGCCCAGGCGGTGATGCCGTGATCAAACAGCTCATCGGCCCGCTCCGCTCGGATCGGCGTCTGCAGGGTGAGGCCATGCCCTGTGGCAGAGCGCTCCTGATCAGGGCAGACCACTGTCACCTGGTGGCCGCGGCTGGCGGCGGCGGCGGCCAGGGCCCGGATACCGGCGGCGAAGACGCCGTCGTCATTGCTGATCAGAATCCGCAGCGGGGACATGGCATCCGATGGCTCTGGGGGGAACCTAAGCGTGATGGCTGCCTACAGTCAGTCGCCGAGAATCCGATGCCGTGAGCGCCACCGTGTCACTCCAGCAGCTCACCGATCAGCTGGAGGCCCTGGAAGCTGAAGCCGCCGAGGCGATTGCCGCCGCCGCCGATGCCGAGGCGCTCGAGCAGCTGCGGGTGGGACTACTCGGGAAGAAAGGCCGCCTCTCGGGGGTGCTCGGCGCCATGGGCAAGCTTCCAGGTGATGAGCGTCCCTTGGTGGGCCAGCGGGCCAATGTGCTGAAAACCCAGGTGCAGGAGCTGCTCAGTCAACGGCTGCAGGCTGTGAAAAGCGAAGCTCTGGAGGCACGCATTGCGGCGGAAACCCTCGATGTGACGGCTCCTCCCAGTGGCATTCCCGCTGGCCATCGCCATCCCTTGATCACCACGAGTGAAGAGATCGTCGATCTGTTCTGCGGCCTTGGTTACCAGGTGGCTGAGGGCCCTGAGGTGGAGAGTGATCACTACAACTTCACGGCCCTCAACATTCCCCCGGACCATCCGGCCCGGGACATGCAGGACACCTTCTATCTCAGCGAGAACCTGTTGCTGCGGACCCACACCTCACCGGTGCAGATTCGCCACCTCGAGCAGAATCCACCGCCGGTGCGGATCGTTGCCCCTGGTCGGGTGTATCGCCGCGATGCCGTCGACGCCACCCATTCTCCGGTGTTCCACCAGGTGGAGGTGCTGGCGATCGATGAAGGGCTGGATTTCAGCCACCTGCGCGGCACGGTGATGGCGTTTCTGAAAGCCTTTTTTGGGGATCTGCCGGTGCGCTTTCGTGCCAGTTATTTCCCGTTCACTGAACCGTCGGCCGAGGTGGATGTGCAGTGGAGGGGGCGCTGGCTCGAGGTGATGGGCTGCGGCATGGTCGATCCGGCTGTGTTGGAGGGTCTGGGGCTCGACCCGGAGCGTTACAGCGGCTTTGCGGCTGGCTTGGGTGTGGAGCGCTTCTGCATGGTGCGCCATGGCATCGATGACATCCGCCGGCTTTACACGAGCGATTTGCGTTTCCTCGAGCAGTTCTGAGCCCTGGCTTAAGCCAGGGAGGCTCCACTTCTCATAAAGTGGCGGAGCTGTTGCGTGGATGCGGTCGGTGCCCCGGGTCGGACTGATCGTGAATGACGGCAAGCCATTGGCCGTTGAGACGGCCCAGACCATCCAGGCCAGGCTGGAGCGCTGCGGCCATGAGGTGGTGCGTGCCAGCAGCTCCGGGGGCATGGTCGGCTTCGCCAACCCTGATCAGCATCTGCGCCTGCTGGGCTACAACGCTTGTGTGCCTGAGGGCTTTGAGCCGAGCATGGCCCTGGCGATCGTGCTGGGCGGTGACGGCACTGTGCTTTCGGCGGCTCGCCAAACCGCCCCTGTGGGCGTGCCGATTCTCACGATCAACACCGGCCACCTCGGCTTCCTGGCAGAGGCCTATCTCGATGATCTCGACCGGGCCCTGGAACAGGTGCTCACCGAGCAATGGACGATCGAGGAGCGCGCCAGTTTGGTGGTGAGTGTGATGCGCGGTGAGCAGCGTCGCTGGGAGGCCCTCTGCCTTAACGAGATGGCGCTGCACCGCGAGCCGCTCACGAGCATGTGTCACTTCGAGATCGCGATCGGGCGCCACGCGCCGGTTGACATCTCCGCCGATGGGGTGATTCTTTCGACGCCCACGGGCTCGACGGCCTATGCCCTCAGCGCAGGGGGGCCTGTGATCACACCCGACTGCCCGGTGCTGCAGTTGACTCCCATTGCCCCCCATTCCCTGGCATCCCGCGCCCTTGTGTTCAGTGACCGCGAGCCGGTCACCGTGTTTCCCGCCACCCCAGAGCGCTTGATGATGGTGGTGGACGGCAGTGCCGGTTGCTATGTGTGGCCGGAAGATCGGGTGCTGATTCGTCGCAGCGAGCATCCGGTGCGCTTCGTGCGCCTGTCAGACCATGAGTTTTTTCAGGTGCTGCGCAACAAACTGGGATGGGGGTTGCCCCATGTCGCCAAGCCCGATCGGCCATGACGATGAACGCTCCGGTGTTGTTGGTTGGAGAGGGGGCTGTGGCCCTGGCGGCCCGACTCGAGGCGTCTGGCTATCGCCCCCTCGACTGGTCGGCTGGGATGGCCGCCGCGCTTCCAGCCGATGGCGAATCTCCTCTGGCGGCTGTGTTGGCTTCCGATCAGTCGGCTCGCGTTGCTGACCTGCGCTCCCGGTTTGGATCGATGCCGATTCTCCTTGATGTGGAGAACGACAGCGTGGAGGCCCGCGAAATTTGCCTCTCCGCAGGCGCGGACGACTTCTGGCTTTCCTCGCTCGGCACCAGCGATCTTCTGCAGCGACTGCGCCTGCATCTGCGGATTCAGGAGCGCAACGGTCACCAGCCCACCCTGCTCCAGGTGGCTGATCTGACCGTGGAGCCGACCTGTCGTCAGGTGCGCCGTGGCCGTCGTCCTGTGGCGCTTACAGCGCGGGAGTATTCGCTGCTGTTGCTGTTGCTGGCCCACCGCGGCGAGGTGCTCAGCCGCGAGCAGATTTTGAGAGAGGTCTGGAACGACGATCAGGGCACGGCGAGCAACGTGATCGAGGTGTATGTGCGCTATCTGCGCCAGAAGCTTGAAGAGGGTGGGGAAAAGCGACTGATCCATACGATCCGCGGCCGCGGCTACTGCCTCAATGACGGCATGCCTCAGATGGAGCGCCCCTGAGCGTGGAGGGTGCTCCTCCGCTTCCACCGCAGCAGCTGCCCCTCGAGGCACGCTGGTGCGTGGCCGATCGCCGCGATGCCTGTGTGCTGCTTGAGGTGGCTGATGAACCCCAGGAGCAGCGCCTCGGTCTGATGCAGCGCCCGGCCCTGCCCCCCTTGCGGGGTATGTGGTTCCCGTTCGTGCCGTCTCAGCCCCTGCGCTTCTGGATGTTCAACACGATCGCCCCGCTCGACATGGTGTTTGTGCGTCGCGGACGGGTGCTGGCGATTCAGAGCAACGTGCCCATCTGTCGGGCGCAACCTTGCCCGTCCTACTGGGCGGATGCGGATGGCAACGGCCGGGCTGATTTCGCCGATGGCGTGATCGAGCTCGGCGCTGGCGAGGCGACCAGGCTGGGCATCAAGGTCGGCCTGCCGGTGCGGATCGAGTCGATGAATGATGAGCCCTTAAGGCGCTAGGTCAGCCGAAGAAGCCTTTGGATTGCAGAAACAGGCCGATGGCCAGCAGCGGCCCGAAGCCAGCGATCAACAGGGTGATCTTCATGCGCAGGGGGGACACCTGACGGTCTTTCTGGAGTGGCATGGCGATCGCTGCGGACGTGGCTTCGATTCTGCTGCTCAAGGCCCTGGAAGGCTGCCTTTGAGCACCAGCACCGGATTCATCGGCGCCAGCCGGGTGCCATCGCTCAGGGGCTGACCACGCCAGGCTTGGTGCTGACTCACCCTCACCTTCAGGCCTGCGCGCTCCAGGAGTGCTCGCAAATCCGCCAGGGCTTCGAGGGTGGCCAGGGGGATCACTACCACGCCGCCGGGGTTCAGCCGCTGCAGCACTGCATTGAGTAAGGCGGCGCGATCCTTGCCTCCACCGCCAACTAGCACCCGGTCGGGGCGTTGCAGGGGCTCCGGGAGCGCAGCGGCGGTAGCCTCGCCGCCTTGCAGCAGGGCCAGGGCATCGCCTTCCAGCACGGCCGCAGGGCGCACTCCCAGCCGCTCGGCATTGGCTTGGATCAAGGGCGCACCGCCGCCCCGTCGTTCAATCGCCAGGAGCTGGAGGCCTGGCTGTAAGCGCAGCGCCTCCAGGCCAACGCTGCCGGTGCCGGCTCCAAGGTCCCAAAGCACCCCTGTCGCCGGCAGCTCCAGCTCGGCCAGCAGCTGGATGCGCACCTCCCGTTTGGTCATCAGCCCCGGGCGGTCGTCGTGTTGCAGGAACACGCCGTCATCTAGGCCAAAGAGGGGTAAGGCCTCTGGCTCCGGGGCAGGAGCCTCGCGCGCCAGCAACACCACCAAGTGCAGAGGATGGAGATCAGCGGGGGTGAGATCCGTGGGGTCGAGCTGGCGCACATGCTCTTCGGGGTGCCCCAGTGCTTCGAACAGCCAGAGCGCATAGGCCGTTTCCAAGCCGCTGCTGTGCAGGACTCCTCTCACCTCATCGACGCCCCCGCGACTGGGATCGGTGAGGACCGCCAAGGCCTTGGGTCGTTGCTGCAGCCGCTGCATTAGCGCCATCGGGTCACGCCCATGCAGGCTGAGCCACTGGGCGTCCTGCCAGGGACGACCGAGTCGGGCGAAGGCCAGTTGCAGGGATGACGGGGCTGGATGGAAACGAAGCTTCGTCGGCCCCAGACGTTCGATCAGGGTGCGGCCGATGCCGAACCAGAGCGGATCGCCACTGGCCAGCACGACGGAACGGACCTGGATCGATTGCTCCTGCAGGGTGTCGCAGAGGCTGAGCGGCGCATCGCTCGCGATCAATTCCGCGCCGTTTTCACTCCCCAACCAACGGGTGAGTGCTGGGTGCAGACGCCGGGGTGCGGCGATCAACGCAGCTTCACGAAGCAGTTGCTGCTGCGGCGCCGCCAGGGTGGCGGGTGCGCCGGCATCGGTGCCGATGACCTCGATCATGAGGTCATTGTGATCAGGCGGCCGCCAGAAGGGTGTCCCGTGGTGACTCCTCAAAATGCTGGCGGTAGATGGCCGCAAAGTTCCCGCGGCTACGGAAGCCAAAGTGTTGAGCGACCTCGCTCACGGAATGCAGCTTCGCTGCCGCTCGTGTGGCTGGAGAGCGCAGCATCCAGTTCACCTGCTCGAGCCGGATTGATCGCAGCAGCTCCATCGGGCCCAGCCCGTGCAGCTGGACCCTTCGGCCAAGCAACACCTGCAGGCGCTGCTTGGAGGTACGTTGACGCCCTGTTGATCGGCTCCGACGCGATGCGTCTGTTTTTGGCCCCACTGCTGTTTGCCCTGATGGCAGGGTCGCCGGCGCTTGCTTTCAACGACTGCACGCAGATCCGCCGATTGATGCAGTCCATGGGGGCCTCGATGGCGCGCAACCGCGCCCTGATCGCGGAGTCCCAGGCCTCAGGGAAGAATCCAGCGCGGGCGGAGCAGGCCAGTCAGATGTTGACGCGACAGACCAGCGGCTACCGGGAGCTTCGAGCTGACTACGAAAGACTGAACTGTCGTCATCCCCAGGAATGAGCGCATGGCAAGGGATCGTCGTGAACGCTTGCATGAGCTCCTTCTGGCGCTGATTGCGCAGCAGTCGGATCTTGAACTGATGGATGCCGAGGGACCTGCCGGCATCAGCACCAGCTCGAGTGGGGAGGCCCCTGCGGATGCCGCCCGCTGGTTGGATCGCAATCGCCGGGTTCTGCAGCGCTATCAGGCTCTGGTGCGCACGGCGGTGACCTTGGATACTTTGCTCGATGCGGAAACCACCGCTGGCTCAGAGGTGAACGATGGCTTCTGACCGGCCCTTCTGACAATCAGTGATAAGTTCCGCGCGTTTCATGCGCTCAGGCATTCGCTGATGATCGAAACCCACGTGCTCACGTTCACGATTAACAAGAGCTTTGCTGAATGGGTGGCGACCTATGACGCCTCGAAGCCATTGCAGGCAGCGGCTGGCATTACCTCCTTGTATCGGGGCGTGAGCAAAGAGGATCCCACCAAGGTTTGTGCTGTGATGCAGGCCGAGCCCGGGGTGATGGAAGCGTTTATCAGTGATCACGCTGAGCTGGTTGCTTCCTCGGGCCATGTTCTGGAGAGCACGGTGAGCCAAGTGTTCATCTGAGCCCCTCTGGCTTGTCGCCTCAGCTCTGGCAGGCTGGGGCGACTTTCTGCCTCTCCATGGCCCCGCTCGGACTCTCTGCTCTGCGTTCGCTGCTGGGCCGTCGCAAGCAAGCCAAGCGTTGGCAGCCGCCCCAGGCGAGCTGGAGCCGGCCGTTTGGCCTGGGCTGGACCAACCCCTACACGGTCCGTTATGCCAGCAACCTCGACGATGGCCCCAACCACGGCATGCCCCTGGGGGGCTTTGGTGCTGGTTGCATCGGCCGGGCACCCGATGGAACGATCAACCTCTGGAACCTCGATGGCGGAGAACACTGGTTCGGTGTGCTGCCCGATTGCCAGTTCGCCCTGTTTGAAAGCAACGGCAGCAGCACGAGGGCCCATGCGCTGGCGGTCAAACCGGAGGAAGATGCTTCCCGTGTTGGTGGCGGTGAGCCCCTAGCGGCGTGGGATTGGTATCCCGCCAGCACGCCCGAGCGCAGCACCGGGACCTATGCCGCCCGCTACCCCCTGAGCTGGACCAGTTACGAGGGCGTGTATGACGCCGAGGTGCGCTGCGAAGCCTTCAGCCCCATCGTGCCGGGGGATTATCAGCGCACCAGCTACCCGGTGGCTGTGTTCGTGTGGACCTTGCGCAACCCCACCACCAAGCCGTTGGATCTGTCGTTGCTGTTGAGCTGGCGCAACACCACCGGTTGGTTTACCAACACCGATGCTTCAGCTGAGGTGCACTTCCGGGACGACGGCAGCCCTGAGCACAACTACGCACCGGCGATCGGCATCACCGATGGGCAGCGCAACCGTTGGGTCGATGACGGCGACCTGAAAGGTGTCGTACTGGAGGGCAACGTCTCCACTCCGATCGCCGAAGGTGAGGGGCAATGGTGCATTGCCACGTCTGATCAGCCAGGGGTGACGATTCAGCGTTGCAGCCGCTGGAATCCCCACGGCGATGGCAATGAGCTGTGGAGCCATTTCAGTGCCGACGGCTCCATTCCCGAGAGCAACAACGATCGCCGCAGCGGAAAGAACGATCCCGTCAGCGCGGCCCTCGCTGTGCAGTGTCAGTTGGCGCCGGGCCAAAGCATCGAGATTCCGGTGGTGATCAGCTGGGATCTACCGGTCACGGCCTTTGCGACAGGAAGCAGTGCCCTGCGCCGCTACACCGATTTCTTTGGCGCTGAAGGCAACCAGGCGGCGGCGGTGGCTGCTGAAGCGCTGCGGGATTGGTCGCAGTGGAAGCAGCAGATCGAGGCCTGGCAGCAGCCGGTGCTGGAGCGCAGCGATCTGCCGGAGCCGCTGCGGATGGCTCTGTTCAACGAGCTTTATGACCTCTGCAGTGGCGGAAGCCTCTGGACTGCGGCAACGCCTGAGGATCCCCACGGTCGTTTCGGAGTGCTCGAGTGCCTCGATTACGCCTGGTACGAAAGTCTCGATGTGCGTCTGTATGGCTCCCTAGCGCTGCTGCAGCTCTGGCCGGAACTCGATAAGGCGGTGCTGCGCAGTTTTGCTCGGGCGATTCCAGCGGCGGATGCCACCCAGCGGCCGATCGGGTGGTACTTCACCCAGGGCAAGGGCCGGGTGGAGGCTGACCGCAAGGTGAAAGGGGCGACCCCCCACGATTTGGGGGCACCGAATGAATGTCCGTGGGATGCGACCAACTACACCGCCTATCAGGATTGCAATCTCTGGAAAGACCTGGCCAGCGATTACGTGCTGCAGGTCTGGCGCACGTTCAAGCTGGCCCCGAGCGGTGAAGACATCAACTTTCTGGCCGAGTGCTGGCCATCGGCGGTGGAAGCGCTGCGCTATCTGAAAACGTTTGATGCCAACAACGACGGTCTGCCTGATAACGGTGGTGCGCCGGATCAAACCTTCGATGACTGGCCGCTTCAAGGGGTGAGTGCCTACTGCGGTGCGCTCTGGATTGCGGCCTTAGAGGCGGCCCTGGCGATTGGCCAGACCTTGCAGCTCGCAACCGGTGTGGATACGTCAGCGGAGCAGCGTGAGTTCAGCGGTTGGCTTGAGCAGTCGCGCAGCAACTTCGATCGTTTGCTGTGGAACGGGGAGTATTACGACATTGATGCCGAGAGCGGCACGCCAGTGGTGATGGCCGATCAGCTCTGCGGTGATTTCTATGCGCGCCTGCTGGGGCTGGAGCCGGTGGTGAGTGAGGCCAACAGCCGCAGCACGCTCAAGGCCGTGAAGGAGAGCTGCTTTGAGAAGTTCCAGGGCGGCAGCCTTGGGGTGGCCAATGGCCTGCGCCGGGATGGCACACCCCTGGATCCCAATGGCACCCACCCCTTGGAGGTGTGGACGGGCATCAACTTCGGCATTGCCAGCTATTACCGCCTGATGGGTGACACCAGCACGGCCCTGGCGATCACCTCAGCGGTGGTGAACCAGGTGTATGCGGGCGGGTTGCAGTTCCGAACCCCAGAAGCGATCACGGCGGTGAACACCTTCCGCGCCTGCCATTACCTGCGGGCGATGGCGATCTGGGGCCTGTGGGCGACCCATACCGATTGGCAGCAGATTCCTGGTGCGCATCGGTCCTGAAGTTCAGCACCGATGATGGCAGCAGCACCCCCGGGTCTGATGCATCTGCTGCGCCGTTTACTGGTTTCACTGTTGGCTGCTGTGTTGCTGCTGCTCGTCACCCCTGGGGTGGCGATCGCGCAGGTGCACGAACACCAGGATGAAAACGGGGCACCAATGCTGCGCAGTCTCGAAAGCCTGCGCGATCTCGATTACCAGAGCTGGCAGGCGGTGGCCTATCGCACCGGAACCCCTGGCAATCCTGTGGTGCTGCGGATTGTGGGTTATCCCGGCAAATTGCGCCTCGAACATCCCGCCCCCCTGCTCGTGCAGGCCGGTGTGAAGGAGTGGCAGCTCGACGACATCACCCTTGAGAATCCTGTTCTGGCCAGTGATGGCCGGGAGGCGGCAGCCGAGTTCGCCCTCGACCCCCTGCTCAACGATCTCAGCAACAACCGCCCGCTGCGTTTGTTCCTTCCTGGTGTGTTCAATGAGCTGCCGGTGCCTCCCTACGTGGTGGGTGAATGGCGTGAGGTGCAAACGGAGCCCCTCGGTTCATGAGGGCGGTCGCTGACTCTGATCAGCGCTGGATTCCCTGGATGCGCCGGGCCTTGCAGCTGGCGGCCTTGGCCGATGGTCACACCAGCCCCAACCCCTTGGTGGGCGCGGTGGTGCTCGATCCCTCCGGCGCGTTGGTGGGAGAGGGGTTTCATGCCCGGGCTGGTGAACCCCATGCCGAAGTGGGGGCCTTGGCCCAGGCCGGAGAGCGCGCGAAGGGCGGCACGCTGGTGGTCACCCTCGAGCCCTGCTGCCATCACGGCCGTACCCCTCCCTGCAGCGACGCCGTCATCCAGGCAGGGATCGCTCGGGTGGTGGTGGCGCTGACCGATCCCGATCCCCGCGTTGCCGGTGGTGGTTTGCAACGGCTGCGCGATGCCGGAGTGGAGGTGCTCTCCGGAGTGCTGGAGGCCGACGCTGCCCACCAGAACCGCGTCTTCGTGCACCGCGTGCAGACCGGACGCCCCTGGGGCCTTCTCAAGTGGGCGATGAGCCTGGATGGCCGCACGGCGCTCCCCAGTGGAGCCAGTCAATGGATCAGCGGGCCTGCGGCACGCGCCTGGGTGCATCGCCTGCGCGCCCAGTGTGATGCCGTGATCGTGGGGGGCGGCACCGTGCGCGCCGATGATCCCCTGCTCACCAGCCGCGGACTGCGCCAGCCTGAACCCTTGCGGGTGGTGCTGAGCCGCAGTCTTGATTTGCCCGATCAGGCCCAGCTTTGGGATCAATCCGTCGCTCCCACCCTGGTGGCCCATGGAGTCGCTAGCGACGGAGCCGACAGCGAGCGCGCCCAACGGCTGGACGCCCTTGGCGTGGCCGGCGTGACGCTCACGGCCTTGCAACACTGCGAGCCTCAACAACTCCTGGAGGTGCTGGCGGGCCGTGGCTGCAACCGGGTGCTCTGGGAGTGCGGCCCTGCCCTGGCCGCTGCTGCGTTGCAGCAGGGCTGCGTGCAGGAGCTGGCGGTGGTCGTTGCTCCCAAGTTGATAGGTGGCGCGGCGGCCTGCACTCCCCTCGGCGAGCTGGGTTTCACGGCGATGGATCAGGTGATTTCCCTTCAGCAGATTCGCCACAGCTCCCTGGCGGAGGACTGGCTGCTTCAGGCGCTGCTCCCTACAGATCGCTGAGGTCGTTCTCCGAGCTCTCATCTCGTTCCTCCACATCGCCGGTGTAGCGACTGATCAGCACCCCCATCACAACCGCAAGGTAGAGAGGCCCCACGATGCTGGTGGTGACCGAAAGCATCCGCGACAGGGGCAGCATCGGATTGATATCACCGAATCCCACGGTTGTGAGGCACACGAAGGCGAAGTAATTGAGCTTGGCGAAGATGCCCGGTGTCATCAGCACGCTCAAATCACCCCCGAGCTGCGAAGCCGTCGGTAGATCCAGGGGCTCAAAGCTGCCCGGCTGGATCGTTTCCACGGCACTCATCACCAGGCCTGAGGTCAGCCCCAGCAGCAGATAGCCGGCAGCGGCACCCATCAACATCCCGGCGGTCACGCGCTTCTCCTGGGAGAGGCGGTCGACGAGCCGCACCACGCTCCAGCCCACCAGCAAGCTCCAGCTGAGCACCAAGGGCACTCCGGTGTTCACCATCCGCAAAGGAGTGATCACCCAGATCCACTGGGCGGCAAGGGCAATCACCCCGAGCAGGCGGTAAAGCCGATCCCAACGGCTCAGACGCGGCTTGCGAATCATCACCAGCTGGGTGAGCAGCAAGGCGATCAGCGAATAGCCAACCGTGCCCAGCCATGACAGCTGCGGAAAGGCGAAGCTCACCAGCACGAGCAAACAGAGGCTGAGCAGCAGCTCATAGATCAGTTCCCGACGTCTCAGGGCTCGAGCTGAAGGCATCGTCTCGTTCGGTTCTCCGCCCTCTCAGGGCGACCAGGCATGAAATGACGGCCTTAGTTTGGTGCCCTAGACGGAACCTGTCTCATGCCGATCCGCGAGGACGACAACCGACCCAACCGGCGCTTCGGGATCATCAACCTTGTGTTGATCGGTTTTGGGGTGCTGTTGCTGTTCAGCAGCTTCATTCCCAATCCCGGTATGCAGGTGCCTCGCGTGCCGTACTCCCTGTTCATTGATCAGGTGAATGACGGTGCCGTGAAACGCGCGTTCATCACCCAGGATCAGATCCGCTACGAGTTGGCCAACCCCGAGGAGGGTGCTCCGGCCGTGCTGGCCACCACGCCGATCTTCGACATGGATCTGCCCCAGCGCCTGGAGAGCAATGGGGTCGAGTTCGCAGCCGCTCCAC
This sequence comes from Synechococcus sp. BS55D, assembly GCF_004332415.1. Classification (NCBI taxonomy): domain Bacteria; kingdom Bacillati; phylum Cyanobacteriota; class Cyanophyceae; order Synechococcales; family Synechococcaceae; genus Synechococcus; species Synechococcus sp. BS55D. The sequence goes on from NZ_PHQT01000005.1 coordinate 138,488, forward strand.
CCAAGAAGCCCAATATCTTCACCACGATCCTCAGCTGGGTTGTCCCACCGCTGATCTTCATCCTGGTGCTTCAGTTCTTCGCCCGCCGCTCCATGGGTGGTGGTGGTGCTCAAGGTGCCCTGAACTTCACCAAGAGCAAGGCCAAGGTGTATGTGCCCGATGAGCAATCCCGGGTGACCTTCAATGATGTGGCTGGTGTTGATGAGGCCAAGGACGAACTGACAGAGATCGTTGATTTCCTCAAGACTCCAGAGCGTTACGCCGAGATCGGCGCTCGCATTCCCAAAGGTGTGCTGTTGGTGGGGCCTCCAGGCACCGGCAAGACCCTTCTATCCAAGGCTGTCGCCGGTGAAGCAGGCGTTCCCTTCTTCATCATCAGCGGCTCGGAATTCGTCGAGTTGTTCGTGGGTGCCGGTGCCGCCCGGGTCCGCGATCTGTTCGAGCAGGCCAAGAAAAATGCTCCCTGCATCATCTTCATCGACGAGCTCGATGCCATCGGTAAGAGCCGTTCCGGTTCGATGGGTGTGGTCGGCGGTAATGACGAACGCGAGCAGACCCTCAATCAGCTGCTCACCGAAATGGACGGCTTTGCTTCCAAGGACAAGCCCGTGATTGTGCTGGCGGCCACGAACCAGCCCGAAGTGCTCGATGCCGCCCTGCTGCGTCCTGGCCGCTTCGATCGGCAGGTGCTGGTGGATCGTCCGGACCTGTCTGGACGCAAGACGATTCTTGAGATCTATGCCAAAAAAGTGAAGCTCGCTGATGGGGTGGATCTCGATGGCATTGCCCAGGCCACCAGTGGTTTTGCCGGCGCCGACCTTGCCAACCTGGTGAATGAGGCGGCACTGCTGGCGGCCCGTGCCAAGCGCACCAAGGTGGAGCAGGAGGATCTCGGCGAGGCGATCGAGCGCGTGGTGGCCGGCCTTGAGAAGAAGAGCCGTGTGCTTCAGGCTGATGAGAAGAAGGTGGTGGCGTATCACGAGGTCGGCCACGCGATCGTCGGTCACCTGATGCCTGGAGGCAGCAAGGTGGCGAAGATCTCGATCGTGCCCCGCGGGATGAGCGCCCTGGGCTACACCCTGCAGCTCCCGACCGAAGAGCGCTTCCTCAATTCCCGCGAAGATCTCGAGGGTCAGATCGCCACGCTGCTGGGAGGGCGTTCAGCAGAGGAAATCGTCTTCGGCAAGATCACCACGGGTGCAGCCAACGATCTGCAGCGCGCCACCGACATTGCCGAACAAATGGTCGGCACCTATGGCATGAGTGACACCCTCGGCCCTCTGGCCTACGACAAGCAGGGTGGTGGTCGCTTCCTCGGCGGCGGCAACAATCCACGCCGCACGGTGAGTGATGCCACCGCCCAGGCCATCGATAAGGAAGTGCGGGCCCTCGTGGACAACGCCCACGACACCGCCCTGGCGATCCTGCGTCAGAACATGGCCCTGCTCGAGACCATTGCCCAGAAGATCCTCGAAAAAGAGGTGATCGAGGGCGACGAGCTCAAGGAGATGCTGGCCGCCAGCGTGTTGCCTGAATCCGCTGCGGCTAGCGCCTGACACTTGACGAAAGGGGCTCTGATCCCCGATAAAGCTCCTTTGAAACCCAGTCATGGTTGCCTCCGCTCAGGGTGTCGCCTCTGTTCTCTCGCCCCTGAGCGGCCGTGACTTCCTCTCGTCGGCCGATGCGACGGCCGAGCAGACCGCAGCCCTTCTTCAGCTGGCTCTTCAGCTCAAGACTGGTGACCGTCGTATTGACCTAGGCAACCGGGTGCTGGGGCTGATCTTCACCAAGGCCTCCACCCGCACTCGGGTGAGTTTTCAAGTGGCGATGGCCCGCCTCGGCGGCCAGACCGTGGATCTCAATCCCCAGGTGACGCAGCTGGGCCGCGGCGAACCGTTGGAAGACACGGCGCGGGTGCTCAGCCGCTTCTGCGATGTGCTGGCGATCCGCACCTTCGCTCAGCAGGAGTTGGTGGATTACGCCTATTGGGCTTCGATTCCGGTGATCAATGCGCTCACCGATCTGGAGCATCCCTGCCAAGCCCTGGCGGATTTCCTCACCATGCAGGAAGCCTTTGGCGATCTGAAAGGACAGACCCTCGCCTATGTGGGCGATGGCAACAATGTGGCCCATTCCCTGATGCTCTGCGGTGCGCTCCTGGGCGTGAACGTGCGGATCGGTTGCCCTGAGGGATTCGAGCCGCTGCCTGGTGTGCTTGACCAGGCCAGGGCGCTGGCGGTGGATGGCGCGGAGATCAGCGTCACCAGCGATCCCGTCGCTGCGGTGCGCGGAGCTCAGGCGCTTTACACCGATGTGTGGGCGTCCATGGGGCAGGAACAAGAACAGGCGGAACGGGAGCGCGCCTTCCAGGGCTTCTGTCTCAATGAAGACCTGCTGGCGGAGGCGGATGCCCGCGCGATCGTGCTTCATTGCCTGCCTGCTCACCGCGGTGAAGAGATCAGCGCCGGGGTGATGGAGGGTGAGGCGAGCCGCATCTTTGATCAGGCGGAAAATCGCCTGCATGCGCAGCAAGCGTTGCTGGTGGCTTTGATGGGCGGCCTCTGAGCCCTTGATCCCTTGAGGGGCTTGTCAAACAACCAGGGCGCCGGTACAAATGTATTGACGACCATTTGTCTTGCCGGTGCCCACTGGATCCCCCGAGCCCCTCACATCTGCTCAGCAGGAGCTTTACGACTGGCTCGCTGATTACATCGGCAGTCACCATCACAGCCCCTCCATTCGCCAGATGATGCAGGCCATGGGGTTGCGATCTCCCGCTCCTGTGCAGAGTCGCCTGCGTCATTTGCAGCAGAAGGGATGGATCACCTGGCAGGAGGGTCAGGCGCGCACACTGCAACTGCTCGGAGGCATGGCCTCCGGTATTCCGGTGCTGGGGGCCGTGGCGGCCGGTGGGTTAGTGGAAACCTTCGATGATGTGCAAGAGCGACTCGACCTGGCGCCGCTGCTGGAAACCCGTGGACTGTTTGCCCTCACGGTGAACGGCGATTCGATGGTCGAGGCGCACATCGCCGACGGTGATGTCGTGCTGATGGAGCCCGTGACCGATCCCGGCAGGTTGCGGCAGGGGACCATCGTGAGCGCCTTGGTGCCTGGTAGCGGCACCACCCTCAAGCATTTCCATCGTGATGGCGGCATGGTGCGTCTCGAGGCAGCGAATGCCGCCTATGAGCCGATTGAGCTGCCAGCCGATCAGGTGCAGGTGCAGGGCAAGCTCATGGCGGTCTGGCGCCAGGTTTAGGCCTTGTCCGTCCAGGTCACGGGGTCTGGCCTGCGGCGGTGTAAGCTTCGACACGACGAATGGACAGGTCTAAGGGCTTAACCGACGTCATTGGGGCCATAGCTCAGCTGGTAGAGCACCTGCATGGCATGCAGGGGGTCAGGAGTTCGAGTCTCCTTGGCTCCATCCAGAGAACCCAGGTTTTGCCTGGGTTTTTTTGTGGCTGGCGCAGCTTGGGCAAGGGCTCGGATCCATCCTGGTGAACTCCGCTTCTCTGTTTGGCGCCTGTTTGGCGCATGACACCCCGGTAGCACTTGGTGTGAGATTCGCCCGCTGAGCATCAGGACGGAGCACGGCAAAAGCTTGAGCATGCGCGAAATCGGGACGTGCAAGCGCAATTCCATCGGCTGATTCAGCTCACCAGCATCTGGGAGGACCGCACTCGCAGCCGCGTGGTGCTGCCTCTGGTATGGAAACACCTAAACAGCTCTGCAATCTCCCGGGCGCCGGGCCAGCGGGGGTAGTGCACTTCACGGCCTTAGGGACCCACAAAGTCGCCAAGGTTGCCTGGAGAGTCCTAGAGGCCCAAACGCGGCACCAGGCGGCCTCAGGACAAACCCCTTGCGCCGTCTGGCTTTCCATCAGGCTAACGATCCAACCCTGATCGACTGACACATCCATCGGGTGACGGATGCTGTGCTTGAACTTTTTCGGCTTCCTTTCCGCCCGAAGAGTTGGAAAGTTAGTGCTAGCGAGCGATCTCAACATAACCCCAAAGCCAGCGCCTAGAGCCAATGGTGAGGTTCTCTACACGCGTTTAGCTCGGGACAACAAGAGCCCTAACCCGGAGATGATCACCACCAGGGTGGAGATGCCCAGCAGTATGGAGTAGTAGGGCTGCAGATTCACTGGCCCGAAGCGGCCGGTGTGAACCTTGATCAGCCAAAAGGCGTCAATTCCCTGCTCCAACAAGAAGCTGTAGAGCGAGCCGCTTGCGGCGGTGAGCAACAGCGGTAACGCTGCCAGAGGAACGAGCAGCCGATGCAGCCGTCGAGCCCGGTGTTGCAGGGAGCGGGAGATGGGAGTCACTCCTTGCGCAGCTCTTTGTGCAGCATTGCTTCATCGCTGCAGGGCATCCAGCGGCCGTTGTTGTCGTGGACCCCATCACAGCCGAGCTGCTTGGCCCGTTGCTCGGCCTCAGCTCTGGTCGAGTAGAGCCCCTTGGAGTGGGCCCAGCTGTCTTGAGGCTGAAGCAGCGTGGCGCTGAGCAGCATCACAGCTGCGATGGAACGCTGGAGAAAAGTGGGGAATGTGGTGATCACAGCGAAAAGAGAGCGTCGTACTTGTAGTAGGCCGGCTTGTTGAGACCGTCACGCTGGAGCATGCGGCGCAGTTCGATGATTTCGCTGCGCTGGGCCACGATGATCTCGCGGGCCAGCCGCAGGATTGTGATGTTGGTGGATTTTCTCAGGGCATCGTGGGCCATCTCCAGCGCACCGCCGTGGTGCTGAATCATCCCCTCCAGAAACCAGTTCACCCGGGTGGCAGGGCTTGGGGCTGATCCGCTCATCTGCATTGCGCTGATCTGCGCGGTGCTCATGCGTCGAAGGGCTTCCAGGCTGTTGGGATTGCCGCCGGGAGGCAGCATCACCGGGTAAACGGGCGCCTGTGGATACCAGGCCTTGCGCCACTGCCGCATCGCCTTGATTTCATTGGCCTGCTCATCCCAGATGCTGTTGGCCAGGGCTCCCACTCCCGGTGAACCGATGTTGAATACGAATTCACTCATGCGCAGCGCACCGGTGTGGTGCTGCACCATGGCGTCGATCCAGCGCAGGTCGTAGGTACTGCCTCCAGGGCCCACCGAATGGTCATGCCCTTGGTGCTGCAGCTGGCTCGGTTGCGGTTGATGGTGGTCGTGGTTGTGATCGTGACCTGAGTGATCCATCGCTGGCTGTGCCACGGCCCCGGCCGGCAGCCAGAGGGAGGCGAAGGCAACCAGGGGAAGTAGACGACGCAAGTCGAACAGTGCGAATGGAGGTATTTTTGAGTCTCCTCTTGCGGGAGAGTCAATCCCCGTGACCGCTGCTGGCGCGTTGCTCAAGATTGGTGCTGTGGCCGAGCGCAGCGGTGTTTCGGTTAAAACAATCCGCTTCTACTGCGACCAGGGCCTGCTCAAGACGGTGACGCGCTCTGATGGGCGCTACCGCCTGTTCGACGACTCGGTGTTTGCCGAGCTCGCCCTGATCCGTCGTCTGCGAGCTATGGATCTGCCGCTGGCGACAGTGGGAACTGTGCTCAGTGCGCGGCGATCCGGCACTTGCTCCTGCAACGATCTCCAGGCATCGATCCGAGGAAAGCTCACCGAGATTCAGCAGCGTGTGAACGAACTGCAGACCCTGGAAGTCGAACTCAACACGATGCTGAACAGCTGGGAGCCTTGCGGCGGACGTTGATGAGTTGTGCGAGCAGCGCAGTTGTCAGCCTTCGATCAGGATGTTGCCCATCATGCCGAGCTCCTCGTGATCGAGGATGTGGCAGTGATAAACGCTTTTGCCTGCAAAGTCGCTGAAGCGGGTCCGCACGCGCACGGTTTCTCCAGGGCGCACGAGCACCACATCGCGCCAGGCCCGGTAGGCCTCAGGCCTGTCATTGCGGCTGACCACCTGCATCGGATTCACATGCAGATGGAAGGGGTGATCCATCACGCCTGTGTTCACCAGCTCCCAGTCCTCTGTGTCTCCCAATTGCACGCGTGTGTCGATGCGCGCATGGTTGTAGCTCTGTCCGTTGAGCAGAAAGGCCATGCCCATTCCTGGCGCCATGCCGTGATTCATCACAAACCTGCGCGTGCGCACCGGGCTGGGGAGCTCCTCCACCGCTAAGAGCTGCTGCGGCAGGGGCTGCGGCGCGACAGCCCCAATGGTGGTCACCGTTGCGATGACGTCAGCTTGTCCCTGACTAGAACCCGCTCTCCCCATGCCCATGCCGCCCATCCCTGGTCGGCCCAGACGCCTGTAGGGGAGCCTGTTCAACCGAAACCGACCACCCTTGGGAGTTACCTGCACCAACACATCGGCGCGTTCTCCAGGCACCAGCAGTAACTCCTGCAGCGGCACCGGTTCCTCCAGGGCACCACCATCGGTGGCGATCAGATGCATGGTGTGTCCTTCCAGCGCCAGTCGCCAGAAGCGGGCATTGGAGGCGTTGAGGAGGCGCAGCCGCAGCAGGCCGCCGGCTGCAACCTGCAGCTCGGGGTTCACCTGGCCGTTCACGCTCAGAACCGAGCCTTCGCGCCCAAGCATCACTCCAGAGCCGGAGCGCTCGTTGGCGGCCGGAAGATCCTTGAGCACCAGAACTTCCTCCTGGGCAGCCTGCACTTCAGGGTTGCGATCGAGATCTCCTCTCACCAGCAGCGCGCCACCCAGACCACCAAAGACCTGGTCAGCGACAGTTCCATGGTGATGGGGGTGGTAGTGGAACAACCCAGCCGGGTGATTAGCCGGCAAACTGAAGCTGTAGCTCTGCTGCTGGCCAGGAGCCACCCTCAGGAACACATTGTCGGCTGTTCCATCTGGTGGAATGTGCAGGCCGTGGTAGTGCAGATTCGTTGGCTGATTCAGGCGGTTGTGCAGATGGATCCGCACCGCATCACCAGGCTGCAGCTCAATCTGGGGGCCGGGGAGTAAGCCGTTGTAGGTGAGCGCCCGCCCTGATGTGCCAGGGATGCGAATGGCCGTTTCCTGTGCCACCAGATCCAGCTCCAGCACACCCGCCTTGGAGCGCACCACCGATGTTGTCGCCGAACTGATGTTTCGGCGCGGACCTGCGCTCCAGCCAGAACGGAGAGCCGTGGCTGAGGCCACCGCAGCGCCACCGGCTGCCAGGGCGAGAAAGGAACGGCGGTTCATCAAAGCCCACTCCCCGATGCCTGAACCATCACTGCCTGGATCAACATCGCCAGGCCCATCAGCCCCATGATCAGATTCTCAGCGAAGCTCACCACCCCGAGCGGAGTGCGTGAGTTGCCGCCCACACAGGCACAGTTCAGGGCCAGGTGATCCACGAACACGGCTTTGCCCACAGACACCATGCCCATCGCGCCGAGAAGGAGTGCTGTCACGCCAATCACCGCTTCCAGGCCTATACGTTCCGCTGATTGCAGCATTCCAAGCCCCACCAAGAGCTCCACACTTGGATAGAGCTTTCCCCAGGCCGGCCAACGCTGCGTAAACAGGTCGTATTTGCTGAAGCTTGCTGCGAATGCCGCAACATCCATCAGCTTGAGCATCGCCAACAGGCAGATCGTCAGGCCCATGAAGCTCCGGATTCCGCCTCCCAGTGCCAGGTTGATCAACAGAGCGCTGAGGAACACAGCGATCACCGGCGCGTAGGACTCCTCTGCTGTTTCGGCGGTGACACCAAGCCGTTTCGCCAGCTCGGTGTAGCCACCAATCCGCTCCGCGCCGGCAAACACCTGCGGCGTGGTGGTGACACCATGGGCATGCTTGAAGGCTTCCACCTCTGCCTGGCTGCGCAGAGGATAATCCTCAAATGGAATCCCTTCGGCGCGCAGGAGCTGAAGCGCACGCTGCCCCCACGGACAGGCATGCTCGGGCGTCTCCATCCGGTAGAGGCGCACGGCACTGAGTGCCGGCTCAGCCATCACCCTTCACCGTCTGGAAGGCTTGGGTTCGGCCGGATTCGGTGAACGTGAACACCGTGTAGCTCTCCTTCTTGGACGGTGATTCCATGCCGGGCGATCCGAGCGGCATGCCGGGTACAGCAATCCCAGCTACCTGCGGTCGTTCCTTCAGCAGCCGCTGAATTGTCGATACCGGAATGTGCCCCTCAACGGTGTAACCGCCAATTCGGGCGGTGTGACAGGACTGCAGCAGCGAGGGGACGCCGTAGCGCTGTTTGACGCTCGCGAGGTCGCTCGTCACGTAGTCCTTCACCGTGAAGCCGGCTTTTCGGAGGTGCTCCAGCCAGCCTTTGCAGCAGCCACAGCTGGGGGAGCGATAGGCAGAAACCACCACAGGCACAGGCATGGCGGCGACTGGAGTCATCAACACAGGCATAGGAGATCGGCGACTGCCTCCAACGTAAAAACTCCAGCCAGTGGAGAGTCAATGAGGGGGTGGCTCGGACGCCGGAATCATCAGAGAGAAGCAACTGCCGCATCCAGCTCTGGATTGCATCTGGATCTCTGCGCGATGGCGGTAGGCGATGGCTTGCGCGATGGCCAGCCCCAGTCCACTGCCACCCTCTATGCCCGCTTTGGCCGCTGGCTGTTGCCTGCCCGCGACGGTTCGGCGTCGTCTCTTGTCTCTGTCACGTCATGAACCTCAGCCCCAAGCAACTCCGGCATCACCTGCGCCAGTCCCGCGTGCTGCTTCCGCTGGCGATCGCCGCATCCCTGCTGGTTGGCATCGGCGTGGGTCGCCAAACCAGCCGAGTGAACCCTTCGCTGTCAGCAGCGGCGATGGACCGTGCTGATGACAATCGCAGCGTTGCCCTCAGCGAAGAGCAGCTGCGGCGCTTGGGACTGACCACCGTTCGCCCGGAGTTGAGTACGGGTACGGAACGGCCGATCACCGGCTTTGTTGAAGCGGCGACGTCGTCACGCTCCAGCGTGGGGATGCCTGTGGCGGGCCGTGTTCTGCGCCTGATGGTGTCTCCAGGCACCACTGTGCGTGCCGGCGAACCGATTGCAGAAGTGCGAAGTGCTGATGCGGCTGCTGTGCGCGCCGATGCCGATGCCGCCAAGGCCACGGCGCTCTCGCTTGCCTACCAGTATCGCCTTGCCGAACCCATGGCGCGGCAGGGAGCCCTCTCAGCCCAGGAACTGGAAAGCCGCCGTATCGCCAGCGTGACAGCCGCGACGACAGCAAGGTTGGCTGCTGCCAAGGCTGCAGCGCTGGGGAGGCCAGATGCCTCAGGGCGTCTGTTGATTCGCAGTCCAATTGCCGGCCAGGTCAGTGCTGTGAGCACCTCACCCGGTGCCGTTCTGTCTGTGGGTGAAGTCGTGGCCCAGATCAGTGATGACTCAGGGAGTGAGCTCCGCTTCCTCGTGTCTCCGGGACTTGCCACGAACCTCAGGACTGGAGAGCTGCTGCGGGTTCGAGCGGGAGCTCAGACACTGCAGGCACGGGTCATCGCTATGGCACCTGATGCGCAAACTTCCGGTCGCGTGATGCTGCTCCGCGCTCAATCCGTTGATGGTCGACTCCCACCGATCGGAACAGCGATCACGGCCTTTGTGCAGATCCCATCCTCTGAGCAACGGTTCATCGTTCCGCAGGATTCCATTGCCCTCATCAATGGCTCACCCGTGGTCTTCCGCTATCAACGGGGAACTGTGGAACAGGTTGCTGTGGTGGTGGCCCAGCAAACTGTGGGGCAAACGGAAATCCATCAGGGCGTTCGACAAGGTGATGTGCTCCTGAGAGGTAACACCCAGATGTTGCGCAACGCATTGGCTGCCTCCCGAGGCACAAGCCAGAACTGAGCAAGATTCAGCATCCCGATGACACTGATGACATCCTTGAGACGCGGTCAACTCTCTGGTTTCGCTGCGGCCGTGTTGTTCGGCTGCAGTGCACCACTGATCAGTACGTTCACGGACAGCGGTTCGGCCCTGAGCATTGCCGGGTTGCTCTACGCAGGAGCGACTCTGGCTCTGGCGATGGTTCGGCTGATGAAACGCCGAGCCAAGGATGAAAGCCCCCTGCAAAGGCACGACGCGCCAGCCTTGGCCGGGGTGATCCTTCTGGGAGGGATCGTCGGGCCCGTTGCCCTGGTGCTCGGCCTCGCGCGCTTACCAGCTGCATCGAGTTCATTGCTGCTCAACCTTGAGACCGTCTTCACCCTGGCCATTGCTGTTCTGGTGGGGCGTGAACATCTCGGTAAACGCGGCGCCGCTGCCGCAGCGCTCACTATCGCTGGCGCCATCGTTCTTTCGGATGGATCACTCGGAGGCGCCAATGCCGCCGGGACTGCACTGATCGCTCTAGCGACCCTGGCCTGGGGGATCGACAACAACCTCAGCCAACGCCTGAGCCTCCGCGATCCGATTCAGATTGCCACCGTCAAGGCTCTGGGTGCATCGTTGCCCATGCTCGTTCTTGCCCTGGTCCTGGGGCATCCCTTCCCGCCTGCCACCGACTGCGCTGGCTTGCTGCTGGTCGGTGCACTGGGCTACGGCCTCTCGATCTGGCTGGATCTTCTGGCGCTGCGGGATCTGGGTGCAGCGCGAGAAGCCGTGATCTTCTCCACCGCGCCTTTTGTGGGCGGCTTGTTTGCGCTGGTGGTCCTGCGTGATTCCTTCACGCTGAACCTAAGTGTTGCCGCCGGATTGATGGGGTCGGGCGTCGTTCTGTTGCTGAGGGAAGAGCACAGCCACTGCCATCACCATCATGCGTTGCGCCATGATCATCGCCACCGCCATGACCCAGTAGCTGGCAATTTCCACCACGAGCACGAGCACAACCCGCAGCAGCTCGACGGTATCGACATCAATCAACCCTTCTGGCATGCCCATGAACACGACCATTCCCCAACCGCCCATGCACACCCCCATGTGAGCGATGCTCACCACAGGCATCCGCACTAGCAAAAAAGGACCAAGGCATCTCCGGGCAGGACATGTACCAACCTGATAGGAAGACAGAAATGATTTTTACCGTCGTCATTCTCAGCGAGTCAGTCTCTTCCTATCCAGAGGTGGATTGGCTGGAATGGAAGGATGAGAATCGAAGGAAAATGAAAAGCGAAGGTGATCATTGGTCGATGGCAATATTGAGTGGTCGTGATATCTGGGATTGTCTCGATCGCAACAAGATCGACTATCGGCATCTTGTTCAGTGGAAGCCCGCTGAGGATGTGATCTACAGAGTGAGCCTGCCCACCAGGTAAAGCGAAGCCCTGTCTGATCAGTCCTGGTTTGCATTGACCAATTATTCCGGCGGCGCCTCGGCGATCTCGTGGAGACGATCGATCAGAAGATCGACATCCGTTTCAATGCCGCCATCCTCGGCCCAGGCATCGGGTTGATGTCGCGACAGCACGACCTCATTGAGTTTGCGGCCATTACCGCGTTGCAAAAGATTGGCTTGGCTGGCTTCGCTGGCAGGGACTGTTCGTTCTGTGATTCTTTCTCCCACCAGATGGCAGGCAATCCGACGTCGGTGGGGCATGGCGCGATGCTCCCAGAGGTAGACCGCTTGCCAGATCCCCAACAGCAGGCGGCCGCCTTGCACCGACAGGGTCATGGTCTGGGCCGTGAGTGCGGTGCGGATGTGGGCGGGCATGTCATCACGGCCTTCATCGTCATGCCGGTAGCGATGGCGTTGGCCGCTCGCTGTCACTGGGCCATGGCCGTCTTGGGGAACCATGGCCTCCATCCAGGCCGCTAGGTCCTCGAGTACTCGCGGGTCGGCGTTTTCATTGATGGTCAGGCTGCAGCTGGTGTGGAGACAGGTGAGGTGCAAAACCCCGGTGTCGATGCCGCTGTCCGCTAGCCATTGATTCAGATGCGGATCGAGGCGCGTGAATCCCTGGCCATGGGTTTCGAACTCGAGCTGTTCCAGCACCTGTTGCATAGCCATGGCGGGGGGAAGCTCAGTTTCGTTTTACTCAGACGCTGATTGTTCCGCCGCTGAGCGCGTGAGTGGAATCGCGATGCCTGGAGTCGGCACCACCACTGGGTAAGTCGCAGACCCCACCGGCACTTCGCGGGTTCCCTCGCCCCCTTGCAGCAGGCTGCTGATCAGACCGCTGAAGCGCACGTCGCCGCCGGTGGTGCTGGCCAGCACGCGCTCGGGCTGGAATCGCTGCATTAGTTCTGGCAGGACCTTCGCACCGGTGATGAAATCACCCAGCAGGGGCAGACCCAAGTCCACCACCGGAGTGATCACTGTGTCGATCGATCGTTTCGGCAGCTTGGGGTCGAGTACGCCGTGGGGTTCGAGGTACAGCGACCCCTCGGGCCAATCGAGCAGGTAGCCGTTCTCCACGGTGGGCACTGCCGCCCCCGCAGTCGCTTGCACCGTGAGCTCTCCAACACGCGTGTGCTCGCCCGGTTGCAGGCTGGTGATGGAGCTGAAGCCGAGTCGCTGGGCGACCCGAGCTGCCGCTGGCGATGCCACGACTGGAAGGGTCTTCGGCAGTAATTGCAACGTGTCGGGGTGGGCGTGGTCCGCCAGGCCCTGGGTAAGTAGCAGCAGATCGAGGCTTTCCGGGACTGTGATCTCCTGGGGAAGTTCACCCTTAAGCAGCCAAGCCCCTGGAGGAAACACCAGATCGCCTTTCAGCCAAGGATCCACCAGCACGCGTAGGCCGCTGATCTCCAGCAGCCAGCCATTGGCTCCGAAATAAGTGGCCTGATCGCTCATGGTTGCTGCACGGCAGGGGGTTGGAGGGATTCATCCATGCCCAGATCGATCTCCCCGATCCAGGCGACCATCGCAATCAGGGCGCCGATCGCACCGATCAGCAGCAACCAGCGGCGGGCGTTCATAGGGGAGTGCTGAGTGGCACGACCGTAGAGGGTTCAGCTCAGAACGGCGAGGGCGACGCCAGAGACGGCCAACAAGGATGCGATCACCCCGGCGCTACGGGGATGGTCGCCCTCCAGTCTGGAGACCAACAAGGCCATCACCGGAGAGGTGCCCAGCAGCGTCACCCCCACCCCCAGGGGCAGGCGTTGCAGCACCACCTGCTGCAGCAAGATCCCCAGATTGGTTCCTAGCAAGGTGGCAAGCAGCACCCGAGGCCAGCGGATCTGTTTGGGTCGCGGACGCGGGATGATTGGGCCGATGCGTAGCCAGGGGAGCAGCAGCAGCAGGCCTCCCAGCAGACGGGTCGCAGCACTCTGCAATGGGCTCAGATCGCTTGAGATCAGCACGCTGCGAGACAGGGCCGCTCCGCTCACCCCGCAGAACACGGCAGCGATGGCGTAGAGCAGCCCGAGCCGTTGGCTCGCTTGCGAGCGGTCGACCTGGCCCGTGGCATCGGGCGGGTTTTGATTGGCGATCAGCAGCACTGAGAGCGTGACCAGGGCAGCACCCAACCAAGCAAGGGCGGAAATCTGCTCTCCCAAGGTGACGACACCACCAACTGCTGCAGCAATCGGAGAAAGGGCATCGACCGTGAGGGTGCGGCGGGTGCCGAGGCGGCGTAGGGCCGCCAGATAAAAACTGTCGCCAAGGGCGATCCCCACGCCACCGCTGAGCAGCAGCACGATCAACCCTTGCTTTTCCTGCATCCAGGGCAGGGTCAGCAGCACCGGCAACAGCAGCAGCGTGGCGATTCCGTTTTTGAGCCCGTTGAGCTGCAGTGCCGAGAGAGAGGTGGTGAGCCCGCGCCAGAGGCTGCTCGCCAAGGTCCAGGCCAGCGCGGCGATCAGCCCTGCGAGCAATCCCATCAGTGCTTGTTCTGCAGCATCTGGCCCACCAGCAGGCCGATCACTAGGGCACCGGCCCCATGGCCCTGGAGCAGGGTTAGTCCCAGCAGCAGCGCCAGCAGAGGGGATCCCAGCAGCACCGACAAGCTGCCGCCCACCACTCCTGAGCTCCAGCTCTCCATGCCACCAATCCATGGCAGCCATTCATGGAAGCCAATGCCGATCGCGCTGCTGGCCAGGATCACCGGAAAGAACTGCCCCCCTCGCCAGCCGGTCTCCAAGCAGCCACCCACCAGCAGTAACTTCACCAGTCCGGAGGCGATCAGTAGCAGTGGGCTGAGCTGCCATTGCCCCAGCACCAAAGGCTTCAGTTGCACCTCTCCAGAGAAAGGGGCCAGGGGTAGGCCCCAAAGGCAGAGCCCCAGCACCAGCCCGGTCACCACCGGACTCCACCAGCAGCGCCCGGTGAGATCCAGCCCGTTCAGCCACTGACGCCAGTGCTTCAGGAGCACTCCACAGATGGTGCCGACCAGCCCGGCGAGCAGCGCGGCGGCCAGGGCACTGAGCCGTTGCTCCTGATCGATCGGCCAGTCGTAGGGCACGCCGTGGAGCCCACCGCCAAGGTCGCTGAGGCCATCGAAGATCACAAATCCGGCGATTCCGCCGAGGGTGGCGGGGAGCCAACGCCAGAGAAGTTCCCAATGGCGCCCCGCTAAGGCGGCTCCACCCACCAGCGGCGAGCGAAACAGGCCAAGGCTGCCGGCCATGGCAGCGGCGATCAGATTCCGATCAGCGCCGCGCCAAATGCGATGGCTGGCCACTGCCACCAATCGTGTCATCAAAGCCTCCGGCCCAAGGGCACCGCCTCCGATCAGGGCGAGGGCACCTCCCAGCAACTGTCTGGTGCCATGGCGGGTCTGCAGGCCACTGGGGTGGCGCAGTTCGCTCAGGGTTTCATGCATCTCGGGCAAACGGCTGCCGGCCTGTCGCCGTTGCAGCAGGGCGATCAGCAGGCCGATCCCTCCAGCCCAGAGAAGACACCAGGCCAGGGGCAGCTGACTGGGTTGACCCCGAAGCACGGCTTCGCCCCAGATCTGTCCCTGCAGCTTCAGGGTGATCAGCACCACGAGGGCAGCGAGGGCGCCGCCTGTAGCTCCGGCGCCCAGGGAGCGCAAGCTGCCCAGTAGCAGGGAGTGGGAGGTGGTGTTGCTCACCAATGGGGATCGGTGGCCAGCTCCACCGTGAGTTGCCCCGATGCTGCCGCAGGAACGCTGGCGATGCAGGCTCGGATTGTGTTGCCGTTCACGTCCAGTTCGCAGGCGCCGCAGCTGCCGCCGAGGCAGCCTGTGGGGATCGAAAAGCCGGCATCGCGCGCTGCTTGCAGCCAATCCGCTCCAGGGGTGCAGCGGCTGGTCTGTCCATTGGGCCAGTGAATCAACACCTCTTGGTTCATGGCTTCAGCAACGGCTCCAGGTTCACGTGCTGCTCGAAGGCATCGGCGAGGCGATCGAGCAGTGCTTCGCGCTGACGGCTGTGGTGGGGTTGCTGTTCGCTCAATATCGGCAACCCTTTGCGAGCTCGTAACTGATTGAGCCAACGCCTGCGCCACGGACCGCTTTCAAACACACCGTGCAAGTAGGTGCCGGCCACTGAGCCGTGCACCCAGCCCAGCTCCGCATCGGTGCAAAGGGGCTGGCATGTCTCCAGGGCGGTGGTGCTGCCGCGGTGCAGCTCGAAGCCTTCAATCGAGAGTGTGCGGCTGGCGTCCAAGAGCGGCCAGAGTGCCTGGCTGCTGCGTTGGCGCAGCGCCTTGCTGCCACCAAATACCGTGCGTAGGGGCAGGAGGTTGAGTCCTGCAGCGCTGCCCGCACCGTTGCTGGCGCCCTCCAGACCCTCCGGGTCGTGGAGCTCGCGGCCGAGCACTTGCATGCCGCCGCAGATTCCGAACACCGCCCCGCCGGCTGCGGCGTAGGCCTGCACTTGCGTGCCAAGGGTGCTGATCTTCAGAGCGCCGAGATCGCGCAGGGTTTGTTTGCTGCCGGGTACCACGACGGCATCGGGGCTGCCCAGCTCCTCGCCGGGGGCCACCCAGCGCAGCTGCACCGTGGGCTCGGCTTCCAGGGGATCGAGATCGGAGAAGTTGCTGAGGGAGGGCAGCTTGAGCACGGCGATCTCCAGCTCGGCGCCGCGTTTGCGGCCCCGTCGCTCCAGCAGATCAAGCGAGTCTTCCGGCGGGAACAGCTCATCCAGCCAAGGCATGACCCCCAGCACCGGAATACCCGTGTTGGCCTCCAGCCAGCGGCGCCCTTCATCGAAGAGTTCACGCCGGCCCCGGAAGCGGTTGATCAGCAGGCCTCGGATCAACGGACGCTCCACCGGCCGGAGTAATGCCAGGGTGCCGACCAGCTGGGCAAAGACTCCGCCGCGCTCGATGTCGGCCACCAGGATGCAGCGGGCGCGTAGGTATTGGGCCAGGCGCAGGTTGGTGAGATCGCGCGGTTGCAGGTTCACCTCGACGGGGCTGCCGGCGCCTTCTAACACCAGCCGCCCCTCGGGGTAGGCCGCCTGCAGCTCCTGTAAGCCGTTGCGGATCGCGGCCCAGCCGGGGCGAAACCAGTCGCGGTAATAGTGCTCGGCGCGGCAGCTGCCCACCGACTGGCCCAGGTGGATCACCTCACTGGTGCTGTCGCCCTGGGGTTTGAGCAGCACCGGGTTCATGGCGCACTGGGGTTCGAGCCCCGCCGCCCAGGCTTGCAGGGCCTGGGAATAGGCCATCTCGCCGCCGGCCTGATCCACCCAGGCGTTGTTGCTCATGTTCTGCCCCTTGAAGGGCAGCGGTGTTTCACTGCGGCGCCGCAACACCCGGCAGAGGGCAGCCGTCATCAACGACTTGCCGGCACCGCTGCTGGTGCCCAGAACCATCAGGGCGGGGGGGATGGTCATGGTGCGACCACGCTGTTGCCTGCAAACCACGCCTCAAGCTCCTCCCAGGGCAGGTCATCAGCTGCCAATCGCTGAATCATTAACACCACGCTCTCATTGCTGCCCTGAAAGCTGAACCCGTTCAGACCGAGAAACACCACAGCCACAAGGAAACCGCTGCGCTTGTTGCCATCCACAAACGGGTGGGCTCGCACGATGGCTTCCGCGTGGGCCGCTGCCAGTTGCGGAATGGTGCTCAGCTCCCCGTAGCTCCAGCGTTGCTGTGGCCTGGCGAGTGCGGCATCCAGGGCGGCCTGGCTTCTGATGCCCTGCAGCCCTCCGTGCTCCAGCGTTTGCTGCCGGTGGATGGCCTGCACGGCAACGCTAGGGACCCAGCGGGGTTCCGCTGTGTTGCTCAACGGGCCAGCTCTCGCAGGGCTGGCTGAAATTGGCGTGCAGCTGCACTGGCCAGCGCCAGGGCTTCCTCGACCGCTGGATCAAAGGGCGAGAGCAGGATCCCCTGTTCCGTTTCGATCGCCTGCACCCGGTCTCCGGGCGACAGATGAAACCGGCGTGCCATTTCAGCCGGGATCGTGGCACTTAGCGATCCGCCGGCCTGCCGCAAGGTGACTTCTGTTCCCATCACTCTGATCAGTAGCATAAAGATGCTACTTGCTTTCGTCACAGCCTCGGTCGGTGTCGCCTCAGCCAGTGATGCAGCCGCTGAGGAAGGGAAGCCCTTGGGATGGCCTCCGGCCAGGCGGTTAGGCAATCGCGGCCCATCGGCGTGAGTCGGACCCGTTCGGTGAGTCCCTGGCCATCCACTTCCCGCCGCAGGACCCCCAGCTGAATCAGCCAGATGAAGTGATCTTCAATGCGGCTGGCTGCTAAGGGGTGGCAGCAGAAGAGTTCCCCCCAATCCGGCCGGCTCACCAGCCCCGTGCTGCTGAGCGCTTCCTCCTCGAGAACCTGATAGAAACGCCAGGTGAAGGGCAGGCAGCCCATCGCCTGCCGAGCTCGTTGGAGCGCGCGTTGGCTGAGCAGGGGGGAGGAGGGGGTGATCACGGCCAAGACTCGCTGGAGCTCATTCTCAGATCTCAAGCCCTTGGGAGCGATCAGGTCAGACTGCGCCGAGTGATCGCTGGCCCGTGCTCCTGCTTGCTTCCGCGTCTCCAGCCCGCCGGCGTTTGCTTGAACAGGCGGCGATCCCCCATCGGGTGCAGGTGAGTGGCGTGGATGAAGACGCGATCCATCACGCTGATCCAGCCCAGCTGGTGCAGTTGCTGGCGAAAGCCAAGGCTCAGGCGGTGCGCGATGCCTGCACCGACGCTTCGATCTCGGCGGTGTTGGGCTGTGATTCCGTGCTCGCGTTTGAGGGGGAGGTGTTCGGCAAGCCTGCCGATGCGGCTGAGGCCATCGCCCGCTGGCAGCGGATGGCTGGCGGCTGGGGGGAACTGCACACCGGGCACTGTTTGTTGGCGGTTGGTACGCCGGCGGAACGCCTCACGACCATCACCACTCGCGTGCAGTTCGCGCCACTGAGCCCCGCCGAGATCGAGGCCTACGTGGCCACCGGGGAGCCGCTGCAATGCGCTGGCGGCTTTGCGCTGGAGGGGCGTGGCGGCGCGCTGGTGGAGCGGATCGACGGCTGCTTCTCGAATGTGATCGGGCTGAGCTTGCCGTTGCTGCGGCGTTGGCTCCTGGCCATGGGTATCCGTTAGCCCACAGTGGTACCGAGGCTGCCAGGGGTGCAGCCCCAGCCATCAGGTCAGTTCGCGCTCAAGCTGATTGGCGGAGGTTTGAAGTCCTGTGAACACCGCTTCGGAGACGGCTGGTGGAAAGTCGGCTGGCAACTGGTCCTGCACCGCGGCAATCACAGTGGGAGTGTGAACGATCAGTTCGTTGAGGATGGTCTGGGCGTCGCCAAGGCCAAGCCGTTGTGCGGTGAGCAGCATGCGACGGCCAGTGATCTCCAAAGGCTTGTAATAACGCCCTTTTTCACCAAGCCAGGCCATCGCCATCTTGAGTTTTTGCTGTGGCCATTGATCGCTTCTTCGTCCAATCACGGGCCAGGCTGAGAGCACGTCGTAGAGCGGAGTGAGCTGAAAGTGGCCGCCTGGATTCAGGAAAAGGCTGAAATTCTTGGCGTGGCCATCAATGGCCCGCAGCATCCAGAACAGCACCTGCGCTTTGAAGAACGTGGCTCGGTCGTTCCGCTCTGAGGATTGAGCCAGCAGCTCGGCAATGGCTGCCATGCCGGGGCCGCCATTGTTTTCATATTTTTGAGCAGCTGGAGTGGCACTGGCCTGGCAGCAATCTTCGGTGGGGAGGCGCAGCCAATAGGCTCCACTGGAATGCAGGCGTCGATCAAAGCGCTGCACAATCAGGCAGCGTTCGCCGTCGAACTGGGCAATCTCCGTTGAGGCTATCGGTAGGCCATAGGCCTGAAGCAGCCTGCTGCAGAGCCATTCGTTGGCGACAGAACTGCTGAAATCAATCTGGCCCTCGCCGATCACCCCCATTGGTAGCTTGAAGAGATGGGTGGTGGGCGTGCTCCCAAACGGCAGACACCATTGGTTGTCGTGCAGCAGGAAGGCTGTTTTCTCCTGAGCACCGGCAATCGAAAGCCTGAGCTCATCAGGCTCTGGGCCCAGGGACCCTGGAGCCGGCGTTGCCGTGACGGCGCGCAGCCGCTGGCCGATCTCCTGGTCGCTCAGGGGCCGAGCCTCGATGCGATCGAAGCCGCTGGGCACCTCGTCTGGTGGAAGCAGCTGTACGGCTCCGGCACAGTCGCGGCCGACGGCAGCCAGCAGATCGAAGGCACTGGTGCTGGCTGCCTGAAACCGAGCCTGGGCTCGACGGCGGATGGTGTCGCTGTCAGGGAGGAGGTTCTCAAACCAGCTCTCGACGGCATGTCCGCTGAGCGCTGAGGACCCGAGCCCTGCTGGCAGAGACAGCGATAGCGGGCGGAATTGACTGGACTGAAGCCAGGACTCGGCGTAATTGAACTGCTGAGGCCCGCGAGCCGGCAACAACCAGGTGCCGACCCGTTCACCGTTCATCCACACCGCCAGGGAGCGCGCCCTCGAGGGTCTACCCATCACCACTCGGCCGGTTCGATGGAGTGTTCTCGCGGTCGCACCACCACTTCGAGGTTGAGGGCGGCCAGGAGCAGCAGCAGGCGCTCCACGGTGAGACGACCCGGTTGCAATTCGAGCTGAGAGAGCCTGGCCTGGCTTATGCCACCGGCCTTGAGTGCCAGTTGTTGCTGATTCATCCCCTGTTCTCGCCGAGCATCGCGAAGCAGCATCCCCAGCTGCGCAGGGGTGCGGATCACCTGCTCATGTACAGCCATGACCTACGCGGTTTCTCAATAAACGCACAATAACAAGAATCTTGATAAAAGGCTTTTATTGCGAATCCGAGTGAATGGGGCGGAGCTGGCGCAGGCCTGAGCGGTCGCTGCCCGCCGGACCTTGCCATTTTTTTCTGGCCGTGGCTAATCCGGAGATAGGCCCTCCTCACACCCTGGCCATGATCCGCTTCTCCCTCGCCTTTGTTGGCGCATCCCTGCTGCTCGCTGCTGTGGCCCCCCAGGCTGTCGCCATGGAGCCGGTGGTGCTCACCGCCAGCAGTGAAGTGTCTCTCGACCCCAGCATCGAAGCGGAGCAGGCCTACTTCAGCAACAGCCGCGCCCATCTCGGCAGTGGTGTCGTCTCTCCTGCCGATCCCGGCCTGCAGCAGGGTCAGCCCCGCGCTCCTCGCGGTTACAGCGTGCTCGACCTCAGTTTCTGAATTGAGCCCGAGTGCTCATGGGCTGCCGCTCGAGGCGATTTCCATCAGAGTGCCATCGTCTCCCCGTGTCTGCGGTGTCGCTGTTTCTGAGACGACTCCTGCTTCTCCTGGCTGCGGTGGCTCTGGTGATCTGCACCTCACCGCATCGCGCGAGGGCTAACACCGGCTTCCCTTTGATCGATGCCGGTCGCATCACCGAACCGGCGGCCATGTCGCCTCGCTCCCGCTCAGAAGTGCTGGAGGCGGGAAGCTACGAATTGGCCAAGGTGCGCATCCTGGGCGTGCCCGCCCTCACGGTTGCCAGCCCGGTGCTGCGGGATGGTGACGCCCTTGGCGCCAAGCGGCGCGCCTCGGTGATTGAAGGCAACCTTCGCCTGCTTTACGACCCCAATCGCCTCTGCAGTCAGAGCGAGCGGCTGAGTGAATGGATGCTGGAGAGCCTGTTGGGGCAGCAGGCCAAGGTCTGCACGTCAGGGCCTGGGGATGGTGTGTCGCTCAGCCATGACCCGCTCACGATCAGCATTCAGACCGATGCCGCCGGCAATCAGATCCTGGAGGCCCAGCTTCCTGATCGACAGCGCCAGATTCCGCTGATGACGGTGACCCGGGCCGATGCCGAAATCAATGGCGTCAGCAGCGAGGAACTGGCCCGGCGCTGGAAAACCCTGCTGGAACGCCGGATCAACCATGCCCGTCGCATCCTCACGCCGGAACGTCTCCTGCAGCGCTGGCGCTTCACCTTGGCGGTGGAGACGCTCCTGTTTGGCATTCTGGCCGGGCTGATCTGGTGCTGGGTCTGGGTCCGCCGTCGACGCTGCCTGTTGCAGCTCCGGCGCCATCAGGGCGAACGCAATCGAAAGCTGGAACTCAAGCTCCATCTTTTGCACACCATCACCCGGGTGTTGATGGTGATGGTGCTGTTTCTGCTGGTCGTGATGGTGGGTCTCGGGGTGATGGCGATGCCCGGCCGGATCCCACTGGGCATCGAACTGTTGCTTCAACCCAGTGTCGTGATCCTCAAGGTGGGCGTGGTGACAGTGTTGGGTTTGCTCGGCCGGGCGCTCTGCACCTTGCTGCTGCACCAATGGGCCGACAATGTCGACGTGATGGAGCAGGAGCGGGCCCGGCGCGACCAGCGCTACCGCAGCCTGCTGCGGGTGAGCCATCGCCTGGTGGATGTGGCCTGTGTGTTGGTGGTGGGGGTGTGGATTGCGGTCGACATTCCTGGTGTGCGCTCCGCCTCCACCTCGATCCTGGTGGCTGGGGGTGCTCTGCTCGGTGCCCTGGCCTTCGTGTTTCAGAGCCTGCTGCGCGATTTCGTCGCCGGCATGTTGGTGTTGCTGGAGGATCGCTACGCCATCGGCGACTGGGTGGAGATCGACGGCGTGGAGGGGGAGGTGATCGACGTGGGTTTGTTCAGCACCGACATGCGTTGCCTCGACCAGCGAGTCGACACCCTGGAAAACAGCGCCATCCGTCAATTGCGGAACCACACCAAACTGCGCTCCGGAAGCTTGATCAAACTGTTGATCTCCCATCGCCAGAACTCGATCGATCAGGCGATCGGCCTGATCAGCGACGAGATCGAGCGTTTTGTCGCTGATCCCAACTGGGGAGAGCGCTTGCTCTCCCAGCCGATCCTGCGCGGTGTGCGCCGGATCACCCCGCTCGGCACCCAGCTGGAGGTGTTGCTGATCACCCGTGCGGGTGAACAGTGGGTAACCGAACGGGAGTTTCAGCTGCGCGTGCTACGCAGTTTTGAGCAGCACGGGGTGGTGTTGGCCGATGGCCTCGAGCTCAGCGCACTTACTTGAACAGATTGTTCAGCAGGTTGCCAACTGCAGCCCCTAAGGCAGCACCGGCGGCTTCCTGATTCGAGCTGCTGCTGTTCTGTGTGGCCACCAGTTTGTAGTTGGCAAAGCGGAACACACCGGTGTTGCCATGGTCGACGAAGGTCACCGGCCAGCTGCCACCGAAGGAATCGGTGATGGCGTAGTTGCCGCTGCCGTTGTCTTTGAACACATAGGTCGTGCCGTTCTGGAGTTGAATCTTGTAGCGGTTGCGATCACCCTTCGAGACCTGCTTGAGCAGACAGGGGCCATCAAACACCCGCTGACCACCTTGGCTGAGGCTGCAGTAGCCCGTATCGCTCGTCACCTGTCGATTGCCACTGCTGGAACTGACGTTGCTGGGGCGGTTGCTGCTGTTTCCGAACAATTGTTTGGTCAGTCCCTTGGCCACATTCTTCTCTCCCCAGCCGTCATCCCAGCAGGTGCGCTTCTGGATGCTGCAAGCCTGGCCGGAGCTGAGCCGGAAGTCGTTGTTGTTGGAACCACGGCGGTTCTGGCTGAGACGATCCGCCGCGAACTGACCGAAATAGATCTTGGTGATCGCGATTGATGGGCCGTAGCTGTCGTAGCAGACTTGCCCCACTTGATCGCACACCACCCCGGCTTTGGGATACGTGATGCCCTTGTTCTGGGCCGAGGCAGGCATGCCTGCCAGGGTTGTGCTGATCAGTGCTGTGGCGGCGAGCAGGCCGGTGCTGGTGCCTGACAGAGACAGTCCCATCAATCGAGAAAGCGATGAGTTGAGGTTAGGGGCGCTGGTTGTCGTTTGCTGGCGATGGAGTGGCACTGCTTGGACCGTCGGTAGGTTCCAACAGCGGACCGATCACACCCAGCAGGCTGTTGAGCAATCGCCGGCTGGTCTGCGCTAATTCGCGCACGTCTTGGAGTGTGCTGGTGATCAGAGGCCGCGACTCCTGCAGCAACTGCTGAGCTTCCTTTTCCGCCACACGCGCCTCCTGGCTCACTTGGCTGATCTCGGCGCTCACGTTGTCGAGGGAGCGGCGCACTACAGGGGCGGTCTCGGCGGCTTCTCGTTCGATCGTGGCGGTGAGCGTGTTGGTGTTTTTCAGGGTGTTACGCAGATCGGCGAGCGTGGTGTTGATGTCGCCGTTCTTGGCAGTCAGGGAGGTGGTGTTGCGCAAGGTGGCCTGGAGTTGCTGCTGCGTGACAGCGAGGTCTTCGAGGGCATCGGCGAGGTTGAGGGGCTCGGCGTAGGCGATGGTTTTTCCATCAAGAGCCTGCGCATCACCAACGCGTTGAGGATCCGGACTGATGTCGATGAAGCGATCTCCAACAAGGCCCTCTTGGGCCAGCCTTGCGCTGCTGTTGGGGCCGATCAGCCGTGCTTTGCTCTGCTCAATCCGCAATTGCACCCGCACGCGTGCATCAGGTTTGAGCTCTAAGCCACCCACTTGACCCACGGGAAAACCGGAGATGCGCACCTCTTCACCGGAGTGCAGACCACTGATGTCGCTTGCGAGTAGGTAAACGTTCACGAACCGGGTGCCCCAGCGCTGCTCCCGGGCAAGCCCGAAGAGTACGGCAACCAGCAACAAGGTACCGGACCCCAGAAACAACCAGCGTTCGCGGGGGTGGGACGGTTCGATCGAGTTCATTCTTAACGCATCATGAGATCAGGGTGTTGAACACCAACACCCAAACCAGTTTGAGAGCGAGGGCCAGCATCAGCCCCTCCACCAAGAGATTGCTGACAATCAGCGCTTCGCTGCGACCGCTTCTGAGCGCGGTCAACGCCCGCCACTGACACCAGGCGCAGATGCAGCTCAGGAACACACCGCTACGCGCCAGGGTGCGTAACAGATCCAAAAGCCTGATCCCAGAGAGCAGATCAGTCGTTTCACGAAGCAGATCAGCCCGCGGTGTGACGAGAACCCCGCCAACGATGGCGCCAACGAAAAACAGCATCATCAGCAAGAGTCCCACTAAACCTGCTGCAGGAACGGATTGACGCCAGGCTCGCTGGCCTTGCTGCACCACGCGCTCCAACCAGCGGGGCAGCAGCAGGGCCATGGCCAGCACGCTGACGAGAATGGGGCCAATCAGTTGCAACACCAGCAGAACCAGTAACTGCAGGCTGAAGCGACTGGTCTGGTTCAGCGCACCAGTGGCAAGCTCAATGACACCAAAGCCCACCACAAACCCTGCCATCAGTACCGGACCGGCGCAGCGCTCACCGTCGCGTTCGGCGGTGAGGAGTGTTGTCAGCGGTGACGGTCTCACCAGGAGTACTTGAGGCCGCCTCCATAGGAGACTTCAGTGCCATTGCTCCAGAAGCCGCCGTTGACGCCGGCATAGAGGGAAACGGAATCGGAGGTTTCAATTTCGATGGAGAGCCCAACATCGAGGGCGTTAGCACCACGGTTCTGTCCGAGGACATCAACGGAGCCGAGTGCTGGCAGTTCAGAGAAGGAGGCGTTGAGTTGATGCTCCTCATCGGCATCGCCCATGAAGTCGTATTCGTAGCCGACGGTGAAACGTGGGATGAGGCGATTGGTTGAGGAGAGGCGGATCGGAGTTTCCAATGTGAAGCCGATGCCCCAGAGGAGGGAGTCGGCGGTGTGGGAGTCAACGTCGAGGTTGAGGGACTGAGCGCCGAATTCAGAGAAGGAGCCCTGGTTGTGAACGGCGTAGGAGAGGAAGGTGCGCGGCTTGATGCGAATGGCGTCGGGATCGCTGTTGTCGCCATTGAGAGCCCAGTTGTATTGGGCCTCAAGGGATGCAAGGTAACCATTGCCATCCCAATTAGCTTCTGCTGTGCGGTTGAGACCCCCAAAGGCGATGTTGCGTGTGGAGTCGTATTGGAGATTCATGTAGCCGAGTAGGCCGGAGATCTTCCAATCGGGTGAGGGCCTGTAGATGCCCCAGATGGAGCCTGAATAGGTGTCGGAATTGATGTGAGTGTTGGCGTATTCGTAGTTATAGAGACGTGCCTGGCCGTAGCCAAAGGCAGCACCTGCACTCCACTCGGGTGAGAAGGCGTATTGGAGGCCGTAGATGGTGGAGAAGACGTTGTAATCGAGAGAGGCCAGATCGTTGGTGCCATCGAGGCTGGCCTCGGTGTTGGTGCCATCAAGGAGGAGACTCCAGCGGCTGCCGACGGTTTTGGTGCGCTCGTCACAGGTGTCGGGTCGATTTGGCGAGTCAGCTGGGATGAGTGTGCCGTCGTCGAGCTTGCAGAAGGATCCGGTGTGGGTGAGTGGAACAGCGCGATCGGTGAGGGCGAGGGAGTTTTTCCCGAACTGCTCGATGGCTTCCAGTGCGACCGATTGCATGGAGGCGTAGGGCTCGGCCGTGATGGAGTGAAGTGCTTGGTTGAGCTGCTGTCGGGTAGGGATTGTGAACAGTGCGTTGTAGACGCTGACGAAATCAGGAGTGATTTTCGCTGCTTTGGTTTGGTTGGTTGTGTAGCCGGTGTTGACGGTGGTAGAGCCGTTTTGGGTAGGCACCGTGTTTGTAATTTGTGAACCACCAGTTACCCCTTGAGTGACAGCAACACCGAGAGCTGCTTGTCCAGCGTCGATGGTTTTAGCGATTTGGGTGTTGTTGCTGTTGCTGCCGCCTTGGGCAGAGCCAGCCTTGTTTTGCTGCTGACAAGCGGTGGTGTTGCCGGTATTGGTAACGCAGATATCGGTATTGGTGTTGGGGCTACCCGAGCTGGCGGTGGTGATGGCACCGCCAGTTTGCTTGACCTGCTGAATGGTTGTTTGGATGGATTGATTAGATGGGGGAGCGATGACGGGGACTTGAGTCGGAGTCGGAGTAGGAGTAGGAGTCGGAGATGGTGTAGGAGTAGGAGTAGGAGTAGGAGTAGGAGTCGGAGATGGTGTAGGAGTAGGAGTAGGAGTAGGAGTAACAGTGACGAGTTTCGTCCCTTTGCCGGGATTATTTTCCTTGCTGATCTGAAGCCAAGCAAATTTAAGTTTGGTGCAATCTTTCTGAACGTCTGGATTGGTGCTTGTGCAGGTGTCGTAATAAGCTTTGTCTACTCTAGCGAAGGCGGGGCTGGTTTCCCTAGTAAAGAGATAGCCAGAGGAGCCGACAACACCTGAGCGATCTGTTTTCAGGTTGAGTTCCCGGCCATACGCGTTCGCTCCGGTGACATCAAGAGCTGTATAGGTGACGCCAGGGGTGATTGAAGTGCCGGGAAAAGAGGAAATCTTGAGATTGCCGCCGAGCAGAACTGTGCGATTGTCTCCGGTGATTTTGAGGAGATCACTGCTGGAGCCGTCGACTTCGATGTTGAGTGAAGCGTTTGGATTAGTCTGGCCCTGGAAATAGTTTCCGTCGATGATTAGAGTTCCGATTGAGTTCCCAGGAGAGACGGAGCCTTCGTTGTTGATTTGACCAGAAATAGTGCCGATCCCTTGGAGAGAGCCGCCGTCGTTGATTGTAAGTTGCTGGGAGTTAAGAGCGCTGGTGTTGTTAGGAAGCGCGAGAGTTGCACCTTGGGAGATGAATGTTTGCTGAATCGTTCCATTTCTTCCTTCGTTAAGCGTGAGCTGCCCCTGCTCAAGCTGCAGGCTTGACAGGTTTGCTAGGGCTTGGGATCGATTCAAGGCCAGTGTGCTGTTCCCCTTTTTGATGAGTGCCCCACCTTGTTGGCCTGGATTGAAGTCTCCGATTCCACCATCGAAACTGGAGTCGTTTTGGATGGTGAGAGTGAGGGTCTCACCATCGACAAGGATGTTGCTGCTTCCACGGAGCTCACCAGTATCAATGCTGTAGTTACCACCTCTTGAATCAATATTCTCACCGTTGTGGGTAAGTATGCCGTTTACAACGAGACTCCTGGTTCCTGCAGCTAATTTTGCATCGCCTATATCACCGCTGTTGAACAATGTTCGGCTGCGACCTAGAAGAGTTAAGTCGCCGTTGACGTTGAGATTACCGTTGATGTCGAGGAAGCTACGGTTGCCGGATCCCCCAACGATTATTGGTCCAGTATTGGTGGTGGTGCCGGCGCGGATGCCGAATCTCGCCCCTGGATTTACAGTTATGGGAGTGGTGCCTGCATGGATGTCATCAAAGGAGCCTCCATCCATAATCACTGCTCCTTCTTGAACCCTGATACCACCCACCACATGGCTGTAGTTGTTTGTGAGAATCCAAGGTTCTGGGCCTGACTTCATCAGTAGGCCTTCGCTGCGATCTGACTGGATTCTCCCGTCAAAGATTATATTTGGTTGATTGATGACTACTGTAGTGGCTGAATTTGGCTGAAGATCGCCCCCGCCAA
Organism: Synechococcus sp. BS55D; assembly: GCF_004332415.1. Lineage (NCBI taxonomy): Bacteria > Bacillati > Cyanobacteriota > Cyanophyceae > Synechococcales > Synechococcaceae > Synechococcus > Synechococcus sp. BS55D. The sequence continues at coordinate 165,955 of NZ_PHQT01000005.1, forward strand.
TGACATTTTGCACCGTTGTCGTCTGATTGGGATTGAAGATATTTAGTCGTCCGCCCCTGTTGATTTCGATTGACTGGCTGTCCGCGAATGAGCCACCGTTTCGCAATTCAAGAAAAAGTTGGTTCCCAATCGTAGTTTTGCCTGTGTATGTGTTTACCCCCGTCAGGATGATGGATCGTCGGCTACTGATTCCGGCTGAGTTGATAAAGCTGATGTTTCCCGGCGTGCCGCTTGTGGCGTCACTGAACACGCCTGTGAATGTCGGGTTATCGCCGTTAATGTCGATAGCATTTGTGCTGGAAGCATCCAGAGTGAAACTCTGGCTGAATGCCTGGTTGTCTTGATCAATCGTTAGAGTGCCGCCCTGAAATGCTGGTGCCAGTGTTGTGTCAAGGTTGGAAGTTTTATTGTTGCCACTGCCTCCGCTGATATTTCCTGCAATGCGAATTGGCGAAAGATTGAACGCATAAGCGTAAACATAAGTTCGGTCCCAGTTGTCAGCGCCACCATTTAAAATATCGCCACTTTGTTTCGCATACCAGTATTGGTTTATGGTATTGGTTGTGTCTGATAACTTATAGCTAAATAATGATCCTCTGCTGAAGGCAGCAGTAGCGTTCCAGCATTTATCACCGCAATCGCGCCAAGCAGTTGCAAAAGCAGCTGCAAGGCTTGAATCACCCCACCATGGCGTGGAGGTGAGATCAGCGTTTAATGCGTCGAAAGAGTCTTGTTTGGCACCAATGGAATAGTTGATCCCGTTGACAGTTAATGGAGCGCCTTGTCCTTGCGCGGGCGTCGCTCCAATCCAGGCCAAGAGGCTCAAGCCGAAGGCCCCAGTAAGTGTTGTCCTGGTTGCTTTTCTTGAAGAAAGGCTAGCTTTATGGTTGAGCATCTGTGTCGCGATAGTGATTAGACTGAGTGTTGTGGCGTTAATGTAATGCTAGATGGACGCGGTTGTGCCTCAATGAGTCTTTTGTCTTCATGTTGAGACGAGGGTTGCTTCTTTTGTTTGGCACCGCGCCTCTTCGGATCTGTGATTGTGCTTACTCGCCCCCTTGCCGATAAGCGCCTGTTTATCGTTTTCTGTCAGTGGTGATGAGCCTTTCGCTTCAGCTCTTTTCGCCGTAGGAGCGTTCGCTGCCTGACGCTATTGTGCTCGGATCAATCGGTTATGTGCGCATTCGGCATGACCATTGTCTCTAATTTCTGATGCCAACAAAAAGCCCTCGCCTTTCGGCGAGGGCTGAAGCAACGTCGAGTTGATCGATCAGGATCAGTCGAGGTCGGGCATCGCCAGGGTGGGCTCGGCCTGACGGTCGATCCCTTTTTCGAAACCGGCAGCAGCAGCGCGGGCGCGGCCGGCGTGCCAGAGGTGACCCACCAGGAAGAAGAAGGCGAGCACGAACTGAGTCGCAGCCAGCCACTGGCGGATGTTCACGAAGTTCACCGAGTTGGGCTCGGTGATGATGCCTCCCACCGAGTTGATGGAGGCGTTGGGGGCGTGGGTCATGTATTCAGCGGCGCGGCGCACTTGCCAGGGCTGAATGTCGTTCTGGAGCTTGTCCAGGCTCAGACCGTTGGGACCACGCAGGGGCTCCAGCCAGGGACCACGGAAGTCCCAGAAGCGCATGGTTTCACCACCGAAGATGATCTCGCCGGTGGGGGAGCGCATCAGGTACTTACCCAGACCGGTGGGGCCCATGGCCGAACCGATGTTGGCGCCGAGGCGCTGGTCACGCACCAGGAAGGTGAAGCTCTGGGCCTGGGAGGCTTCGGCGTTGGTGGGGCCGTAGAACTCCGAGGGATAGGCGGTGTTGTTGAACCAGATGTAAGCCGAGGCGATGAAGCTCATGAAGCTCAGGGCGCCAAGGCTGTAGCTCAGGTAGGCCTCACCGTTCCAGATGAAGGCACGACGCACCCAGCCGAAAGGCTTGGTGATCACGTGCCAGATGCCACCGAAAATCAGGGTCAGACCCAGCCAGATGTGGCCACCGATGATGTCTTCCATCGAGTTCACGCCGATGATCCAGCCCTCGCCACCGAAGGGGGCGCGGAACAGATAACCGAAGATCACACCGGGATCCAGGGTGGGGTTGGTGATCAGACGCACGTCACCACCACCGGGGGCCCAGGTGTCGTAGACGCCACCGAAGAACATGGCCTTGAACACCAGCAGCAGCGCACCGACCCCAAGCAGGATCAGGTGGTAGCCAATGATGTTGGTCATCTGGTTCTTATCGCGCCAGTCCTGGGAGAAGAAGGTGGAGTAGTTCTCCAGAATCTCCGGACCACGCAGGGCGTGATACAGGCCGCCAAGGCCGAGCACGGCGGAACTGATCAGGTGCAGCACACCCACCACGAAGAAGGGGTAGAGATCGGTGACCTCACCGCCAGGACCCACGCCGTAACCCAGGGTGGCGACGTGGGGGAACAGGATCAGACCCTGCTCATACATCGGCTTGTCGAAGGTGAAGTGGCTCACCTCGAACAGCATCATCGCGCCGGCCCAGAACACCATCAGGCCTGCATGGGCCACGTGGGCACCGAGCAGACGGCCAGACAGGTTGATCAGACGGGCATTGCCAGCCCACCAGGCATAGCCGGTGGAGTCGAGGTCTTTGCCGCCAGTGGCGACAAGACCAGCATCAAAGGGCGTTTCCACGGGGCAGAACCTCTTCAGGGAAGACGAAGTTTTCGTGCGGCTGGTCAGCCGGTG
>NZ_PHQT01000006.1:0-46576 GCF_004332415.1 Synechococcus sp. BS55D
AAGCTCTCGCTTCCCCTGTGCTCCTCTCGGCTGCGCCTTCCGCCCTTCGGCTTCCCGCGCAGTCCAAAAACATAACCCATCAACTCCCCTACTCGCAACCTCAGGGGCGAAGTAGCGCTGTTCCCCAGGGCATCAGACGCTGCAGCTGCTCCTGAGAGGTCGCAGCCAACACCGGGAAATCCGCTTCAGCAAGGTCCATCCCGGGCTGAAGACAGGCAGGATCGGCCGCGAGCCAGTGCAAGGGGCACTCCAATTCGGAGAGCACCAACCAAGCCGCAGCCAGATCCCAGATTTTCGGAGTGGCCTCCAAGGCAGCCATGGTCTGCCCCATCGCCACGCTGAGCAAATTCAAACTCGCCACCCCAAGAAGCCGGATCTTCCCGGGGAACGGCTGATCGGGACGGCGCTGGAGCACGCGGATCGCGCGGCTGCATAAAGACACACAGGCACTGTCAGCGGCAAGGCGGGTCTGGGGTGTCAAGGGCTTGCCATTTCGCCAGGCTCCCTTGCCACGAATCGCCACAATCCGCTGATGAAGGGATGGAATCTCCAGAAAAGCCTCAACCGGACGGCCATCGATGCAACGGGCCACTGAGATGGCCCAGTAGGGAATACCAGCAGCGAAATTGGTGGTGCCATCGAGGGGATCCACCACCCAATAAGCCTCCGTTTTTGGAAGTTGCTTGGACCCTTCCTCACTCAAGACCCCCTCACCTGGGGCCAGGGAAGCCAAGCCGTCAACGATCGCACTGTCACTCCACCGATCACAGGCAGTGATCAGAGTGCCGTCAGGTTTCACATCAGAGACGATGTGGCCGAAATCACGCCGCTGTCGCTCCGCCACCTGATCCAGCAACTGATGAACGCCGGTCAATTGATGGAACGTGAGCAGTTCAGCCACAGATACCAATCAGCCCTTGGCAGCGGAGGCCATGGCCTGGCAAGCCGGACGATTCGGAGAAGGTTCGATCGGCACCGTGTAGGCATCGTCCTCAGCCGGCTTGGCGGCTGGGAGGTTCTGAGGCTGACAGGCCTTCACCTGATCAAGACCGGTCCGACGACGCAGCTGGGCAATGCTCTTGTTGTAGGTGTTGATCGCATCGGCATAGCGAACCTCGGCCTGGGTGAGATCCCGCTGGGTATCCACCACTTCCCTTTGGGTGGTCACACCCGCCTGGAAACGCAGACGAGCCAAACGCAGCGACTCCCTGGCTGACAACACTTCCCGGGAGGTTGTGAAGATGTCCTGATTGGCCGTGCGGAGGTTGTAAAAGCTTTCCTCCACCTGAACGCGGATGCGATCACGGGTGGAGGCGAAGTTGAAGGCACTCTCCTCAGCCCGCTGCTTGTTGCGGCGGTATTCGGCGCGGGCACGCCCGCCGTCAAAGATGTTCCAGGTGGCATTCAGGCCCACCGTGTTGTTGGCATTCCAGCCGTAATCGTCCATATCCACGGGCGAAACCACGTTGGTTTGGCCCTGGAAGCGAGCCGTGCTGAAGGTATTCACCAGACTGAGCACAGGCTGCACAGCAGCGAGCGCCGCATTGGCATTGCTGTTGTTGATCGAGATATCGAGGATCAGCTGATCAAGTTCCTCGCGGAAGGCAAAGGCAGCCACGATGCTCTCCTGCAAAGAGGGTTGCCAGACGCCGATCACCTGCGATGGGCTTGCAGCGGTAGGGGTCACGTCCTGGGGGAGATCCAACAATCCGGCCAGGGATCGGCGGGTCTTGTTCTGGAAGCCGATGCCGTTGGTGAGCACCTGCTGATCTCGGGCAAGCTGAGTTTCAGCCTCCAGCACTTCAAGCTTGGTGGCGACACCAGCCTGAAAGCGGGCGCGGGCGTCTTTCAGGCTCACCAGGGAAGCCCGCACCGACTGCTGACCGATCCGCACCTGCTCATCGGCGCGTTGAAGATCGAAATAGGACTCTGCTGTTTCCAGCCGTCGGTCCCGAAGAGCGATCAGGTAAGCATCACGAGCGCGTTCAAAATTGTCGCGAGCTGCAGCAATCCTTGGCACTCTCTTGGGGTCGATGAGGTTCCACTGGACCTGGGCCGCGAAATTGGCCGTCCACTGGCTGCTGGTGGTGTAGGGAGCCGTGGACGGTGCTCCGGTCGAGGGATTGAACGTGGGTGCGAAATCAGGATTGCGATATTGATCAGCGGCGAGGTACTGGGGCAGACCGTTAGCAGAGAGATTGACCGTGGGATACCAGAGGGAAATCTCGGCAAGCAGAGCCGACTTGGCTTGCTCCACCTGACTGGCCGCTGCCTTGAGGCTGGGGTTGTTGACCTCCATCAGCTGCTCGGATTCCGCGAGGGTGAGCGGACGGAGTTCACGGATCCGCACCTGAGACGGTTTGTCTGGGAGCGCCAGACTTGGAGGCGCCTGCAGGGGGCTCAGCGCTTCAGGAAGCGTGGTGGCAGCAGGGGGCAGAACGGACGGATCGGCTTTCGGACGCGGTCCCTTGAGCTCGATGGCGGTCGGGAGGGTCTTCTGATCAATCAGCGCTCCAGAGTTCGCTGCCTCAGAGGCCACCGGGGCCTGAGCAGGTGCATCTTGAGCTTGCAGTCCCGCAGGGACAGTCGCGGCCAGAGCACCTGCAATGAGAAGAAAACGGGCAGCGGTCCTGGCCACGACAGATTGCAATCTGCCGGGAGCTTAGGGGCTTTAGGGCTCCTGACCGAGCACTGCGGCCACGATGTCAGCTGCTCCATGCACGATCCGGATCGTGACCGGCAATCGTGCCTGCACCTCTTCCAGGGTCATGTCATCGAGAAACACCGGCGCCCCCTGTCGGAGCATCACCGAGGGCAATAAGAGCTGATCACCGAGGTCGACCCCCTCAAGACCCACCAGTAAATCCTCACCGGTGAGCAAGCCCGTCACCACCTGATCCTGTCCCCAGTAGGGACTCGGTAGACCGTGGAGAGAGAGCGACACCCCTTCGATGCCATTGAGGCGGTCACACACGGGTCTCAAGGCCTGGTCGACCAAACGACCCACCACCCAGCTGCTGCGCATCGGCTTTGCACTCCGAGGGGGCAGGGTCTCGGTGGCCTGATCCAAGTCCTCCAAAAAGGCTCGGATGCTTCCGACTCCATTCTCCTGCTGGGGCAGATCCTCGTAGTTGGCTCGTGGCGGGAGGGCACGGCCTGCGATCAGATACCACTCATCCGAGAGCCAGGCGAACCGACTGCCCAGAGTCTCCTGAAAGTGGCTCTGTAGGGCCTCGACCTGGGTGATGACGTCCTTGGCATGGTCAGGATCGACAGGGACCAGTCCATCGCCGGAAGGCCGAAAGCGAGTCAGGCCCACGGGCACCACAGCGGCCGAAAGCACGGCAGGCCAAGCACCGCTCGCAAACGCAGCAAGGTCTTCCAATGTGCGCTGCAGCGCTGCTCCGTCATTGAGGCCTGGGCAGACCACCACCTGAGCGTGAATCTGCAAATCGCGTTCCGCAAACCAGCGCAGCTGATCCAGCAACAGTGCGGCGCGCGGATTCTCCAGCAACTTGGAGCGCAGGTCTGGATCCGTGGCATGCACGGACACGAACAGGGGAGACAGGCGCTGGGCCTCGATGCGCTGCCAATCCGCCTCGGTGAGGTTCGTGAGTGTGAGATAGGAGCCGTAAAGAAAGCTCAGCCGGTAGTCATCGTCCTTGAGGTAGAGGCTGCTGCGATGCCCAGGCGGCTGCTGATCGATGAAACAGAAGGGGCAGTGGTTATTGCACTGACGCAGTCCGTCAAAGAGTGCCTCGGTGAACTGAAGACCAAGACCGTCATCCGCATCCTTTTCAAGGTCCACCTGATGAAGCTCGCCCGCTGCATCCATCACCTCGAGATGGAGCTCTTCCTCCACCACCAGATAGCGGTAATCGATCAGATCCCTCGGACGGATGCCGTTGATACTGAGCAGTTGGTCTCCTGGTTCAAAACCCAACTCTTCGCCGATGGACCCAGGCTCAACGGCGGCCACGACGGCTGGTGCGGGCTGACGCGAGGCCGATTCCGGATCCAGGGCCGCCAGAGCGACGCCGGCGGATGGTTCATTCCACACCGCGATGGAGGCAGCTGATCTCAGTTTGATCCTGAGCCGGCCCACCAGACCAGGAGCAGCACCCCGAAGAGCAAGCGATAGATCACGAAGATCCAGGTGCTGTGCCTTTGGAGGAACTTAAGCAGCCAATCAATGGCCAGCCAGGACACCACGGCGGCCGACACGATGCCCACCAGCAAAGGCAGCACACCCCCGCCGCTCGGCTCGGTGAAGGCACCCTTGAGTTCCACCAGTCCAGCGATCGTGATCGCCGGAATTCCCAGCAGGAAGGAGAAGCGGGCCGCATCCTGCCGTTGCCAGCCATCGAGAAGAGAGGCTGTCAACGTGCTGCCCGAACGCGAAACGCCGGGAATCAACGCCAGCACCTGGGCAAGGCCAACCACCAACCCGTCACGCCCCTCCACCTGAACAAGCTGCTTAATCCGGGGACCAATCCTCTCGGCGAGGGCCAGCAGCAAGGCCATCACAATCGAGACCACGGCAATGGCAGGCACGCTGCGCAGGGGCGATGACTCATAAGCAGGCCAGAACAGCTTGATTGCCAGACCTGCGATCAGGATCGGGACCGTTCCCACCGCCATGGCGATACCGAGACGAGCCTCGGGTTCACGCCACTGGCCACGGGAAACAGCGACTGAGATGCCCTTCAGCACGCTCTGAAGGTCCTGACGGAAATAAGCAATCACCGCCACGATGCTTCCAAGCTGAATGACGGCTGTCACCGAGACGCCGGGGTCACCCCAACCAGCCAGGACGGGAACGACCTTGAGGTGAGCAGTGCTGCTGATTGGCAGAAATTCCGTCAGCCCTTGCACCACGCCAAGCACAAAATCCCGCCAGCAGGCTTCGAGCAGCCCGGGGGCGGTGGCGACGTCGGTCATGAATCGGTTCGAAGCAGCCGCACGCTATGACCACCGAGCGACCGACGCCAGCGCAGTGGGCGGGGTCGAATCTTCTAAGGTTTCGGGACTTTCTTCACAATCAGGAGTCGTCCGTTGTCCAGCGGCCTGATCAAAACGGCTGCCCTGGACCCTCCAAGGCTCAATGGCGCCGAGCTGCTGCTTCCGATTCCGAAGGCTGGGGAGGAGGTCATCCTTTCCCGTGGAGCAGCGGCACTTGTCGTGCTGCCGGTTTTTCTTCAGGCCCCCTGGGTGCGCCTCCACCCTTTCAGTGCCGGCCTGTTCAGCTTCCTGCTCCTGGGTGTCGGGATCCTGCTGGGAATGAGAGTTGAGCCAGCGAAAGCCCGCTGGGGTGCTCTGTTGGTTGGCTTCAGTGGAAGCTGGCTCGCGGGAACTCTCTTCTGGGGCTGGCTGCGGGCCCATCCGCTCCTGCATCTCCCCATCGAAGCCCTTGCCCTTCCCCTTGCGCTCACAGGTCTGCAAGGGCGCTGGCGCCTGGGTTGCAGTTTTTACTTAGCTTCTTTGGTTGGCACAACACTGACTGACTTGGCGATGGCGCTCACCGGCGTGATGCGCCTCTGGCCAGCAGTGGTTGAGGCACCGATCGAGGAAGCTCAGCCGCTTCTCCAGCAGGCTGCCCTGACCCTGAGCCGCCCAACCTCGCTAGCCATCCTTCTCGCCTTCACGGGCCTGATCCTGCTGATCGCCAGAACCCTTCGCCGCCGTGGACGTCTCTGCCCATCAGGTGATGCCAGCTGGGGAGTGGCCTCCGCTGTTCTGATCACGACCCTGATGATCGACGGCCTGTTCCTTCTGACGGCCCTGATCCAACCGCGCTTCAGTGGACTGATCTGAAACGAACTGCAAAAGCTCACGCCTCATCGGGGGGTTTGTCCGTGACGCACTTGTAAGGTTTGCTCACCGGCGTCGCCGGCAGTCCCGTTCCGATCCCTGACGGAGTGTTCCGATGAAGCGGCTGGTCTCCTGGCTGACTGGTGTGATGCTGATGGCAGGCCTGGTGCTTGGCCTCGTCATGCCCCCAGCCGTGCACGCTGACGACCTTCGCAATGTCGCTGACGAGAAACTGGCCGAGCGAGGTAACAAGGTCGACCTCAACAATTCTTCTGTGCGCCGGTTCCAGCAATTCCCGGGGATGTATCCCACCCTCGCCGGCAAGATCGTGCTCGGCGGTCCTTATGAAAGTGTTGACGATGTGCTCAACCTCGACCTGAGTGATCGTCAGAAGGAACTGTTCGCCAAATATCGCGACAACTTTGTGGTGACTGCTCCCTCGATTGCCTTGAACGAAGGTTTCGACCGCATCAACGATGGTCAGTACCGCTGAGTGCCGATCTTGAGACCGACTTCGGTCAAACTATGTTTCATCCCGAACCGCCGGTGACCCCGGCGGTTTTTTTGCTGATGCCATGACGCAGCACCAGCCATCGAGCGAACCGATTCCCCCAGGGCCATGGGATGTGATCGTGATCGGTGCAGGAGCTGCCGGTCTGATGACCTGCCTGGAGCTCCCCGAAGGACTGCGCATCCTGCTGCTCAATCGCAACACCAGCAGGCGCTCTTCTAGTCGATGGGCCCAGGGCGGTATTGCCGCCGTGACTCGACCGGAAGACAGTGCCAGCAGTCATGCCCGCGACACACTCATCGCCGGGGCAGGGCTCTGCGACAGGAATGCTGTTGAACTGCTGGTCAATCAGGCCCCCGCTTGCGTTGAAAGGCTTCAGCAACTGGGCATGGCCTTCGATCGCAACAGCAGCGGCAAGCTAGCCACCACCCTTGAGGCAGCCCACAGCCATCACCGGGTGCTGCACGTGCAAGACCAGACCGGAAGGGCGCTGGTCGATGTGCTGCGCGAACGCGTCGAACAACGTCATGACCTTCTGCATCGCCGAGGGATCCGCGTGACCCGACTTTGGGTAGAGCACGGTCGCTGCTGCGGAGTTCAGGTGCTCGATGGCCCAAGTCTGCACTGGATCTCAGCCCGGGCTGTGGTGCTCGCCACAGGGGGAGGAGGCCATCTCTATGCGAACACCACCAATCCCCCCCAGGCCTGCGGAGAAGGCGTCGCCCTCGCCTGGCAGGCGGGGGCTGCAGTTGAAGATCTGGAATTCATGCAGTTTCACCCCACGGCTCTGCGACTTCCAGGCGCCCCCTGTTTCCTGATTTCAGAAGCGGTGCGTGGCGAAGGGGCGGTCCTGCGCGACGACCAAGGGCAAAGCCCCGTCGCAGATCTTGCGGGAGCTGATCTGGCACCGCGCGACCAGGTCAGCCGGGCGCTCGTGCGCTCCATGCGCGACCGGGGCACGGATCACATCGACCTGGACCTCTCACCGATCCCTCGAGAGCGCGCAGTCCAGCGCTTTCCCACCATCCTCGAACGCTGCCGCAGTTTTGGGCTTCATCCTCTGGAGCGGCCGATTCCCGTGGCCCCCGCAGCCCACTATTGGATGGGAGGAGTGGCCACTGATCTCCATGCCTCAACCAACCTTCCTGGTCTCTACGCGGTGGGGGAAGTGGCCTGCACAGGGCTGCATGGTGCCAACCGCCTAGCCAGCAATTCCCTGATGGAATGCCTGGTTTTTGCCCGACAGCTACGAACGATCGACCTTCCGAACGCTCCAGCCAAGGCAATCGTCCATCACCCAGGCACCGATCTCCGGGCAGGCGCACCCCTGCAGAGCCGCAGCCGGATGAGCGCCGAAAAGCTGATCGCAACCATCGAGATCTGGCGACTGCGTTGCTGGCAGGTGGCGGGAGTGGACCGGGACAGCCGCGGAATGGCGCAGGCTCTGAATCAGGTTCAAGTGACGCTGGACCAACTGGAAGCAGAGCCATCCCTGGAACTGATCAGATCACAGCCTGTGGACGCGCTGCACCGACTGAATGAGGAGAGCCGGCGGGAGCTGAACCTTCTGCTCGACCTTCAGCATCGACTGCGCGCCAGTGCCCTGCTTCTGGAGGCCTGTCTGTTCAGGAAGGAGAGTCGCGGAGGCCATTTCCGTCATGACGCTCCCTGGCCCATGCCCCAGTGGGAATGTCATTCCAGACAACAGCTGGGCCAGGCGATCGGAACCCGACCCGTTGTGCGCTGACTCACGGGAGTGAAGGCGATCGAAATCAGTCGATGCTTGGGCCCTGGTAATTGGAAAGCTTGGCGAGATCGGCCAGTGGCTTCACACCGGAATCGAGCTTTCCATCAATCTCCCAGGTGGGGAAGCCTTCAACGCCCTTTTGCTGGCAGAGCTTGGTCTGACTGTTCTGACCATCCGGGGCACACTCCACGACCTTGAGCTTGGCGGCGGCCTCTTGGCCGAACAACTCCTTTTGCTCATGGCAGTGCGGGCACCAGTAGGCCGAGTACATGACGGCACCGGAAGCGGTGAGATGCTCAGCAAGCTCAATCTTGGCTGGATTGCTCGAGGTGGTGACAGAGGGAGGCGCTCCAGGCCCGGTTACCGCAGCGTCAGGGCGATTGGGGTCGACCACCGAAGCCCAGATCAAGCTGCCCAACAAAACGGCAAGAGCCAGCAACACCCCTCGAAACAGAAGCGGCGCTGGATCCTCCCAGCCACCGCCGGCGACCGAAAGAATCAGCAAAGCGATCGAGATCAGTGCCGACAGAACACAGAAGAAGCAGAAGGCCTGGATCTTGAACAGCATCAGGCCCACCAGCACAAGGCTGAACATCGCCATGCCAACGGACACGACGAACAAGCCCCACCAGGTGCGTCGAGACAGATTCGCCTTGTTCTCCGCTAACCCAGGCAGCAGAGGCACAATCGCCATCACCAGCACAGCCAAATAAGCAATCAGGCCGGCAAAGGAGAGCGGAATACTGAAACCATCCCCCTTAAGCAGGGTGCCCCAGGCGCTGTTCAGGACCTTGTCACAGCCGTCAGCCCCCAGCGGGCAGCTGAGATCCCCCAGGATTCCCCAGCGCTTGAGAGTGATTGAGCCGGTGTCGATCACCCCAACCGTGGCCAGAACCGCCATGGCGATTCGGACCCATTTCGACCCGGAATCCTGGCGGCGACGACTAGTGAGGCGGGTGGTCGACATCAGCTGCGTCCAGAGCGCGTCAAGTCTGACAGCAACCGCCGGCCAGAACCGTTCTGAACACAAAGGAATAGTGCCGCAACCCTATGGTGAGAGATTGCCGAATCGGTCGGGGCATGAGCAAAGATCCAGGCACTGAGGCTCAGACAACCCGTCGACCGACCGTTGCCTTTGCCCATCTTGGCTGCGAAAAAAACCGGGTCGACACGGAGCACATGCTTGGGCTCCTGGCCCAAGCGGGTTACGGCGTCAGCAGCGATGAAAACGACGCCAGCGTGGTGGTGGTGAACACCTGCAGTTTCATCCAGGACGCCCGTGAGGAATCGGTGCGCACCCTGGTGGGCCTGGCAGAACAGGGAAAGGAGCTGATCATCGCCGGCTGTCTGGCGCAGCATTTTCAGGAGGAACTGCTCGACTCCTTACCGGAAGCAAAAGCGATCGTGGGCACCGGCGATTACCAGCACATTGTTGAGGTGCTACAGAGGGTGGAAGCCGGGGAGCGGGTGAACCGGGTCAGCCGGACCCCGACCTTCGTGGGTGATGAGCACCTGCCCCGATACCGAACCACCGGCGAGGCCGTGGCTTATCTGAAGGTTGCCGAGGGCTGCGACTACCGCTGCGCGTTCTGCATCATTCCCCATCTTCGAGGCGATCAACGCTCTAGGCCGATCGAATCCATCGTGGCCGAAGCCCATCAGCTCGCAGCCCAGGGTGTGCAGGAGTTGATCCTGATCAGCCAGATCACCACGAACTACGGACTGGACCTCTATGGAAAGCCCCGCCTAGCTGATCTGCTGCGCGCCCTTGGCGAGGTGGAGATCCCCTGGATCCGGGTGCATTACGCCTATCCAACCGGCCTAACCCCCGAAGTGCTCAGTGCTTACCGGGAGGTGCCCAACGTCTTGCCTTATCTGGATCTGCCCCTGCAGCACAGTCACCCCGATGTGCTGCGGGCCATGAACCGTCCTTGGCAGGCAGAGGTGAATGAACGACTGCTGGACCGCATCCGCGACCAGCTCCCCGACGCGGTGCTACGCACCACGCTGATCGTCGGCTTCCCAGGGGAGACCGAGGCCCAGTTCGAGCATCTGGCTCGCTTCCTGGAGAGCCAGCGCTTCGATCATGTGGGCGTGTTCACGTTCTCCCCCGAAGAGGGGACCCCGGCAGCCGCATTGCCTGAACGAGTCCCGGAGAACCTTGCCATCGCCCGCAAGGACAGGCTGATGACCCTTCAGCAACCGATCTCCGCCGCAGCGAATGCCTCTTGGGTGGGTCGCACAGTGGATGTGTTGATCGAGCAGCACAACCCCTCCACTGGCGCCATGATCGGACGGTGCGGACGCTTTGCGCCTGAGGTGGATGGCGAGGTGCTCGTCCAGCCAGGGGAGAACGGTCTGCAGGCTGGTCCTGGCACGATGGTGCCCGTCAAAATCACCGGCTCCGACGTCTATGACCTGAGCGGGCAGATGGTGGGAGCCGCGGCCATGGTGGCGGCCGCCCGCTCCTCATCGTGACCGCCACACGGTTCTCCCAGGCCAGACAGCGCAGCATTTTTCTTGTGGCGTCAGGAATGAGCACCGCAGGGTCCTTCGCAGGGCTCACGGCGAAAGGCTGGATCCTGATGAACGGCACGGAAAATCCGATGCTGCTGGCCCTTCATTTCGCAGCCCTGTCCCTTCCCACCCTGCTGGTGAGTGGGCCGGCGGGCGTGAGGACCGACAGGGTCGGCTGCGAAACAGTGCTCATTCAGGCCCAGTGGGCACTGCTGGCCGCTGGACTGCTAGGCGCTTTGTCGATCCCGCTCCTAGAAGGCACTGCCCAGGTCGGCGCACTGCTGGGCAGCACGCTGCTGGTGGGAATCGCCAGCGCCTACGAGCTCACAGCACGCAACAAATACTGCGCACTGCTGGTGGATGAACCCACCCAGCTCGCCCCCTACCTCACCAGCTTTTCCGTGGTCTTCAACGTCGGAAAGCTCGTGGGTCCCCCAATTGGGGGATGGCTGGTGGCCCTCACGGGAGCAGCAACAGCCCTCAGCCTCGATGCCCTCACCTATCTGCTGCCCATTGCCAGCGTGATCTGGCTGCTCAAACCGAATCTCGAACAGGAACAGCGCAGTGGCAATCAAGAACACGCGTCCCTGCTGCATGCCTGGCGCGACTGCGGGCCCACTCTGCGCCATGTGCTGCGCTTCACCGCGGTCATCTGCCTGGTGGGCTTCTTCCACCCCGGCCTGGCACCACTGATCGCCGCCGACACGATCGGACCTGATCCGAGGGATCTTGGCTTGTTCACCAGCGTGCTGGCCGCAGGGAGCATTACCGGCGGCCTAGTGCTGCAGAGAAATAGTCACCGCTTCTGTCAGCGTCCATGCCTGACCTTGGGTTGCTTCGCTCTGATCACGGCCTTGGCCCAGCTGGGAATGGCCAAGGGTGAGACGCGAGGCCTGGTGCTGATGATGGCCTTTCTGATCGGAGCCGGAACAGCCGGGCTTCTGAGCAGCACCAATTTGATCACCCAAGTTGGATCCAAGCAGGTGATGCGAGGAAGGATGGCAGGTCTCAGTCAGATCGCCTTCCTTGGGGGCGGAGGACTGAGCGGAATACTGGCCGCAGCCATCACACTCACCCTCGGACTCAAGAGCGCATTCGCCATTGCCGGAGGCATTGGCCTTGCGCTGGCCATAGTTGAAATCAGCCAGCGCGGTCAAACCGTGCTGGACGAGACAAACAAGCTCAGATCAGTTTGATGCCACGCAGCACGCCGCTGATCACTGCAGCGGTAACGAGACCGGCACCGACCAAACCCAGATAGATGACAACGCCCACGACAGACACAGCAAGTCGCAACTATTAGACCAGAAACAGGGACGCCTTCGTGGCCACACCCCCTAAGGTTGACGCAATCCGCGCCAAGGGTCAGCGGCAAGCCCCAGCTCAGCGCCACCAGCCCAAGCACCGTCAAGCCAGCGTCCGCCAGCAAGATCCATGCGCACCCTCTTCATCTATCCCCAGTTCCCGAAGACCTTCTGGAGCTACGAAAAAATCCTCGAGCTCGTTAACCGCAAGGTTCTGCTTCCACCCCTAGGACTGGCAACCGTTGCAGCCCTGCTTCCTCAGGACTGGGAGATGAAGTTGGTTGACCGCAATGTGCGGGAGCTCACCGAAGCGGAATGGAACTGGGCGGAATTGGTGGTGATTTCGGGAATGATCGTCCAGAAGGACGACATGCAGCGACAGATCGCCGAAGCCAAACGGAGAGGCCTCCTGGTTGCCGTTGGTGGCCCCTACGCCAGCTCCACCCCTGATGCACCGGAGATCGCCGAAGCGGATTTCAAGGTGCTGGACGAGGGTGAGATCACTCTGCCGATGTTCGTGGAAGCAATTCAACGCGGTGATCGGAGCGGTCGGTTCAGCGCGGAGGGTGACAAACCGGATGTGACCTCGACTCCGATTCCCCGATTCGACCTTCTGGAATTGGATGCCTACGACTCCATGAGCGTGCAGTTCTCCCGTGGCTGTCCGTTCAACTGCGAGTTCTGCGACATCATCGTGCTGTACGGCCGCAAGCCCCGCACCAAAACCCCCGAACAGCTGATCGCCGAGCTACAGCGGCTCTACGACCTGGGCTGGAGACGCTCCATCTTTCTGGTGGACGACAACTTCATCGGCAACAAACGGAACGCCAAGCTGTTGCTTCCTGAAATCAGGCGCTGGCAGGAGGAGCGGGGCTACCCGTTCAGTTTCGCCACCGAGGCCTCCGTCGATCTCGCCGACGACGAGGAGATGATGCAGATGATGCACGACGCCCGTTTTGAGAGCGTTTTTCTCGGGATCGAAACGCCCGACGAGGCGAGCCTGGAAACAGCACGGAAGGTGCAGAACACGCGCAACCCTCTTGATGCCGCTGTCGACAGGATCACCGCCAACGGAATCCGGGTGATGGCGGGCTTCATCATCGGTTTCGATGGCGAAAAAGATGGAGCCGGTCGCAGGATCGTCGACTTTGTGACCCGCACTGGCATCCCGGCCGCAATGATGGGCATGTTGCAAGCTCTCCCCAACACGGCGCTCTGGTATCGCCTGGAGAAGGAAGGACGCCTCATTCAGGAGAAAGCCGCCGCCAAGGGGGTGAACCAGACGAACCTTCTGAACTTCAAACCAACCCGCCCGATCCGGGACATTGCGAACGAATACGTAGAGGCCTTCTGCGCTCTTTACGAACCTAATGCCTACATGGATCGGGTCTATACCTACTACCTCAAGATGGGGGCACCCCGTTGGAAGGCTGCTGCCAAGCTGCCCACCTGGACGGATCTCCGAGCGCTGTCGATCGTGATCTGGCGCCAGGGAGTCAAGCGAAGCACCCGGACCCGCTTCTGGCGCTACATGCTCGGCATGGCCCGCCACAACCCGGCCCTGCTGGAGCAGTTCCTCGTGGTGCTCGCGCACAACGAACATTTCCTGGAATATCGCTCCATCGTGCAGCGGGAGATTCGAGAACAGCTCGAATCACTGCCCCCCGAGGAACCCAGCAATCCGCGCGAACTTCAACCGGCCTGATCGAGACGCTCTCAGTCCTGCACGTAGGGGCGCCCCTCCAGGAGGCACTGCTCGGCCTTCTGGAGTTCACGCCCTAGATACAGGGCGTGGTCGAGCCGGCTAATAGGAAGGGGCTCATCCCCCTCGCTGAGCTCGATTCCCAGCTGTTTTGCCGTCTTGCCGCGGTACACACGATCAGGGGAGCGGGGTCCACCGCCCCGACAACCCAGCACCTCACCTGTGTCGGGATCCGTGGCACGCCCTCGGTCATCCACATCATTTCGGTAATGCTCAGCCACCAGCTCTGCAGAGGCCGCATCCACCCGGATCAAGAAATACCCGGCCGGATCGAGGGCAATGAAACGCTGGGACAATCGATCATCGAGTGCCCGGCCCTCACCCGGATCACAAGGAGGAGCCACCGGCTCGGATGCGGAGGGGTGGGACGACGCCGAAGAACTGCTGCTTGCCATCCCGACACCCTACAAATCAGCCGCCGTCGCTCCCAACTGAGGAGCTTCTGCCCGGAAGGGCAGTTCAGCATTCACCGCATCAATCTCCTCGACCATGAGGGCATTGGCCTTGGGCAGCCAGGTCCTGATCAAGCGATCCATGCCCTCGTCGTACCAGCGGTGAAGGCTGTGCTGAGGCCTGGCGACGAATCCGCGGCGGCGTTTGTGGCTGCCCCCGGCACCGGGATCAAAGTGCTGCAGCCCCTGCTCCAGAGCCCAGGCGATTGGTGCGTAGTAACAGACCTCGAAATGCAGGCAGTCGATCTCCTCGTCACTGCCCCAGTAACGGCCCCATAGCTGCTGCTGATCCTGAATACACAGCGACATGGCCACTGGCTCCTGGGGATCGCCCCGATGGGCACTGAACAACACCACATGCGAACGCAGGGCTTCGCCCGCAAGGGCATCAAAAAAGGAGGCCTCCAGGTATTTGCTTCCCCACATCCCCCAGCGAGCGCAATGCTGCTCGTAGAAGCGATGCATGCGTGTCAACAACCCAGGGGTCAGCGTCTCACCCCTCAGGGCCGTCACCTCAAGACCCGCCTCGCGAACGGCCTTGCGTTCCCGTTTGATATTGCGGCGCTGGTTGGCATTGAAGCCCCTCAAGTAATCGTTGAAATCCCGCTGTCCCTCGGCTGACCAGAGACTCTGCTGATTCAGCCAAGTCGCACAGCCCGCCACCTCGGCGAGGGGCCGCCAAGCGGGATCGACATAGAGAAAATTGCAGCTGAGGATGCCGTTTCGTCGCGCAAAATCATCGATCAGCTCGAACATCAGCGCGGTCAGGACCGCAGGATCCTCCGCAGAATCGATATGGAAGCGATAACCCTCGACAGGGCTGACCGGACTCATGCCCAGAAGTTTGGGGTAGTAGCGAAGCCCCAAATCAGCGGCGAGCCTTGCGAAAGCCTGATCGAAGACGAACTCGCCATAGCTGTGCCCCTTGAGATAGAGAGGCGCGACAGCCACCAGCCTGTCTGCGCCACGCCAGAGGGAGAGATGCAGGGGCTGCCATCCCTGCTCCGGCACGATGCTCCCGGACTCCTCCAGGGCCGTGAGCCACGACCAGCGATAGAAGGGAATGGCCTGCGAGCCGACCAGTTGCTCCCAGGCGGCCTCTGGAATCTCGCGAAGGGAGCGGTGCCACCGGGCGGAGAGGGATGCCATCACCGCCAAAGGGCGAAGTCGCAGTGACCCTAACCATGGCGACGGGCAGGGATCAGAATTCAATCCCGCCCGTGATGCGCCTTGCTCGGTTCATCCCTTCTCCAGCGCCAGATGCCAACAGCGCTGCTGAGCGTCGCCTGCCTGGCGCTGGCTAGCCCAGCAGCCTCGGCCGGCTGGCTGGCCCCCGTGCTGCAGATGATGCAGCCCCGGATTGAATCGCGTTTGACCGATCAATGCCGGCAACTGATCGGCAGGCAAGGGGGAGCAGCTCTGGAATCAGAGCTGAACAAGCTGGCGGAACAGCCCTGCCGCTCGCTCGCCAAGCCAGTGAGCGCCTGCCTGATCCGTGAAACCAGTCGCACAGGCCGGGAGCTGGGGGTGATCAGTGAACTGTTGACCGGCAGAGTCGGCGACGATGCCGAAGTGGTGATCAAGCGCTGTCTGGCCTCCCTGCTGGGCCTCCAGGAGAGCAACCTTCGTGACCTCCCCCTTCAGGATCTTCTTCAGCGCTGGCGGCAGTAATGCAACAGCACTTCATCGGTCTCGAGACGATCGCAACGTTCGAGGCCCCAAGCGCCTGATTCCGCGAGCAGGTCAGGCAGCCCCTTGGGACCGGTCGGCACCCAGTGGTGAGCACCCCCTAGCAGCTTCGGAGTCAGCGTGAGTTGCAACTCATCCACAACATCCTCGGCCAGCAGTGATCCACAAAGCTGAGCACCACCGAGCAGCAGGACGCGCTGGAGCCCCGCTTGAGCCAGGGAGCGGAGTGTCTCCTGCCAGGACTGACAGAGCGTCAGCCGCTGGTCGAACCCTGAGGGCACTGGAGCGGCCACAGCTGGGGTGAGCAACCAACGTTGCAGGGGCTGCCGGAAGAACGGCCATTCACTTGGAAAGCTCTGGTGACGAGACACCACCAGGGCCACCGGCTGCGGAGGTCTACCGTCCTGAACCCGTTGCGCCTGACGCTCCCCATCGCGAATCAAGCAGGTCGTGCGATGGGCCCGCAGCGTGCCTGCGCCAATCAGGGCGCCATCAGCCCAGGCCAGGGCCTCCTCCAAAACGCGACGATCCCCGGTTCCACCGAGCTGAGCAGCTCCGCCAGCAGCAGGGGCGAGGCGGCCGTCCAGGCTGATGGCGAGCACCAGCCGAAGCGTCGGTGCTTCGGTGAGCTTCAGGAGGCCAACACCGCCTCAAGGGCGGTTGGGCTCGCATTCAGCTGAGGCGTCTCCGCATAAACCTCAGCTGCGTTGTTTGGACTTTCCTGCAGGCGCACCTTGTGCAGCACCGCTCCGATGGCCCGGATGGGAGTGGCGAGACGATCGGCAATATGAAGCGCAATGTTCTCCGCCGTGGGAACACAGCTGGCGAAATGGGGCACGTCCTTATTGAGGAAGGTGTGATCGAAAGGCTCGACCACGAGGTCATCCAGAAGGCTCTGAAGCGCCGCCAAGTCACAGACCATCCCGGTCCGTGGGTCGATCGTGCCTCGCACGGTCACGTCGACCAAATAGTTGTGGCCATGGCCGTGGGGCCTTGCACACTTCCCATAGATCCGCTCGTTCTCCTCCTGGGAGAGCTCAGGGCGGGCCAGGCGGTGTGCAGCCGCAAAGTGGGTGCGAAGCGTGAGGAAAGCGTCCATGCCGTGTCCGAGATAGTCGGCCCAGAGGCCTGGTGATTCGTAAAGCCGCAAAGCGACCAGAGGAAGGTGGGGAGCAAGACGCGTCCAGATCACGCGGACGAGTGCTTCCGTGGTGGGAAGACAGCCCTCGGGCTTGGAGACGTCGAACTCATCCCAAGCGTCGTTCAGACAGCGAAAGTCCAGAGATCCGGTCACCTCTTCACGGATCGCGTGCTTGACCTCCGAGAGGTTGAGCACCATGCCGTCCGCATCAAGGGGACCCGCCATCGAGACGATGAGTTCGTAGTTATGCCCATGGCCAGGCGCCAGGGCGCAAGCACCGAATCGGGCATTGTTGTCATCGGAACTGAGCTCTGGGAGCCAGTAACGATGCGACGAACTGAAGCAGGCCCGCCGTGTAATCACACAGCGTCGACCCTGACCATGGGGAGCAGGGGCCATTGCGGAAATGTCAGCCATGGCATGCCCAGACCAGGAGGCATCCTAGGGAGTTCCTGTCTTCCACCGTCCGACCCCGCGGTTCCCTCGCCATGACCGAGTCTTCCCCCACAGCTGTTCACCCTCTGAAGACAAGGCTCGGGGGCCGCAACCTCTACCTGGTGGGGATGATGGGCAGCGGCAAGACGAGCAGCGGCAGGCCCCTGGCCCAGGCCCTGGGATACGGATTTGTTGATGCCGATGCAGTGCTTGAGCAGTTGGCTGGCCGCTCGATTCCACGTCTGTTCCAAGACGAGGGCGAGGAAGGTTTCCGCGCCCTCGAAGCCCAGGTGCTGCAGGCGATCGGACAACGACACTCCCTGGTGGTGGCCACAGGCGGTGGCGTCGTGACGCGACCAGAGAACTGGGGGGTCCTGCATCAGGGGCTGGTGATCTGGCTCGACCCCGACCGGGAGCAGCTGCTGGAGCGTCTGCAGCGGGATCCTGGAGAGCGGCCACTCCTGCAGAACGCGGATCCCGAAGCGAGCCTCGATGCGCTGCTCGCAGCCCGACGCCCGCTCTACGCCGAGGCTGATCTGCATCTACGGATCCAGTCGCAATCACCAGACGCCGTCGCCGCCATGGCACTGGAGGCCATCCCAGGGGTGCTCAGTCCCGTCCAGGGGGCTCCAGGCGCACCGCAAACCACTGGAGTGTGACCCCGGGAGCCACCTCCAGATCACAGGCGGTGTCGAGCAGCCGGATGGCGGCCGCCGCAACGGAACCGGCAGCCTGCAGGTCGGAAGGAAGCGCATCCAGCGCCCGCAAGTGCGCTTCCAGCCATGTCAGGGTGTCGGCAGCGCTGAGCAGTTGCTCCGGGCGACCAGGCTCAAGCACCACGTAGTGATCACAGGCACGAATCAGGGGGTCAGACAAGGTGCAAGGACTGCTGCCACTGATCATCGGACTGCTTCTGCTGAGCGGGGCCGGACAAGCCTGGTCTGCGGACGATCCCACGCTGGACCAGCGCCTTCAGCTCTGGCCGGAATGGCAGCTGCCAGCCCCCCTCCCCCGTCCTGGCCGCCACAGTGATCTCGTCTACCCCAGCTGGTTTGAAGGCGAATGGAAGGTCAGCAGCATGGCCTTGGACAGTCCGGACGATGAGTCCTCGCCCCTAGAACACAAGGCTCGATTCATCCGCCGGGGGGGTGCTGTGGTCGGCGACAGAGCCTTCAATGCCATTGCCGTTGGCCAGGCAGTTCTCGGATCGACTCTGCTGACAGTCGAGCAACCTGAGCGCGAACCCAACCGCCAACTCGCGAGGCTGCGCGGCGATCGCCTGCTGGAAACCACCGTGATCGGACGACGACAGAGTGATCCGAACCGCAGCGATGTCGTCAGCGAGTTCCTCAGTGACGAACTGGTCCTACAGATCCTCCACGGTCCTGAGGCTCCGAGGATCAGCAGGGTTGAAACCTTGAGCCGTTATCAACCATGCGCCCCAGCGTCCCGCGAACGCATCTGCGCCGATCAATGGCAGGCCCGCTACAGCGGACCCGACACAGGGCTGAATCGCAGCCCTGAATCAGTCCATCGCTACCGGCTCGAACTCACACGACTGCAGGATCGCTCTGCATCAGCTGGGCCTCCAACTGATCCCTCCAACGGAACAAACCTTGGAGGCGGGGGTGGTCACTGAGCCCAGCCACACCGCGACCTGCCAAGGCGGCTCCCGAGGAGGAAGGAAAGCGCAACAGTGACAGCTGAGCGGCAACAGCAAGATCAGCTATCGACAAGCGATCGCCCACGATCCAAGGAGCCTGCTCCAGCGCCTGAGCCAACTGGGTCAGGCTGGTCAGCAGAGACGCACGCTCCCCCTGAGCCATGATCTCCCCAACCCCCTGCAGGAGTCCGGTCGGAATCCCTGCAACCGTGCGGCGCAGGGGCTCCGGCAGGTCATCGGGCAGCAGGGCAACCCGAAGCTCCGAGTCAATGGTGGCGGCCTGAGCCAACGCCACCCTGGCGGCGTGGGCCAGGGTGGTATCCGCCCAGTCCTCGATCAGATGAACCTGCGCTGCCGCCCGCGGGTCTTCGGGCCAGAGAGGCGGCTCTGGGGCAAGGGTTTCGAGATAGGCGGCAATGGAACTGGAATCGGCAATCACCGTCTCGTCGTCGACCAGCATTGGCACCTGTCGCTGACCAGAGCGGCGAAAGACGTCGACCTGACCCAAGCCCGGCGTCACCTCCACCTCGCGATAGCTGAGCCCCTTGGCCTGAAGCACCATCCGCACCTTCAGACAAAAGGCGGAATGGCGAAATTGATGCAGCTCCAGCACGGTCAACACCCGCCTGCGACTTCCAGGCTAGCCATCCAGGATCAGCGCTGAGATCGGGAGGATTGAGGTGTGGACTGTGTGCAATCCAAGCGCACCACAGGCTGAAAAAGCAGTGATGAACTGAGCGCAAATCGTCTTGACAGATCCATACCTTGAAGAGAGAAACCTGCCCCATGGCCCACACCACACTGTTGGAACGCATGATCGATTTCATGCGCAGCATGAGTACGGAAACTCCATCTCCTCTCCAGATGGAAGTCTTCACAGGGCCGCATGGCGGTCGTTATGTGCTGACTGCCGATGGACGCAAGCGTTACCTCAAACGCTCCTGAGCTTCAGGGTCTCGGCGATGATGGGGAGCCGCTTCAGCTGTAGCTCCCGGCCATGAAGGACTTCTTCATCAATGTGACGCGGTATCCCCGCTATCTGATCGCCTTCAGCCTGGGGGTTCTCAACTCGGTTGCGGAGCCCTTGGCCCAGCGGCGCAGCAATCCTGTGACCGCTGTGGCGCTGATTGGCGCCCTGGTGAGCGGCCTGATCAGTGTGGGATTGGTGCTCCGTGCCATGGTGACGCCATCCCCCCTGATCTGAAGAAGGCGATGGCACCGGGACGGCGTGTCGAACGAGTTGCGGCCTTGATCCGACGCGAAACAAGCGAATTACTGATCAACGGCATCCGCGATGAGCGGGTCCATCAGGGCATGGTGAGCATCACCGAAGTGGAGGTCAGCGGAGACCTGCAGCACTGCAAGATCTTCGTGAGCATCTATGGCGATGACAGCCAGAAACAAGAAGTGCTCGCAGGACTGCAGGCCGCCAGCGGCTTCCTGCGTGGTGAACTCGGGCGTCGGTTGCAGATGCGTCGAGCACCTGAGGTGGTGTTCCAGCAGGATCGTGGGATTGAGAAGGGCACCACCGTGTTGAGCCTGCTCAACCGCCTGGAGGAGGAGCGTCAGGAGCGGGGAGACATCCCCGAAGGCTCCGACGCGGATGATGAGCGGCCATGAGCCCCGAGGCCGAACTGCGACGACAGGTGGCCTCGCTGCTGGTGGTGCGCGGCAGCGGCCATGCTGAAGACCGACAACGCCGCTACCCCCGCTGGGAACTCCCGAATCAGGAGCTGCGTCGTCTGATCGGTGAGGGGATTGGTGGTGTCATTCTGCTCGGCGGCAGCAGCACCGAACTGCAGCAGCGCTGCCAGACCCTGCAGAGCTGGGCCCGAGAGCCGTTGCTTTTGTGTGCCGATGTGGAGGAAGGGGTCGGCCAACGCTTCGAGGGGGGCACCTGGCTGGTGCCTCCGATGGCCCTCGGCCGACTGCATGCCCGCGATCCCGAACGAGCGATTGCGCTGGCGGAGCGCTACGGACGCTGCACCGGACGTCAGGCCAGACGCTGCGGACTGAACTGGGTGCTCGCTCCGGTTGCTGATGTGAATAACAACCCGGGGAATCCGGTCATCAACGTTCGGGCCTGGGGCGACTCTCCAGACTGTGTGAAGGCCCTCGCCTGTGCCTTCCAGCGGGGACTGGCCAGCACAGGAGTGCTCGGCTGCGCCAAACATTTCCCTGGCCACGGGGACACCGGCGTGGACTCCCACCTGCAGCTGCCGGTGCTTCGCCACGACAAAGCTCGCCTGGAGCGCGTGGAACTGCCCCCTTTTGCGCAGCTGATCCAAACTGGAGTCGACAGCGTGATGACGGCCCACCTCCTGATCCCGGCCCTCGATCCCGAGCTTCCAGCCACCCTCTCCCGGGCAGTACTAACCAATCTGTTGCGAGACCATCTGGGCTTCCAGGGGCTTGTCGTGACCGACGCACTGGTGATGGAGGCGATCAGCAAGCGCTGGGGTGCCGGCGAGGCAGCGCGGCTGGCCTTCGCCGCTGGGGCGGATCTGATCCTGATGCCGGCGGATGCCGATGCCGCCATCGAGGCGATCGTGGCTGCTCTCCAGAACGGCGTCATCCCCCGGGAGCACCTAGAGACGGCTCTCGCCCGCCGGCAGCATGCGCTCCAGAAGGTCGCGGCAGCTGCCGCCTCCGGAACGACGGGCGAGGGGTTTCAAGACGAGCCCCTTGAACTCGATGGGGAGAGGAGCCTGGCTGTGGAGCTGATTCAACTCAGCCTCGAGACCCAGGGACCACTGCCCCTGCCACCTCTCAACGCTGAAGGGATCAACCTGCTGCGAGTCGACACTGTTCTGCCATCGCCCCTGCTGCGAGCCGATGCACCGTCGCTGGCGCTGGCGGAGGCAGCTGGCTATCGAAGCCTGATCTGCCACCCCCAAGGCATCTCGCCATGGCAACCAGGAGCAGACGAGCACCCCCTCGCTCTTGAGCGCCTCGGCGATGGGAACGTGCTGCTGCAACTGTTCCTGCGGGGCAACCCCTTCCGGGGCGAGCGGGATCGAGCCGAACCCTGGAGCGCAGCGCTGCGGCAACTCCAAAGACAGCAGCGACTGGCGGGTCTTGTGGTGTATGGATGCCCATACACCTGGGCCAATCTGCGCGGGGAGCTCGAGCCGCAGATCCCAGCGGTCTATGCCCCAGGACAGATGGCTGAGGCTCAGCAGGCGGCACTTTCGCTGCTGCTGGGATCATCGGACCCGAGTGCCATGACCGTCGAGGGCTTCACGGACTGAGCAGCAGCCGTAATCTCCCACCAGTTCCGGCCCCGATCCGATGCTCAGTCTTTCGATGATCGTGCGCGATGAAGCGCAGCGTCTGGAGGCCTGCCTGGGATCCGTCAAGGACCTGGTGGACGAGATGGTGGTGGTAGACACGGGCTCCACCGACAACACCATGGCGCTGGCGGAACAAGCGGGTGCGCGGGTGGAGCGCATCGACTGGCCAGGCGACTTCGCCCCAGCCCGCAACGCAGCCCTCGAGCATGTGAAGGGCGACTGGGTGCTGGTGCTGGATGCCGATGAGCAACTGCGCCCGGAAGCCATCCCCCCTCTCAAGGCATTGATGGCCCAGCCGGATGTGCTCGTGGTCAACCTGCTCCGCTACGAGCAGGGGGCGGCCATGGCGCCTTATTCCAGCGTGAGCCGACTGTTTCGCCGACATCCCGACATCGCTTGGAGCCGGCCCTATCACTCCATGATTGACGACAGCGTGCAGGGGATCCTGGACCGCGAACCCCATTGGCGCATCGTCAACTGCAGTGAGCCGGCCCTGCTGCATGACGGCTACCGCCCTGAGCTGTTGCAAGGGAGTGACAAAGCCGAACGCTTGCGCCAGGCCATGGAAGCCACCCTTGCGGAGCACCCCGACGACCCCTACGCCTGCGCGAAGCTCGGCGCCCTCGAGGTTTCCGAAGGCAACAGGGAGCGGGGCCTCAGCCTGCTGCAGCAGGGACTCGCGGCCCTGGAAGCAACCCAGGGAGAACAACGACCTGCCGAGCACTACGAACTGCTGTTGCACCTGGCGATCGCCCAGGCAGAGACGGATCCAGACACGGCCATCAGCACGTACCGCAAGGCGCTGGAGCTGCCGATCGACACCCGACTGGGCCTGGGCGCTCGCTTGAACCTGGCGGCCCTGCTGCTTCAGCAGGGGGCTCTCGAAGAGGCCTTGCAGCTCACTGGCACTGCCACCCAGAGGGCACCGGAGGTGGCCCTTGCTTGGTACAACCTTGGGCTGATGCAACGCCGCAAGGGCGACATCGCCGCAGCCCTCCAGGCCTATGAACGGGCCCTGACCCTGAACCCTCAGCATGCGGAAAGCCACCAAAACCTGGCGGTCGCTCGGCTACTCGGGGGCGACATCGATGGGGCCAGGAGCAGCTTCCGTCTGGCCATTGAGCTGCTTCATCAACAGGCGCGCCCACAGGATGCCCAGGCGCTGCGGGCCCAGGTGGAGGGCCTCGTGAAACTGGACGAGGCACGCTGATGAGCAACGCAGCGCAGCCCCTGCTCGGGCGCACCGTCGTGGTCACCAGGGCTCAGGAGCAGCAAGGGGAAGCCAGGAAGCAGCTCGAGCAGCTCGGTGCGGCGGTGCTCGACCTACCGGCTTTGGTGATCGGCCCGCCCGATGAATGGGGGCCGTTGGATGACGCGTTGTCGGAACTGGATGAATTCCATTGGCTGGTGGTCTCCAGTGCCAATGGAGTGAACGCGGTGGAGGAGCGCCTGCAACTGACGGGCCGCAGCCTCAGCCGTCGCCCCGCAAGCCTGAAGATTGCCGCCGTTGGCCGCAAAACTGCAGCGGCCCTGGAGGCGCTTGGCGCTCCCGCGGATTTCGTGCCGCCCACCTTCGTGGCAGACAGCCTGATCGAGCATTTCCCCGTGTCGGGGTGGGGCCTTCGCCTGCTGCTGCCACGCGTGCAGAGCGGCGGTCGCACCGTGTTGGCGGAAGCCTTCGGGGAAGCCGGGGCCAGGGTGGTGGAAGTGGCCGCCTATGAATCACGCTGCCCCGCAGACATGCCGGCTGTCACCGCAGAGGCCCTGAAGAACCAGCAGGTGGATGCGATCACGTTCAGCAGCGGGAAGACCGTGTCGCATACCGCATCCCTGCTAAGCGAATGCTTTGGGGCTGATTGGCGGGCACTCCTACGGGAGGTGAAGCTGATCTCGATTGGTCCCCAAACCAGCATGCGTTGCCGCGAACTGCTGGGCCGGGTGGATGGTGAAGCCGACCCCCACGACCTGGAGGGGTTGGTGCAATGCTGCGTTCAGGTCATGCAGACGGGCGGCTGAAGCTTGGCACCGACGGCATAGATGAGACAGCCCCTGCGCAGATCGATCGCCCGCACGCTCCAGTCGGGAGGAAGGAGAGGTGCCGACTCAGCAAAACAACGGCCGCGCGTTCCGACGCAGACGGCACCGGAGCCTGCATCCGTCGTGATCAGCGCCTGGAGCTGACCGCCCACGGCGAGCACCCCCTGCAGGCTGAGGATCGGTGCAGATCCGGAGGTCGCTGGCTTGGCCTGGGCAGCTCCAGCCGTTGCAGAAGCTGCAGCGAGGGGAAGGGCCGCGAATGGATCAGGACGGCCGCGCGGCACAGCCGCCTCCACTTGAGCGCTACTGGGCAGAGCCACCAGCCCCGGAGCCTGGAGAGTGGGTGCTGCCGACTCGGCACCCTCAGCTGGTTTCTCAGGAGCAGGAGGCTGAACAGATGGCGCTGGGCTCTGCGTGCGCGCAACTGGAATGCCACAGGCCGCCAACAGGGTGCAGAGCAACAGCTCAGCTCGAAACGGCGTAATCGCTTTCCACCAGGTCACGGAAACGGTCAAGGTTGGCCTGCAACTCGCGGGTGACAATCCCACCCAGGATGGTCGGTTCCATCAGGGGTGCCAAGACTCCAGGCAGCTCATAGGTGACACTCAGCTTCACCACCGTCCGATCATCCGCCTCGGGATAGAAGCGGACGGCACCCTTGGTGGGCAGCCCACCCACGGACTCCCAATGCAGCTGCTGAGCTTCCACGCGGGTGGTGATCCGGGCCTTCCACTGAAATCGGAATCCTTGAGCGGCAAGGGTCCAGTCGGTGAGATCAGGATCCTCGAGGGTCTTCACTGACTCAATCCAGCGCATCCAACGCGGCATCGCCTCGAGGTCACTCCACACCGCCCAGACGCGGTCCACCGGCGCTTTGACCTCCGTGGTGACGGTGTGTTCGAGCCAACGTCCCATGGTTTAAGCCACTGCCGTGTTGGTGGCCAGTGCCGCAGGTCTGTCGAGAATCGCAGCAGCGGCAAGATGTCCGCTCATCGTCGCCCCCTCCATCGAGTCGATGTAGTCCTGCCGTGTGTAGCTCCCTGCCAGGAAGAAGTTGCTCACGGGTGTGCGCTGATCAGGGCGGTAGGGCTCCATCCCTGGTGCCTCCCTGTAGAGCGACTGGGCCAGCTTCACCACGTTGCTCCAGGTGAGTGTGAGCTCCTTGGCAGAGGGGAACAGAGCGCGCACCTGCGCATCGGTATGGGCGACGATCTCATCCACTGACTTCGGAATCCAGGGATCGCCAGGCGTCAGCACGCACTGCAGCAGTGAGCCCTGGCCCTCTTTGCGGTAGTCCTCTGGACTGGCGAGGGCCAGATCCGCAAAGCAACTGAAATCCGCATCAGCGGTATAGAGCAGGTTGTTGAGTCCAGCGGGCTTCGAGCAATCGCGGCGACGCTGGTCCTGCCCCTGCTGATCCCCGAGTTCGGTCACCCAGCCGTCGTAGCGGAGCTGGACAGTCGCCACCGGAACGGCCTCCAGCCTGTGGATCGCGTCGAATTGCGGGAACCGACGCCAGTCTTCAGGCAGCAGACGCTGAATGCCAGGCACGTCGCATGCGGCCAGATAAGCATCGGCTTCCACATGGATGTCTCCTTCAGGGGTGCCAAGGGTTAGGCCACTCACCTCCGGCGTATCGGCAGCGTTGCAATGCACCTGCTTCACCCGGTGGCGCAGATGCAGCTGCCCCCCACGGGCGTTGATGTAATCCAAGATTGGCCCTGTGAGCCAGCGATGGGGTGATCCTTTAAGCAGATTGAGCTTCGAGGCTTCCGTCTTCGCCGCAAACATCATGAAAATGGTGAGCATGCAGCGCGCAGAGATCGCCTCACAATCGATAAATCCGAGGGCATAGGCAATCGGATTCCACATCCTGCGGATGCTCTCAGGGCTGCCACCGTGACCGACGAACCAGTCCTGAAAACTGACGGAATCCAGGGCCCGGATCGTCCGCATGGCCCCCTCGTAATCCACCAGCCCCCTCACGATCGGACTGGTGCCCAGGGCCAGGGCATTGCGCAACTTATCGATCCAACTGAGCTGGGGGGTGGTGAAAAAGGCCTTTAAGCCGTTGAAGGGGGCACCAATCGGAAAGCGAAAGTCGAGCTCGCGCAGGTCACCACCCAAGTTCACGAACAAGTGGGTGTGATCCTTGGGCAACAGATTCTCGATCGCTCCAACCTTGCGCATCAGCGCAAACAGGTTGGCGTAGTTGAAGAAAAACACATGCAACCCCATCTCGATGTGGTTGCCCTGGTCGTCTTCCCAGCTACCCACCTTGCCGCCAAAAAATGGCCGCGCCTCATAGAGGTTCACCTCGTGCCCGGCATCCACCAGATCCACGGCGGCGGCCAGACCAGCCAACCCAGCGCCCACGATCGCGACCCGCACCGGCAGCATCCGCCAACAACAAGACGACTCTATGAATCGGCAGGACGCAGCGGGGATCCATACAGTGAGGGCAGGTCTGAACCCATGCCCGTGACCGCATCCCCTCTCAACGCTGCCACGACCAACACGGCTGACGGCACGACTGACGGCACGGCGCCCCACACCGGGAAGGACGGCAAGGGGATCCTGATCACAGCCACGGCCATGCAGCAGCTCGCCAAGCTCTGCCGCGAACAGGGAGAGGATCGTGTCCTGCGGGTCGGGGTGCGTTCCGGTGGCTGCAGCGGCATGAGCTACACGATGGATTTTGTGCCGGCGAGCGAGATCGAGGAGAGCGATGAGATCTACGACTACTGCTCCCCAGATGGCGCCAGCTTCCAAGTGATCTGTGATCCCAAGAGCCTGCTCTACATCTATGGAATGCAGCTGGATTTCAGTACCGCCCTCATCGGTGGTGGCTTCAACTTCACCAACCCCAATGCCACTCAGACCTGTGGCTGCGGCAGCTCCTTCGCCGTTTGAGTCCGCTGCATGGGAATCTGAGAGCACTGCAGGAACAACCTGAACGGTGAACGCGATCAACGAGGAAAGCCTGTTTGAACAGGCGATGGGCCGTTATCAGAGCGGCGCAGAGGCCTCAGAACTGCTGGATGACTTCATCGCGATCACGAACGCGGCCCCCAGGCAATCGGCAGGCTGGACCTGCCTGGCCTGGCTCCAACTGCTCTGTGATCAGGGGGAAGAAGCCCTGCGTTCGGCCCGCACAGCGGTGAAACTCAACCCCCAAGACCCTCAAGCCAGGATCAACCTTTCTCTGGCCATGCTGGAAACCGAAGCCAAAGGGGTGCGCGATCACATCCAGATGGTGCAACAGGTGCTGGCGATGGCTCCGGAGGTGGGAGACGAGCTCAAAGCCTCGATCGCCGATGGCCTGGCCCGCAAGCCCGGCTGGCCCGCCCTCACCAAGGTGAAGGCCTGGTTGGAGCTCTGAGGTGTCGCGCCTGCTGCTGCTGAGCAATGGCCATGGCGAAGATCTCTCTGGTGCCCTGCTTGGCCTTGCCCTCCAGCGACTCGGCCATCAGGTGGACGCCCTGCCTTTGGTGGGGAACGGCCACCCCTACCGAGAGGCAGGACTGCCACTGATCCTGCGCACCCGAGAATTCAGTACAGGTGGACTGGGCTACACAAGCCTGCGCGGCAGGCTGACGGAACTCGTGCAGGGTCAGGTGCTCCACCTGCTCGGTGGCCTGGTGAGGCTCCTGAAGGTCGCCCATCGCTACGACCTGGTGGTGGTGGTGGGTGATGTGATTCCGGTGATAGGCGCCTGGCTCTGCCGAAGGCCGGTCGCCACCTATCTCGTGGCCTACTCCAGTCACTATGAGGGGGTGCTGCGCTTGCCCTGGCCCTGCGGCAGCTGCCTCTCAGGCCGTCAGTCACGCCTGGTCTTCAGCCGGGACCAACGCAGCGCCGATGATCTGAGCAAGCAGCTGGGACGGCCGGTGCGCTTCCTTGGCAACCCCTTCATGGATCCTGTCCTGAAGCTCCAGGAACCGCTTCCCTCCTGCAGGCGGCGTCTTGGCCTGCTTCCAGGAAGCCGGCGCCCGGAACTGGAACAGAATCTCATGCTGCTGCTTCAAGTGGTGGAGAGGCTGCCGGAGCCGCTGATCAGCAGCGGCGAACTGGCCCTTGACCTGGCCCTGGTCAACAGCTTTCCCGACCCTGAATTGGCCGCGTTGGTGAGCCAACGGGGCTGGCAGATGAACGTCAGCGGAGAGCTGGTGCAAGGAGGCCGCAGGATCACCCTGCGGCGCGGCTGTTTCGGTGCCGTCTTGCAGAGCTCGAATCTGCTTCTCTGCATGGCTGGAACCGCCGCAGAGCAGGCGGTGGGCCTGGCCAAACCTGTGCTGCAGCTGGCAGGGCAAGGCCCCCAGTTCACGGCCAGCTTTGCCGAGGCCCAGCGGCGCTTGCTCGGCCCCACCGTCTTCTGCGCTGAGGGTCCCATCGGCAGCCCTGAGACCCTGAGCGCGACAGCGCAGCTCGCTCTAGAGCTACTGGAGCGCAGTGCCTCGGATCCTCAGCTACAGGAGCAGTGCCGAACCGAAGCCCGCATCCGCCTTGGGACGATTGGCGGCGGCACCAGGATCGCCCAGGCGATCGATGATCAGCTCCACCTCTGCCAAGAGCCCCTTTCGACATGAACGCGAATCCGCAGGAACCGCTCTGGAAGCGCTGGCTGGACCGGCTGCTGGTGCTGAATGTGTTTCTCGTTCTTGCAGGCGCGTTCTGGTTTGCAGCGGCCGTTCTGGCGAGCAGTCAGGGGGTGGAACAACCCCTGCGACTGTTTCAGGAACTCTGGGAGCCCTTGTTTACACCGGCCATCGGCCTGCTGATCAGCGCAGCCCTCATCAGCGGCGGCTGGTCTTGGTGGCAGAGGCGAGGGCCTCGATCAGATCAGGATGGCTGAACCGGAAGCCCAGTGGCTCAAGCCGCTCGGAACGCACCTGCTGGCCGTCCAACACCACACGAGCCCCATCACCCAGCAGCAGATGGAGCACCGGTCCAGGAACTGGCAGCAGGCTGGGACGCCCCAAACAGCGACCGAGCGTGGAGGCGAACTCCCCCATGCTCACTGGTTTAGGAGCGACGCCATTCACCACCCCTGACCAGGCCGGCGTCTCCAGGGCGGTCTGAATCAGACGACAGAGGTCAGTGCGATGAATCCAGCTCATCCACTGACGGCCGGTGCCGATCGGACCACCGAAGCCAGCCCGGAACACCGGCAGCATCTTGCCCAGTGCTCCGCCATCGCCGGCCAAGACGATGCCGATCCGCACCACCACCAGTCTGGTGGCCAAGGGCTTTTGCGCTGCGGCGGCCTCCCAGGCCTGACAGAGCCGACCAAGGACATCATCTCCACCTGCACTGGATTCCACGAAGGAGGCGGTTTCACTGGTGCCGTAAAAACCGACGGCCGAGGCATTCACCAAAACGGAGGGAGGCTGCTCCAGGCCCGCCATCGCCTGCACCAGATGCTCCGTGGTGGCGATGCGGCTATCGAAGAGCCGCTTCAGATGCTCGGGAGTCCAGCGCTGCTCGGCAATCGGCTCCCCAGCCAGATTCACAACGCCTTCAGCTGCCTCCAACGCTGCATGCAACGCTCCGGCCTTCTCCCAGCTGGATGACTGGGCCGGATCCACCCCCACCCAGGTGACCTCAGCCGCCCCAAGCTCCATCCTGACCGCCTCCGGACGACGGCTGACGACCGTGAGCTCGTGCCCCTGCTGAAGAAGCATGGGGATCAGTTCGCGGCCCACCAGACCGGTGCAACCGAGCAGCAGCAGGCGCATGGAGCTTGATTGGCGAGGCTCTGAAGGCTAAGGGCCTAGGGACCGCTAACGGGAAGCGTGATCTTCATGCGACGGGCGAGGGGCACTAATGCGAACCCCTGAATGAACAATCCGAACAGAACCACCGCCAGGGCAAGCGGTGGCATCTCGCGTCCCCAGGGCACTCCGGAAGCCCAGGCATCAATCGCCAGAGCAATCGGCACCGCCCCCCGCAAGCCTGCCCAACAGACGAACATTCGCTCAGCAGGGCGAAAGGGCGTCCGCAGGAGCAGGGCCTGAACGATCAGCAGTCGCACCAGCTGCATCACGAGGAAGAGGAGCAATCCCCAACCCGCTGCAAAAACGACGTTTTGAGGTTCCACCACAAGGCCCATGCAAAGAAACAGCACGAGCTCTGCCATCTTGGCGAAACTGGCATGGGCCTCCTCAAGGACGGCCTGATCGAGGCTGGGGCCATTGCCGAGCACCAGACCGGCCACATAAGCCGCGAGCAGGGGGCTCCCGCCCATCAACGCCGCACCGCCACTGAGCACCATCAAGAGAGCCAGGCTCACCAGGGGAAGCATGGTGTTGTGGTTCAGGCTGGTGCGACTGCCCAGCAGCTGCACGGTGACGCTGCCGCCAAGAAAGCCCAGCAGGATGCCGAGAAGGAACTGGCGAACCACATCAATCACCAGATCAGCAGCGGCGACCCCCTCGCCACCGGCAAGGGCAAGCGCCACCCCTGCCAGGACAACAGCCATCGGGTCATTGAACCCGGATTCGGTTTCAATCAGATCCATCAAAGGCTGGGGCAGCTGACCCGCTAGGGGGCGGAGCAGTGCCAGCACGGCCGAAGCGTCGGTACTCCCGACCATGGCGCCCACGAACAGGGCCTTGGGCAACAGAGCTGCCATGGAGCCATCGGGGTCAAGGGACCCGAAACCAAGGATCACCAGTGCGATCAGCACTGAGGTCAGGAGAACCCCCAAGGTGGCAAGCCTCGCCGCAGGGCGAATCACAGCCCTGACCTCAGCCCAGTTGGTGGTCAGCCCCCCAAAGAACAGCACCAGCACCAGAGCCATCTGAGTGATCTGCTCGGCATGACTCAGGCTGAGCAGGGAAGCTGTGCCTGAGGAGACTTCCAGCTTGTTGTCGATCAACAGCCCGAGCAGAAGCACCATCAAGATGCCCGGCACTCGGATCCGAGCTGCCAGATCATCCAGAAGCACCGCCACCAGCAGCAAGCCACCGAAAGCAAGCAGATACACCGCCAGTTGATGGGCCAAGCGGGAGACAACGCGACGATCGGATGGTTCTAGCCTGCTTCACAGCACAATTCCCGTGATGGCCGAGACAGCCCCCGCCCTCAAAAAAGGCACCCTGGTGCGGGTCAACCGCCAGGCCTACGCCGGCAGCACCGAAGCTGCAGCCAGCGATCCATTGCCCCCTGCCTACATCTTCGAGGGCCCGGGCGAAATCCTTCTCGTGAAAGGGGACTACGCCCAAGTGCGCTGGCGTCGTCCAGTGCCGGATGTGTGGCTCAAGCTGGATCAGCTCGAAGCCTGCGGCTGAAGCTGCTGCTCAACCTCCTGCACAGCGCGGGGGACCGAGATAACGGCAGAGGGCAAGCGCCAGAAGGCCCCAGACAGCACGGCCCCAAGGTCATCAAGAGCCACCAACAACGGCTGGGGGCCATGCCGATGTCGAGCCTCGGCCGCCACCGCGCTCGCCCTCCAAGGGGCCCAATCCGCCAGGAGCACCACAGACCGATAGGCCGCAGGCCAGGGGTTCCCTGGCAGCCGCACCTGAAGAGCAGCAAACTCTCGTTCCGCTTCGCCTGGTCGATTCCCCAGCAGGGCGAGCAGGGCAAGGCTCCAATGGGACTGAACCGCCTGGGGATCGCGTCGGCGTTCTTGCTCCGCCTGTCGACGGACCCGGTCGCGATAGAGCATGTGGCCGTCGAGCATATGCTCCAGAGCTACCGCCTGAAACAGGGGATCCAAGCCGGCAGGCCCTTGCGCCAAGCCCGCAGCAAGCGTGGGGAAACGCTCTTCAAATCCTGGGAGCGGCGGTGATTGAGGCCGCCGCCGCCAGAGGGAATAACTGCCGCCCTGAGGTCTTGGGAAGCGCTCCACCCGCTCGAACAGACCACTGCGGCGCACCGCCTGATCAAGACGTCTGGCGCTCTTGCGAACGGACCCCTGATCGCCCTCAGCGAGCAGCACCAAGCTGGCGCGATCGAGCACGGGCTGCAGGTCACTGCGACGGCCTCCGAGCTGGCGGCCGACCAGCTGACCGCCGTGGCGACGGCCGTAGTAGCTCACGTTGTGCTGATTGAGATCAGGGGTACTCGGCACGACGATCAGCGTGGAAGGTGCAGCCTGGGGATCACCTCCACCAGCCCGGCGGACGATGGCCTCCAAAGGGCCCTGCGGCTGCTCGCGCAAACGAGACGTCTGGGCACTCCAGCCAGCCGGAAGGCACGCCAGCAGGCCCGAGACCAGAGCCAACGGCGCCAGCCATGGCAACGATCCAGGCCAACGCGAACGCCACCAGAGTCCCCACTGCCACCAGCCGCGCGTCAGCAGAAGGATCAAGGGAGCCAACAGCGGTGCGATGTAACGGTCGTCCTTGTTGGGACTGAGGCTTGTGACGATCCACCCCGCCAACAGGGTGACGAGCAGAAACCTCCAGCCCAGGGAGTCATCCCCGTCGGTACGGGTGCGCTGCAACCACCAGAGCAGCAGTCCTCCCAGTCCGACGGCCAGCAGAACGACACCGATCTGCCCAGGCAGAAGCTTGGGATACCAGAGCCATCCCGCCAGGGTCAGCGGGCCTGGATCCCCCTCTCGGGATGCCGACTCCAACACCGCCCGGTTGGTGCCACCGAGGGTGGTGATCCAGTTGTGATGCAACCAGGGCAGCACTCCCGCCAACACCAGGATGAAGCCCATCAACAACTGCCAACGGCGACCGTGACCACAACGGAGAGCCCCCCAGGCGACCCAGGCGAGGGCGGGGACCAGCACGAGCAGCGCACTCTGTTTCACCAGCAGCGCCACGGTGCAGGCCAGCGCCGCCGCGATCGCTTGGTTCCAGCGGCCTCCGCGCTGGGGATGCCACCAACAGCTCAGACGCCAGAGCGCCAACACCACCGTGGCACTGAGAGCCATTTCCAACACGTAGTCGCTGCGTAACTCCAGCAGCGCTGGAGTGACGGCCACCAGCAAGCTGGCCAGGAGCGCAAAGCCTCTGGCCTCACGGCGCTCCTGCCGCAACGTCAAGGCCCAGGAGGCGACGCCCAGCAACAACAGGCCGTGCCAAAGGCTGAGGCTCCAGGCCGCTTGCGCCGGGGCATCACCGGCCGCCGCCATTACCGTGCCGTTGACCAGCGAGGCCAGGGGCGGAATCTTTGGGGAGAGATCCAGCAGGGCCTGCCAACCCCGCCAACCGCCACCGGGAAGCAACCCAAGAGCTCGACCATGCTCAAGGGCACTGTTGAGATAGTCGGCTTGATCCCAAGCGGGGAGCCCGCTCTGCAGCCTCCACCAAAGCCGGTCGATTCCGGTGGCAAGCAACCAGATCAGCAGGAGAAGCGCACGGAACAGCCACGGGCCCATCAGCTGATCTCCAGCCGACGGCGCTCTTCCTGCAAACGCTGACGCCGACGTTTCGCCTCTCGCAACATCTCGCGCCCGTCGTGGAGATAGTTATCCACATAACCCATCGTGTAGCGATCCAACTCGTTGAGGGCATCCTCCACCTGAGACAGACAGTGATAGACGCTCAAACCGAAACCACGGGCCGTCGCTGGCGTCGGCAGGGATTGATACAGCGACTTGACTTTGTCGATGCGCTGGCGACTCTGCTGGAGATAGATGCAGAACGCCTCCATCAGTGTGTCGTCGTACGGGTCGGCGGCTAAAGCACGGAGTTGAGCAGGAAAGGCATTGATGACCTGACCCAACTGCCGATCAATGGGCGCATATACGGTCTGCAGCCATTGCACCAGGGCGTCATCGGCATGGGCCCCCTGGCCGCTTGAGCGGCGGGCCGCCTGGGCAGCCCGGGCATTGCGAGCCCCCCGCCGGCTCGCCTCATCGCTCCCTCCTGCCATGAGCGCAAACGTCCGGTCAAACGAACGACGTCTCTCGGCATCCCCCAGCAGTTCCCAGGCGGCATTCAGAGCCAGAATCCGCTC
Organism: Synechococcus sp. BS55D; assembly: GCF_004332415.1. Taxonomy (NCBI): domain Bacteria; kingdom Bacillati; phylum Cyanobacteriota; class Cyanophyceae; order Synechococcales; family Synechococcaceae; genus Synechococcus; species Synechococcus sp. BS55D. Next base: position 34,284 of record NZ_PHQT01000006.1, read on the forward strand.
GGGATCGCCGCCAGCATCGGGATGATGCTGTTTCACCAGACGCCTGTAGGCAGCCTTGATCTCGGCATCACTGGCGGTGCGCCCGACCCCCAGCACCCCATAGGGATCACCACCATGGGCATCAAGCTGAGGGGCACGACTCATAGGTGCCCATCCCGCCTGGCAGGCATCACGGCCGTTGCACTGAACATCGGCGTGGACAGGTAACGCTCGCCGAAACTGGCCAGGATGACCACGATGCGGCGGCCAGCCATCTCCTGACGTGCTCCGATCCGCAGAGCGGCTGCCACCGCAGCCCCGCTACTGACACCGCTGAGCAAACCCTCCTCCCGGGCGAGACGGCGACCCATCGCCATCGCCTCCTCATCACTGACCGCGAGCACCTCATCAATCAGGTCCTGGTCCAATACAGGCGGTACAAAGCCAGCACCGATGCCCTGGATCCGGTGGGGGCCTGGAACACCTCCCGTGAGCACAGGGCTTCCAGCAGGTTCCACCGCCACCACCTGCAGCTGCGGAAGCCGCTCGCGCAGCACTCGGGCACAGCCGGTGAGGGTGCCGCCGGTGCCAACCCCGGCCACAAAGACATCCAAGGCACCGTCGGTGTCGGCCCAGATCTCCTCCGCGGTGGTGGCGGCATGAACCGCAGGGTTGGCCGGATTGTCAAACTGCTGCAGCAAATAAGCCTCGGGAATCTCCTCCACCAGCTCTCGCGCCAAGGCGATCGCCCCCTGCATCCCTTCGCTCCCTGGTGTGAGCTGCAACTCTGCGCCGTAGGCCCGGAGCATGGCGCGCCGCTCCGTGCTCATCGTGTCGGGCATCGTGAGGATCAGGCGGTAACCGCGGGCAGCCGCCACCATCGCCAAGGCAATACCGGTGTTACCGCTGGTGGGTTCCACCAGCACCGTGCGACCAGGATGAATCGTGCCGCTTGCCTCAGCCGCCTGCACCATCGCGCCAGCAATACGGTCTTTCACCGAGGCGGTGGGATTGAAACTCTCCAGCTTGGCGAGGATCTCAGCGCGGCATCCATGGGCAGCAGGTAGCCGATTGAGGCGCACCAGAGGGGTGCGACCCACCAGCGCTGTGATGTCAGGCGCAATCGGCATAGACGGTGGGAGCGGTACTGAACACCAACACTTCACCCATCCAATCAAACCCCCGAAGCGGACGACAGGGCGCTGAATGGAATGCCCTGAAGATCCACAAAAAAGCCCCCGGGGTTCCGGGGGCTGATCGCAAGGCAATGGTGAGGAGTGCCTCACGTTTGACGGTGTGAACATTGATGGACTCGGAGCCCCAGCGAAGCAGGGCTCCGATCGTCCGTTCTGATTGCGATCAGAACTTGAAGGTGGTCTGGATCAGGCCACCGAAGATGTTGAACTGACCGTCGTAGCCCTGACCGTTCTCAACCAGGTTGCGGGTGTTCTGACCCATGGGACGGGACAAATAGAACACAGCTGGGGTGATGGCGATGTTGTCGGTCACCTGGAAGTTGTAGTAAAGCTCGAAGGCATAGTTGCCATCGAAGGGAGTGCTGCTGCAACGGGTGGAGTTGGAGTAGTACTTGGTGCTGTCGCAGGAATCGTTGTTCGTGGAGAAGGTCGGCTGACCGAAGGCGAAGCCCAGGTCGTTGCCCTTCAGGAACACGTCATCCCACTTCAGGCCAGCCATCCAGCTCTGGGTGGTGATGGCAGAACCGCCCAGCTTGTTGTCGCTGGTGGTGTTGTTGATGCCCCAGCCCAGGGAGACGGAGGGGATCCAACCGGCGTTCTTGGGCTGCCAGTAGGCGTTCAGGGCGTAGCTGTTGGCACTGCTGCCAGTACGCACGGTGTCACCGTTGGCATCGGTGTACCAGCACTGGTTATTCCAGTTGGAAGCCTTGGCGAACTCGGTGCCGCGGCGATAGCCGTTGCCGGAGTCGCACTGGCCGTAGCGGTAGGCGAAGGCAAGACCCCACTGAGGGCCGCCGTAACCCAGCTGAGCCAGGAAGCTGGCCTGGGAGTTGTCGGTCATGAAACCGCCCGTGGTGGGATCGGTCTCGTTGCCGTCGCCGTCGTCAGCCACGTAGTTGACAGACACGCTGAGGGCGTTGGAGCCCTTCTTGACCTTCTGCTTCCAGTAAGCACCGATCAGCTGACCGGTCTCCTTGTTGTACACACCGCTGGTGCCCATCAGAGCGGTCCAGTCGAGGATCTTGGCGCCACCCTTGTTGTACACAGAGGGCCACAGGGCCAGAGACTCGGTGTTACGAGCCAGGGCACCAGCGATCACGGTGAACTCTTTGCCGACCGGGAACTTGTAGTACAGACGGTCGAGCACCACCGAGTTGTTGGTGGCAGCAGAGGTGTTCTCAGCGATGTCCAGCTTGGTCAGGTTCACGCCCTGGCCGTTGAAGGCGTTCTCACCCACGAAGTTGCCGGCACGCAGACGGGCGTACAGCTTGTCCTTACCAGTGAAGCTGGTGTTGAAAGCCAGACGCTGGTCGTAGTTGAAGGCCCAGGCACCGTAATTACGGTTGTAGGCGTTGGCACCGCCGTTCAAACCGCTCTTCGAGAACTTGGTGTTGCGGTTCTTACGCTGAACCTTCACGGTGTTGCCGTTCACGTCGAAGGAACGGATGTACTTGGAGGCATCGTCGCCGCCAGCGTTCACAGCACCGGTCACGAAGGTGGTTTGACCCTTCAGCTTGGTGGTGGTGGAGAACTGGGTCGCTTCCAGCTCACCCACGCGGGCCTCGAGACCGTCCACGCGGCCCTTGAGGATGGCGAGCTCCTTCTCGAACTCGGCCATCAGGCGCTTGAGCTCGTCGGTCACTTCAGTGACGCGGTCGAGACAGGCGTTCAGCAGAGCAGCCGCCTCGAAGCGGGTCATGGCGCGCTGACCGCGGTAGGTGCCGTTGGGATAACCGGCGACGCAGCCGTAGCGCTCGATCAGGTTGGAGAGAGCCTGGTAAGCCCAGTCGGTCGGGTAGACGTCGGAGAACTGGGAGATGCTGGTGACCTGCTCGCCAGAAGCGGCGTAGTCAGACACACCGTTGATGTTCAGCTCAGCGGCAGACGCAGCCACAGGAGCCAGAAGGCCCAGGGCAGCAGGTGCCACCAGCAGTTGCTGGAAGAGTTTCATGGAGTTCCTCACACCAATTTGAGGGAAATGGAGCTCGCAAAGGAGTGACGCATAAAAATGCGTACACCTTCACGAACAGTCGCAGCGTACTGAGGGCAATTGGCCGCAGAACAGCTGGCCGTTCGAAAATCTGTCTGGCAACAAAAAACCCCGGCCAATGGCCGGGGTGCTGGTCAGCTCCGCTTTCGCGAAAGCTGACGGATCGATCCGAGACGATCAGAACTTGAAGGTGGTCTGGATCAGGCCACCGAAGATGTTGAAGGTACCGTCGTAACCGGAACCATCCTTCACCAGGTTGCTGGTGTACTGACCCATGGGGCGGGACAGATAGAACACAGCCGGGGTGATCGCGATGTTGTCGGTCACCTGGAAGTTGTAGTAGAGCTCGAAGGCATAGTTGCCGTCGAAGGGAGTATCACCGCCTTCCAGGGAGGTGGCGAAGGTGGGCTGACCGAAAGCGAAGCCCAGGTCGTTGCCCTTCAGGAACACGTCATCCCACTTCAGGCCAGCCATCCAGCTCTGGGTGGTGATGGCAGAACCGCCCAGCTTGTTGTCGCTGGTGGTGTTGTTGATGCCCCAGCCCAGGGAGACGGAGGGGATCCAACCGGCGTTCTTGGGCTGCCAGTAGGCGTTCAGGGCGTAGCTGTTGGCACTGCTGCCAGTACGCACGGTGTCACCGTTGGCATCGGTGTACCAGCACTGGTTATTCCAGTTGGAAGCCTTGGCGAACTCGGTGCCGCGGCGATAGCCGTTGCCGGAGTCGCACTGGCCGTAGCGGTAGGCGAAGGCAAGACCCCACTGAGGGCCGCCGTAACCCAGCTGAGCCAGGAAGCTGGCCTGGGAGTTGTCGGTCATGAAACCGCCCGTGGTGGGATCGGTCTCGTTGCCGTCGCCGTCGTCAGCCACGTAGTTGACAGACACGCTGAGGGCGTTGGAGCCCTTCTTGACCTTCTGCTTCCAGTAAGCACCGATCAGCTGACCGGTCTCCTTGTTGTACACACCGCTGGTGCCCATCAGAGCGGTCCAGTCGAGGATCTTGGCGCCACCCTTGTTGTAGACAGAAGGCCACAGGGCCAGGGACTCGGTGTTACGAGCCAGGGCACCGGCGATCACGGTGAACTCCTTACCGACCGGGAACTTGTAGTACAGACGGTCGAGCACCACCGAGTTGTTGGTGGACGCGGAGGTGTTCTCAGCGATGTCCAGCTTGGTCAGGTTCACGCCCTTGCCGTTGAAGGCGTTCTCACCCAGGAAGTTGCCGGCACGCAGACGGGCATACAGCTTGTCCTTACCGGTGAAGCTGGTGTTGAAAGCCAGACGCTGGTCGTAATTGAAAGCCCAGGCGCCGTAGTTGCGGTTGTAGGCGTCAGCACCGCCTTTGGTGCCGTTCTTGCTGAAGGACGTGGAGTTGGTGGGGTAACCGTTGTCGCCGCCAGCGTTCACAGCACCCATCACGAAGGTGGTTTGACCCTTCAGCTTGGTGGTGGTGGAGAACTGGGTTGCTTCCAGCTCACCCACGCGGGCCTCGAGACCGTCCACGCGGCCCTTGAGGATGGCGAGCTCCTTCTCGAACTCGGCCATCAGGCGCTTGAGCTCGTCGGTCACTTCAGTGACGCGGTCGAGACAGGCGTTCAGCAGAGCAGCCGCCTCGAAGCGGGTCATGGCGCGCTGACCGCGGTAGGTGCCGTTGGGATAACCGGCGACGCAGCCGTAGCGCTCGATCAGGTTGGAGAGAGCCTGGTAAGCCCAGTCGGTCGGGTAGACGTCGGAGAACTGGGAGATGCTGGTGACCTGCTCGCCAGAAGCGGCGTAGTCAGACACACCGTTGATGTTCAGCTCAGCGGCAGACGCAGCCACAGGAGCCAGAAGGCCCAGGGCAGCAGGTGCCACCAGCAGTTGCTGGAAGAGTTTCATGGAGTTCCTCACACCAATTTGAGGGAAATGGAGCTCGCGGTAGCAGTGCGCAGGGAAAAGCACGCAGTATCACGAGCGAACCGAGCGTACAGAGGACATCTGATCGCCGACCAGCTGGTCAGTCAAAAATCTGTCTACCAACAAAAAACCCCGGCCAATGGCCGGGGCGTTGGTCATCTCCTCTGTCGCGAAAGCTGACGGATCGATCCAAACCGATCAGAACTTGAAGGTGGTCTTCACCAGACCGCCGAACTGATTGAACGTCTCGTTCTGGGTGGCCGCACCAAGAGGACGGCTCAGGTAGAAGATCGCAGGAGTGACCGAGATGTTGTCGGTGACCTGGAACATGTACCACCATTCCCAGGCGTACTGTCCGTCGCGGACCAGAGAGTCCTCGGCTTGCGAGGATGATCCCAGGCCAGTTCCGTTGCCGGAGAGGTCCAGGGCGGTCACGAAGCCCTGCTGACCCACAGCCATACCGGCCGCGTTGCCCTTCAGGAACACATCGGCCCACTGCAGGCCCACGTACCAGGATTGAGTCGTGGCTGAGTCGAACTCATAACCGGAGAGCGTTGCGCCATCAGCACCACTGGTGGAGTTCAGACCCCAACCAAGGGAAACGGAGGGAACCCAACCGGAGTTCTCGGGAGTCCACCAGGCGCTGATACCCACAGAGTTGGTGTTGCCGAGGCTGCCAACCTGCGTCGCCAGAGGGGTCGCAGTGCCCTGGTACATGTTTCCGAAGTTCTCGGAGCTGTAGTTGTAGGCAGCTGCCAGGCCCCAGTTGTCCTTGGCGTAGGCGATCTGAACCGTTCCAGTACCGGAGGAAGCATCCGTTGCGATGCCACCCTCGGTGGGATCAGTGGTGTTGCCGTTGCTCGACACGTAGTTGGCACTGATGCTGAAGGCATCTTTCTGCCACCAGATACCAGCACCGGAACCGAGGTTCAGGTTGTAGGTACCAGGAGCGCCGGCGTAGGTGAAGAAGTCGAGAACGGTGTCAGCCGGGTATGCGCTCGGCCACACAGCCAGCATGTCGTCCTGACGAACCTGACCACCAGCGGTGACGGTGAAATCACTGCCGAGGGGGAACTGATAGAAGAGACGATCGACAATGATCGCATTACCGGTCGTGCCTTCCTCAAAGGCTGCTTCCATGCCTGAGGCGGTGGTGTAAGTACCACCGAAGGGGCTGGCGATCCCAGTGGAAGCCGAGAAGCCGAAGGCGCTGTTCTGGAAGTTGCCTGTGCGCAGGCGAGCTTTCAGCAGATCCTTACCGGTGAAGCTGGTGAGCAGTTCCAGTTGCTGGTCATAGTTGAAGACAGCAGCGCCAAGGTTCTCGTTGGCGGTAGCGGCCATCTTTTTGTTCTTACCGATCCCGAAGAACGGTGAGAAGGGGCTGGAGTCGCTCTTGGTGCTGATGCCGTACTGACCGACCACGGTGGCGTCACCGCCGAAGCTGTTGGCACCGATCACGAAGGTGGTCTTGCCCTTCAGCTTGGTGGTGGTGGAGAACTGGGTCGCCTCCAGCTCACCCACACGGGCCTCGAGACCGTCCACGCGGCCCTTGAGGATGGCGAGTTCCTTCTCGAACTCGGCCATCAGGCGCTTGAGCTCGTCGGTCACTTCAGTGACGCGGTCGAGACAGGCGTTCAGCAGAGCAGCCGCCTCGAAGCGGGTCATGGCGCGCTGACCGCGGTAGGTGCCGTTGGGATAACCGGCGACGCAGCCGTAGCGCTCGATCAGGTTGGAGAGAGCCTGGTAAGCCCAGTCGGTCGGGTAGACGTCGGAGAACTGGGAGATGCTGGTGACCTGCTCGCCAGAAGCGGCGTAGTCAGACACACCGTTGATGTTCAGCTCAGCGGCAGACGCAGCCACAGGAGCCAGAAGGCCCAGGGCAGCAGGTGCCACCAGCAGTTGCTGGAAGAGTTTCATGGAGTTCCTCACACAGGAAAAGCGCAGTGCGCCAATCAATAAGGTCGTCCTTTACCTACCAATAACCAACTTGACCTGTGCCAGCTTGCGCAACGACTGGTAACAGCCATAACCAAAACGAGGGAAAAGCGTTATCGCTGTTACTAAATCCAGCCCGGCGGCAACGCTCCAGAATCGGTGTTCACTCCGCCTAGGGGCCTCTCCGTGCGTTCAGACCAGCGCTCGCCCAGAACGTTCATGGGCTTGTCGCGCGAAGCGCTGATCGCTGCTCTTCTCTTTTGGGTCATCGGCCTTGGGCTTCAAGCCTGGCGCTCCCACGTGCTGTTGGCCAGCTACGACCAGGGAATCTTCCAACAGGTGCTCTGGAACAGCCTCCGGGGCCATCCCTTCGAAAGCACCCTCTCCTCACAGCTTTCCACCAACGTGATCCACGGCGGCGAAGCGCCAGCCCTTGGCTATGCCCGCCTCGGACAACACTTCACCCCCACACTCCTGCTCTGGGCCCCCCTGCTGGCACTGATTGGCGCTGCAGCTCTACCCCTGGTTCAGGTGACGCTGATCGCTGCTGCCGGTCTGCTGCTGCACAGACTCGCCAGCAGCGGTCTCCCCATCCGCACCGCCAACTGGATCACTTACGGCTTTTTCTGCGGCAATGCCCTCGTGGGACCAACCCTGGGGAATTTCACTGATCTCTGCCAGCTTCCCTTCGCGGTGTTCGCACTGATGCTCGGCCTGCTCGAGCGACGGTCCTGGCTGATCCTCACGGCGGCGCTGCTGATCCCACTGATCCGGGAAGACACCGGCATCCTCCTCGTGGCCGTGGGGCTCTGGATGCTGCTGCGAGAAAGGGTCCGCTGGCCACTGGCCTTTGCGCTCATCGCCTGGGGCGCCGGCTGGATGCTGGTGGTGACCAGTCAGCTTATGCCCCTGTTCTCCGACGACAACAGCAAGCGTTTCATGGTCGAGAACTTCGGCCAATACCTCACGGCAGACAAAGCCGATGGGGCGAGCAGCCTGAGCATGGTGCGACAGGCCCTCGGTCAGCCTTTGACCCTTCTCCAGGAGCTGATCGACCCTCCTGGGCAGACGGTTCTTTATCTCCTCGGCCACGCCCTCCCCTTTTTGTTTGTGCCCCTGATCAGCCTCGATGCCTGGGTGATAGCGGGGCCGAGCCTGCTTGGGCTGTTTCTAGCCCAGGGCAGCAACGACCCCCTGTCGATCACGATCCGCTACACGCTCCTTGTGGTGCCTGGATTCAGCCTGGGCACGGTGTTCTGGTGGCAGCGCAGGTCCGTCGCCCCACCCGGCCCGCGAACGCGCCTGGCCTGGGGGGCAGCCCTTGCCCTCTCGCTCTTGCTCACCATCAGCAGCAATCCCCATCGCAGCCTGTCCTTTCTGATCCCCGACAGCGTTCAGCCCTGGGTGTACAGCACTCCTCTGGCGCAGTGGCGACACGGACACGCAGCCAGGGAGGTCTTGAGCGTGATCCCGGCGGATGCAAGCGTGAGCGCCAACACCCCGTTGGTCCCCTTGCTGGCACGACGCGACGTGGTGGTGCGCTATCCGGACAGCAGCAGCTACCAGGATCGTTCCCGCCAGGTCGTTCCCGTGCAGTGGCTAGCGATTGATCTCGCGCTTCCAGAGCGCTACAGCCTGGCCTTTCGCAGCGACTGGCGCAGCTTGGGCAAGATGCGCAAGCTGCTCGCTGAACCGACTCGCTCGTACCGAGTGCAGGCATTCAAGGACGGAATCGTTGCCCTCGAGCGCAATGGCCCTGAGCAACCCGAACTGGAACGACAACTCAAGGACTGGCTCGCTCGCCCCCTCCCTCAAGATCCACGGGCAGGCTCCAGAGCAAGACGTTGAACATTCAAAAAACGATGCCCCCGACCGGAAACCGATCGGGGGCTCTCGCCGGGTCCGCTCTGTCGCGGAACCGATTGATCAGTCAGAAGGTGCCGTCAGCCGGCGTTCTCCGCGATCAGCAGACCCTGAATCAAAGAACTGGAACTCATGGACACCTCCTCCTGAATGGATTGATGAACGCCGGCAATGCCTTCGAAGACAACCGGACCTCGAAAGGTCGAGGATGCCTTCACATCACTGCGTTCTTGACGCTTGAACCTTAACGGAACATTCCGGGTTCTGGGGTGCCGGCCTCTGCAGCTCTGGCTGCTCAGCCTGGTGCTCTGGCTTCCTTGGCTTGGGAACCTACCCCTACGGGACTGGGACGAGAGCCTGGTGGCCACTGTTGCCCGCTCCACGCTGGCCCGATCCACGCTGGCGCGCGCTGGTCAAGACCCGAGCAGCTGGCTCCTGGCCTTCAAATGGGACGAGGCCTACCTGAATAAACCACCGGGCCTGCATTGGCTGATCGGGGGCATGCTCCAGCAGTTCGGAGAGGCGGAATGGGCGATACGGCTGATGCCGTGCCTGCTGGCGAGTGTTGCCGTTCCCTTGCTGTATCTGCTGCGTCGTGCCCTGGACCCATCACCAGCAGATCGGGGTGCCCAACAACAAAGGGAGCGCAGTGCCCTGATGGCAGCCCTGGTGCTGATGACCCTTCTGCCGATGGCAAGACATGGACGCCTGGCGATGCTCGATGGCACGCTCGTGACTTGCTCACTTCTGCTCTGGTGGGGCTGGATCAGCAGTCGCCATACGCACTGGCATGCCCTTCTGGCCGGTCTGGGAAGCAGCGGAGTGCTGCTGTTGAAACCGCCAGCCCTGCTTGGCTTCCTGCTGATCGCCATCGTCATCAGCGCCTGGGACCGCCGACCATGGCAGCCTGCGGCAGCAGCTTGGCTGAGCCTGGGGTGCCTTCCCGGACTCAGCTGGCATGGCTGGCACGGCCTGCAAAGGGGGGCCGATGCGCTCGTGATGTGGGGCGGCCAGGGGCTCGGCAGGGTGGCCGGGGTCGTCGGGGGTAACCGTGGCGCCTGGGTGATGCCGATCACCGAGGTGGTGGAAGGAGGGTGGCCCTGGTTGTTGTTCCTTCCCGTCGGAATCGCCTGGGCCTGGAGACATCGGCAGCAGAGCAGCGGTCGCTGGGAACTGGGACTACTGATCGGCTCCGCAGCCCTGGTGCTGCCCCTGCGCACGCAACTGCCTTGGTACAGCCATTTGCTCTGGCCCCCGATCGCCCTGCTCTGCGGAGAAGGGCTAAGCGTTCTGCTGACAAAAGGACGGCCACGCTGGGTGGGCTGGGGCATTCAGATGCTCGGCATCGGCAGCCTGCTCCTGGCGCTCATCACAGTCCTATGGCCGCAGGCGCCCGAAAGCGCGAGCGCCAGTCTGATCCTCGCTGGCACAGGACTGCTCCTCGGTGGCGGAGGCCTGCGTCAGATGTCACCTCAGGCCAGAAGGCGCGGCCTTGGGATCCTGCTGCTGGGCTGGGGGCTGGCCCTGCTGGCTTTCTGGCAGAGCCAGCTTTGGTTATGGGAACTCAATGAGAGCTGGGATCCAAGGCCGATCGCCAGCCGAATCCAACAGCTTCCGCCCGCTGCGATCGTCGAACTCAAAGGTCCCACCCGTCCATCCCTTGGCTGGTATGCCGGACGGGAACTGCAACGGCCTGGGGCCGCAGGGCCTCTTGAGCACTGGTTGGTCAGCAAAAAACCAAGCCCGGGCTGCCTTCCGGTGCGCAATGCTCCCGCCATCCAAGACGCGACGCCCTCTGAGCCGGGAACGCAGTGGAAGCTCTGGTACTGCCAAGGGGAGCAACGATGATGGGGCGTCGAGCCGTCAGATCTGCCCCCCCCTGGAGCCTGAGCCTGGGGGCCGCCCTGGTGGGCCTCATCCTCTGGGGGACGGCGGCCCTTCGCCATCATTGGCTGCAGAGCAATGCCTACGACCTGGGCCTGTTTGACCAGTGGGCCTGGTTGATTGGCAACGGTCTACCGCCGATCTCCAGCATGGAGGGCGTGCATGTGATGGCTGACCACGGCGCCTGGCTCTTCTATGCCGCCGGGGCTGCCTATGCCCTGCTGCCGTCAACCCAATGGCTGCTGGCCAGTCAGGCCATGGCCCTGGCATTCACCGCCCTACCGATCTGGATGCTTGGCCAGCAGGCCGGCCTATCGCCGCGTCGCTGCTGGCTGGCTTGTCTGTTGTGGTGGCTGCAACCGGTGGTCTTTAACGCAGCCCTGTTCGACTTTCATCCTGAAACATGGGTGATGCCTGTGCTGGCCCTGAGCATCTGGGCGGCCAGGGATCAGCGACCGCTCCTCTGGTTCGCACTGCTTCTGCTGCTCCTTGGCGCCCGCGATGGCCTCGTCTTGATCACCGCCGGCATCGCTCTCGAGCAGGCCTGGCATCGCCGCTGGCGCTGGAGTCTCACTGCAGCCCTGCTCTCCAGCGGCTGGCTACTGCTGCTGAGCCGCTGGCTCTATCCCTGGCTACGCGACGGGGAAGGGCCCAAGGCAGCTGGCCGCATGTTCAATCATCTCCTCGGCCCACCCCTGGAGGTCCTGGGAACCATCGACTGGTCGGGAGGGGGCCTGTATCTACTGCTGCTTGCACTGCCCTGCCTATGGCTATGGAGACGGCGTTCACTGCCCACCTTGTTGATCGCCCTGCCGCTGCTCCTCACCAACCTGCTGTCAGCGTCCCCCAGCTACAGAACCTTGATCCATCACTACAGCCTGCCCCTGGCTGTGGTGGCCGTGGTGGCCGCCATTGATGGATTGCTGCATGAGCAACCAGAACGACCTCGGTCCTTCCCGTGGACCCTCAGCTGGGCTGTGGCCTGTTGGCTGGCGCTGGCCAAGCCATGGTTCTTTACCGAGCCCTACCTGAGCCGCATGACCGTGATCCCGGAAGCACGCAGTGCCATGGCACTCGTGAGCGACCAGGATGCGGTGCTGACCACCAGCTACCTGGCCCCCCAGCTCAGCCGTCGTTCGATCGTCGCCTTTGTCAAGAAGGGCAGCCATCCCTCCTTAACGAGCGGCCCCTGGACTCTGCTGTTACTGCATCCCAAGGACCCAGGCTGGGGCTCAAACCGAAGCAGCCAACAACGGCTGCTGGATGAGGCGGACGCTCTTGGATGGCAATGCCAACGCTGGCCATCCGGCTTGACCCTCTGCCAGCAGGGGGAAGCAATGATTCAGAGAGATAACACGAAAGCGTTCCTTTTTCGTAACGGCAACGTGCCGCTTTGACCCCTCCCATCCCTTGCTGGTCATTAAAAAACCCGCCTTTCGGCGGGCTGGATGACTGAAGCAGTGGCAGTCGATGCCAGCGTGATCAGAGAGCGTTGCCGCGGGGCAGAACCTCTTCAGGGAAGACGAAGTTTTCGTGCGGCTGGTCAGCCGGTG
>NZ_PHQT01000007.1:0-5384 GCF_004332415.1 Synechococcus sp. BS55D
TCATCAAAAGGAATTGATCTACAACGGAGAGTTTGATCCTGGCTCAGGATGAACGCTGGCGGCGTGCTTAACACATGCAAGTCGAACGAACCTTCGGGTTAGTGGCGGACGGGTGAGTAACGCGTGAGAATCTGCCCTCAGGAGGGGGACAACAGCTGGAAACGGCTGCTAATACCCCATATGCCGAGAGGTGAAACGAATTTCGCCTGAGGATGAGCTCGCGTCTGATTAGCTAGTTGGTGTGGTAAAGGCGCACCAAGGCATCGATCAGTAGCTGGTCTGAGAGGATGATCAGCCACACTGGGACTGAGACACGGCCCAGACTCCTACGGGAGGCAGCAGTGGGGAATTTTCCGCAATGGGCGAAAGCCTGACGGAGCAACGCCGCGTGAGGGATGAAGGCCTCTGGGCTGTAAACCTCTTTTCTCAAGGAAGAAGATCTGACGGTACTTGAGGAATAAGCCACGGCTAATTCCGTGCCAGCAGCCGCGGTAATACGGGAGTGGCAAGCGTTATCCGGAATTATTGGGCGTAAAGCGTCCGCAGGCGGTCCAGAAAGTCTGCTGTTAAAAAGTGGAGCTTAACTCCATCATGGCAGTGGAAACTTCTGGACTAGAGTGTGGTAGGGGCAGAGGGAATTCCCGGTGTAGCGGTGAAATGCGTAGATATCGGGAAGAACACCAGTGGCGAAGGCGCTCTGCTGGGCCATAACTGACGCTCATGGACGAAAGCCAGGGGAGCGAAAGGGATTAGATACCCCTGTAGTCCTGGCCGTAAACGATGAACACTAGGTGTCGGGGGAATCGACCCCCTCGGTGTCGTAGCCAACGCGTTAAGTGTTCCGCCTGGGGAGTACGCACGCAAGTGTGAAACTCAAAGGAATTGACGGGGGCCCGCACAAGCGGTGGAGTATGTGGTTTAATTCGATGCAACGCGAAGAACCTTACCAGGGTTTGACATCCTGCGAATCTCCTGGAAACGGGAGAGTGCCTTCGGGAACGCAGTGACAGGTGGTGCATGGCTGTCGTCAGCTCGTGTCGTGAGATGTTGGGTTAAGTCCCGCAACGAGCGCAACCCACGTCTTTAGTTGCCAGCATTCAGTTGGGCACTCTAGAGAGACCGCCGGTGATAAACCGGAGGAAGGTGTGGATGACGTCAAGTCATCATGCCCCTTACATCCTGGGCTACACACGTACTACAATGCTACGGACAAAGAGCAGCAAGTTCGCGAGGACAAGCAAATCTCATAAACCGTGGCTCAGTTCAGATCGTAGGCTGCAACTCGCCTACGTGAAGGAGGAATCGCTAGTAATCGCAGGTCAGCATACTGCGGTGAATACGTTCCCGGGCCTTGTACACACCGCCCGTCACACCATGGAAGTTGGCCACGCCCGAAGCCGTTACTCCAACCCTTGTGGAGGAGGACGTCGAAGGTGGGGCTGATGACTGGGGTGAAGTCGTAACAAGGTAGCCGTACCGGAAGGTGCGGCTGGATCACCTCCTAACAGGGAGACAAACAATGATTTTGATGCCTGAGTAGTTTTATTCTTAGGCCGAAATCCTGTCACCTTAGGTCGATCGGTACCTCAGCTTTGAAGTTAAGAGTGAACTGGAAACAGTGAACTGCTTAATGGAGATTTTTAGTTCCTAAACTTTGTCTAGGTCACACCCCAAAAGGGATGAGACTCCTGGGCCATTAGCTCAGGTGGTTAGAGCGCACCCCTGATAAGGGTGAGGTCCCTGGTTCAAGTCCAGGATGGCCCATTCGGTGTTGGGGGTTTAGCTCAGTTGGTAGAGCGCCTGCTTTGCAAGCAGGATGTCAGGAGTTCGAGTCTCCTAACCTCCACTGACCGATCTCAATCCTCAATGTCCAGTCATGGAGTTTTGAGTTCAGTTGGAGTGTGATTTAGATGTGTCCGCTAGAGGAACCCAGCTTCCTGTCATTCCGGCGATAGAGAAAAATCTATCGATGGTTGATAAGATGCTGGGCTCGAATCAAGTGATCAAGCAATTGATGATTTGATTTGAAGTCTGGCAGAACCTTGACAACTGCATAGGTGAGTCTGGAAAGAATAAAGCATCTCATGGATGATGCGATGACTCTGAATGATTATCCGAAAGGGTGATGATGAGGAGTGATTGCAAATTCTATCGAGCAAGAGCCGAGACTCCATCACGTTCTTCTGATTGTGTCGAGCAATGAGGAGTTAGATTTTTGATTCAGCAATGAATCAGAGAGAATCTGTTTCAACGACAGCAAGCGTGTTGGAGATACATTGGTCAAGCTACAAAGGGCTCACGGTGGATACCTTGGCACACAGAGGCGATGAAGGACGTGGTTACCTGCGATAAGTCTCGGGGAGCTGGAAACACGCTTTGATCCGGGAATTTCCGAATGGGGCAACCCCTAGAACGGCCGCCTGAATCCATAGGGCGGTGCGAGCCAACCCAGCGAACTGAAACATCTTAGTAGCTGGAGGAAAGGAAAGTAAAAACGACTCCCTAAGTAGCGGCGAGCGAACGGGGAAGAGCCTAAACCGATGCTTTCGAGCATCGGGGTTGTGGGACAGCAATGTGGAAAAGGGATGTTAGTGGAAGTGTTTGAATGGCACACCACAGAGGGTGAAAGTCCCGTACACGAAAACTGAACTGACCTAGCTGTATCCCGAGTAGCACGGAGCACGTGAAATTCCGTGTGAATCCGCGAGGACCACCTCGTAAGGCTAAGTACTCCTGTGTGACCGATAGCGAAACAGTACCGCGAGGGAAAGGTGAAAAGAACCCCGGGAGGGGAGTGAAATAGAACATGAAACCGTGAGCTTACAAGCAATGGGAGTCCGACTGATCGGATGACCGTGTGCCTGTTGAAGAATGAGCCGGCGACTTATAGGCACTGGCGGGTTAAACCGGGAATGGTGGAGCCATAGCGAAAGCGAGTCTGAATAGGGCGTTTGTCAGTGTTTATAGACCCGAACCCGGGTGATCTAACCATGGCCAGGATGAAGCTTGGGTGATACCAAGTGGAGGTCCGAACCGACTGATGTTGAAAAATCAGCGGATGAGCTGTGGTTAGGGGTGAAATGCCAATCGAACCCGGAGCTAGCTGGTTCTCCCCGAAATACGTTGAGGCGTAGCGTCTCGTGCTCCAGCAGGGGGGTAAAGCCACCATTTCGGTGCGGGCTGCGAGAGCGGTACCAAATCGAGATGAACTCTGAATACCCTGTGTGTAGCGAGGCAGTCAGACTGTGGGGGATAAGCTCCATGGTCGAGAGGGAAACAGCCCAGACCGCCAGCTAAGGTCCCCAAATCAACGCTAAGTGATAAAGGAGGTGGGATTGCCCAGACAACCAGGAGGTTTGCCTAGAAGCAGCCATCCTCAAAGGAGTGCGTAATAGCTCACTGGTCGAGCGATCCTGCGCCGAAAATGAACGGGGCTAAGCGTTGTACCGAAGCTGCGGATTTATGGTAGGGGAGCGTTCCATGTGGGGTGAAGCGTTAGCGTGAGCGGGCGTGGACTGCATGGAAGTGAGAATGTCGGCTTGAGTAGCGAAAACATGGGTGAGAATCCCATGCACCGAAACCCTAAGGGTTCCTCCGGCAGGCTCGTCCGCGGAGGGTTAGTCTGGACCTAAGGCGAGGCCGAAAGGCGTAGTCGATGGATAACAGGTCAACATTCCTGTACCGGTTATGTTTTGGGAAGAGGGACGGAGAAGGCTAGCCAAGCCAGATGTTGGTTACTGGTTCAAGCGTTCGAGGCGTTGAGGATCGGCGAAAACGATCCGAGCTGAGGCGTGAGTACGAGCTGCTACGGCAGCGAAGTTGGTGACGTCATGCTTCCAAGAAAAGCTCTATACCCGTTAAGGCATAACTGCCAGTACCCGAAACCGACACAGGTGGGGTGGTAGAGAATACCGAGGTGCGCGAGGTAACTCTCTCTAAGGAACTCGGCAAAATGGCCCCGTAACTTCGGGAGAAGGGGTGCCAGCGCGAGCTGGTCGCAGTGAAGAGTCCCAGGCGACTGTTTACCAAAAACACAGGTCTCCGCTAAGTCGCAAGACGATGTATGGGGGCTGACGCCTGCCCAGTGCCGGAAGGTTAAGGAAGCCGGTCAGCGTAAGCGAAGCTGGCGACTGAAGCCCCGGTGAACGGCGGCCGTAACTATAACGGTCCTAAGGTAGCGAAATTCCTTGTCGGGTAAGTTCCGACCCGCACGAAAGGCGTAACGATCTGGGAGCTGTCTCGGAGAGAGGCTCGGCGAAATAGAATTGTCTGTGAAGATGCGGACTACATACACCCGGACAGAAAGACCCTATGAAGCTTTACTGTAGCTTGGTATTGTGCCCGGGCTCTGAATGCGCAGGATAGGTGGGAGACGTTGATCTAGTGCTTGCGGGTACTAGGGAGTCAATGGTGAGATACCACTCTTTCAGAGCTAGGGTTCTAACGTTCACCCGTTATCCGGGGAGCGGACAGTATCAGGTGGGCAGTTTGACTGGGGCGGTCGCCTCCTAAAAGGTAACGGAGGCGCGCAAAGGTTTGCTCAGGCTGGTTGGAAATCAGCCGTCGAGTGCAAAAGCAGAAGCAAGCTTGACTGTGAGACCTACAAGTCGAACAGGGACGAAAGTCGGCTTTAGTGATCCGACGGTTCTGAGTGGAAGGGCCGTCGCTCAACGGATAAAAGTTACTCTAGGGATAACAGGCTGATCTCCCCCAAGAGTTCACATCGACGGGGAGGTTTGGCACCTCGATGTCGGCTCATCGCAACCTGGGGCTGAAGTCGGTCCCAAGGGTTGGGCTGTTCGCCCATTAAAGCGGTACGCGAGCTGGGTTCAGAACGTCGTGAGACAGTTCGGTCCATATCCGGTGTATGCGTAGGAACATTGAGAGGATTTCTCCCTAGTACGAGAGGACCGGGAGGAACGCACCTCTGGTGTACCAGTTATCGTGCCAACGGTAAACGCTGGGTAGCCATGTGCGGAGTGGATAACCGCTGAAAGCATCTAAGTGGGAAGCCCACCTCAAGATGAGTGTTCCCATGGGGTAACCCAGTAAGGTCACGGGAAGAACACCCGTTGATAGGCTCTACGTGGAAGTCCAGTAATGGATGCAGCGGAGGAGTACTAATAGACCGAGGGCTTGACCAACATTTGGTTCTTGCCTGAGAGACAAGTTTTATTCAATTCAGACGTCATCACTGAAGAGTGATGGGAGCCTATGCAGTTCTCAGGGTTCATACCTTGAGGATTGAACTATCCTGGTGTCCATGGCGCTGTGGTCCCACTCCGATCCATCTCGAACTCGGTTGTGAAACGCAGCAGCGGCGACGATATTTGGGGGGTAGCCCCCTGAGAAAATAGCTCGATGCCAGGTAAAACAATTCTCAA